>JAAYNA010000131.1 GCA_012521105.1 Clostridiaceae bacterium
GAATTATTAAAATATAAGTTCTTATCGACTTTGCCACCATCCAGCAGAATCTTATTGATAAAAGACAGTGGTTTTTTAAGGGTCCGTGCCCTGATAAACATTTTAATATTCGTAGTATCCACGATTATATCAGCCAATTCATTTACAAAAGAATTATTAATGCTTTTTAAATCTTTGTAAAACTCCTGATATAATGCCTTGTCCAATATTAAATCTATAGCCTGAGGATCCCTGGTTCTTGAAAATACGTCGTATACTTCAAGAACAGCCTCATGCATAATTGGAGAAAGCTCTTCATAGTCCCGCTCCCGGATAATCCGCACTATTTCAGAAGTATCATAAACACCTGTATCAATAAGAATTGGCGGCACTTCCTGATTTGACAGTTCAGCTTTTAGCAGTACCTTTACATTAAAAAAGTCATATCGCTTTTTAAAGGCCTCTACCACCTCTATGTCAGGGGCAATTTCAGATAACAGGGTATAAGTTTTTTTCATCTCATCGGCCAAAAGGGTTTCAAATGCAAAAACGCTTTTTGTGCTATCTGTACCCATGCCGTATTCTACTTCGGCCAACACTTTATATGCTTCCTTTGCATTTGGTGCCTCAAGCATCCTGTCAAACTTACTTTTATCCAAAAGCTTTAATTCTCTTGCCCTTATTCGGCCAGTGGCATATGCGTAATTATCCTGGTTAACTTTGATCATTGTATCCCTCATTTATTTAAAGGCTCACGAAAAGAGAATTTTTACCACATCATTTTCAAGCCTGGATCTCATAATTTCAAATATGACTTCAAAGGTACTGTTAATTTCCATGTCTTCGTATCTTAAAACAAAACCACCCGCGGTTTTTATGCTATCCTGTGACAATACAAGCTTTCCGCTCTTACCGGACGAAGAAATTCTTTTGTTTATATTCTTTATAAAGTCTTTGCTAACCCTTTTTCTATCCTGTTCGGACAGAAGTATTTCTCCGTCTTCATTTCTGGCTGCATCGACAGCCATATCTTCAAGCAGTTTCTGGTAATCACTGTCAGAAAGCTTGTATAACTTATCCATAGCCAAAGAAAATGCCGATTCTACCATATCCTGTTTGGCCTTAAGAGTTTCCTTCCGCCCTTCAAGATTAGCCTCGGAAAGCATCCTCCTGTAAACTTCCATGCCATCCGATTCGGCTTTTTTTAGTATTTCGGCTCTTTTCTGCTCTGCTTCCTTCAAAGCACTTTCTATAATCTCCCGTGCTTCAGCATTAGCCTGCTCCAGTATCTGACCGGACCTGGCTTCTGCATCTTCAAGAATCTTAGCTTTTATTTTTTCTGTTCCTGACATTTGGAACGCTCCTTTGTTTAACTTCTCGTTATTAATTGAAGTTTTTTATATGAACTCTTTGATATTATCTTATCATTAAAATGGATACTATCAGAGCCAGGATAGCAAACATTTCTACCATTAGAGCGAGAGTAATGGCACTTCCTAAAGCTTCAGGGCGCTTTGAAATTAACTGTATGCCTGATGCCGAAACCTTGCCCTGGTAGATGGCCGAAATCCAGCCTACAATACCGGCAGGTAAACCTGCACAAAGAAGCCTTAAACCTTCCTGAACGGTCATTGCACTGTCCACCTTACCAACAATCATAAAGGCAATTACAAATCCATAAATAGCCTGTGTACTTGGTAGTGCCTGCAATACCATTACAGAACCAAATTTAGAAGGATCTTCAGTTAACACACCTGCCCCTGTTTGTCCGGCCAGGCCAACTCCCCTTGACGAGCCATAGCCTGCGAGCAAAAAGGCAATAACAGCACCAATGTAAGCAAGAAATGGTCCGGTAAAAATATTGTCCAACATAATAAAAACCTCCACTTTCTGTTCCTCATGCGGTTTGCACTGGCATTATTTCCTGTTCCGCATCGGATTTTAGTTTTGTATATTTTGTATTGATTTTTAAGGGACTGAAGGCTTGACCTCCGCCCGTGTAAAACTTACCGAAAAACTCCAGGTACTGAAGCCTGCAGGAATGAACATAGGCACCAAGAGCATTGATTCCAAAATTTACAGTGTGCCCCACAATAAGTATTGCAACGGCCAGAATAATTTTAAGAACGATAGGGAAATCAAACATAAAACTTATTTCATTGATTATAGAAGCAATTATCCCTGTTGCAAGGCCAAGGGCCAGAAGTCTTGAATAGGACAGTACATCGCTTAAAAACCCAACAACATCGTAAAGACTGGACAATCCACCCATAAGTTTACTGAAAATATTCTTCTTATCCCTGCCCTGTGTAAGAACCAAAAGAACTCCGCCAATAATAAGCATGTATTTGCCTATATTCACAAGGGAAACAACCTTATCGGGATTTACTGCCGGTATATAGGGCAGAAGACAAAATACTGCCCCGGTATAAAACACATAGACAAAGCCTACATCGAACAAGGCATCAAGGTATTTCCTGTCCCGTATAAGATTGGCTGCTTTCAGGGCAAAACCGGTATATATATGAATTACTCCAAAAAGTAATGCCCAGCTTAACATTTTTTCGGGTTCGCTGACCATGTCAAACCACACGGCATAACGCACAAGTGCACTTATACCGAACCACCCGCCAAACATTAAACCCCAGAACATTGTGGAAATCCCGCAGTAAAACATAAGTTTCATAAATTTTCTCATGCTGTCTTCCAGCTCAAAACGCCATAAAATAATGCCGGATAACAGAGATAAAATCAAACCATAACCGCCGTCCGAAAACATAAGACCGAAAAATATTATAAAAAACGGGGCCATTACAGTATTTGGATCTATCTCCCTGCTATGGGGGAGGCTGTACATTTGCATAACAGGCTCGCCTGCTTCGGCAATTCCCCTGTTTTCAAGCAATATCGGAAACTCCTCGTCCTCGGCAGGTTCTTCGACCTCCACACTGACAATATATTTCTCCTCGAGAATTTTTTTCACTTCCAAAGCGTATCTTTCGGGAACCCAGCCTGTTACTAAAAATACCTTTTTTGTTTTTATAATTCTTTCTGTGGCCTCAAGCCGTCCTTTCTCCATTAAAAGCCAGTCGTACAAAATTTCAATGGCATTTCTGTCGGCACTGATATCCTTTATCCGTTCTACGGTGTTTTCCCGTTCTTCGGATATTTCCCTGACACGCTTGTTGATTCTTTCTATATTAACGGCTACCGTTCCGGTCAGGCCGGAAAAGGTAACCCGGTTATATCCGTGGGACTGTAAATACGACAGACACTCCTGTTCAATTTCTTTATGAACTATCAGATACAGGTAGTGCTGATCTTTATCCATATTAACTCTTTCAATATATGCATTCGGGAATTTTTCACTTAGTTCTGATTGAATTGAATCCCAATCAATAATGGAAGGCATTGTTCCATACTGAAAAACCGTCTTTTGGGTGCCGGTGTATTCTAATGGGGCATTAAGATCTTTCCAAGGAAAAAGCGACATAAGCAGATTATTAAGCCTGTTCTCCTCTGATTTGAGACCGACAAGATGTTCCTCGTTTTTCAGTACCTCTTTAACCGAATTCCACACCTTATCGCTATTTTTTATAACATTCTTGAACTCAGACACCAAAACATCCCGGCGGTTTTTAAACAATGGTTTCTTCACCGGAGAGTACTTGCCCAGACATTCCAATGACGAATCGATATTCGACAGTTCAGCATCAATGCGTGATATTTCTGCCTGTACATCCGGATTTTCAATTATTTCACTGTAATCGTCGGTAATTACTTCGCTGACTTCAACAACTCCAAGTTCCATCAGGGTTTTTGTCAACTCTTCGCGTTGATAATCCATACCAAGCAGAGTTATTTTGTTCATCTTAACGATCACTGTGTTTCACAATCCTTCCAACTATGAAATCTGCAGCCTGTTCAATTTTTGATTCAGATTTTTCACGTATATTCTTACATTCCTCTTGAATTTTATTTCGGAAATCTTCTATATCTGCTAAAGCTTTTTTTTCCTGGGCTTTAATGATTTCTTTTGCTTCAAGCTCAGCTGCTTTCTCCTTTTCTACCAGTAGGGCTGAGGCTTCCTTTTTGGCTGAAGCAATGATTTCCCTGGCCTTCTGCTGTGTTTCCAGTTCCTTTTGTTCAGCTATTTGTTCAACAGATATAATTTCTTTTAATAATGAAATTGCCATCAGAATCACCTCAGTATTGTATCACTGTTAATGGGGCAAGGATATGCTTGTAATTTAGCTAAATCAGTAATCTTTAAACCTCGTTCTATTATAACAGGTTTTTCTTTAGTAATCAACAAAAAACCCAAATATTCAGCACAAAGTAAACAATCTGATTACAAAAAGTATTTTCACCTCCATACGGCTAATAAGTGGGGCTTAGTCTTTATACTGCCGTCACACCGGTTTGAATTAACATAAATTTAACGGTTAAAAAACGTTAAGCATTGTATCGCAAAAAACAATATGATAAACTGGATATGATTTTGTTGATGATTCTGACATGCAGAATGAACCATTATCGTAAAACAGTCACTTGTTCATGTTTATATACTCTACACACCATTTTAACTATGTGGTTGATTTTGACACACCGCCTGTTTACAGGATATGTGTTAGCTACCTATAAGAGGCAGGAGACAACTTTGAGCCTCGTTATAATATGTGACAATCTCATGGCGGTTAGTTTGAGTGCGCCAAAGAAAGGTTGTCGGAATAATTAAGGAGTGAAGTAAAATGAACATTCGATTTGGAGCCGATTATTATCCCGAGCATTGGGATGAAAAGCGTCTGGAAACAGATGCGAAACTAATGCATGATATGGGAATCGATGTTGTCAGAATGGCTGAATTTTCCTGGAGTAAACTTGAACCTGAGAAGGGGATTTTCCAATTTGATTGGTTGGATAATGCAATAAACACTCTGGCGAAATATAATATACGTGTTGTTCTTGGCACTCCGTCTGCAGCCCCGCCTGCATGGATTATTGAGGAAATACCTGATTTGCTACCCCTTGATTCGCAAGGCAGAGTAAGGGGTTTTGGGGGAAGGCATCACAACTGTCAATCAAATATTGCTTATAAAGAGCATATAAAGAGGCTAGTTAGCAAAATGGCACATCATTATAAAGACAACCCGAATGTTATAGGATGGCAGATTGACAATGAACTTGGCAACAGTCATAACGATTTATGCCATTGTAAATCCTGTCGGGAGCATTTTCAAAAGTGGCTGCAGTATAAGTATAAAACAATTGAGCAGCTAAACAAGGAATGGGGAACCAATTTCTGGAGCCAAACTTACGATAAATTTGAGCAGATTCCCACCCCTATGATTACACCCACCTCTCATAATCCCTCACTGTTGTTAGACTGGAAAAGATTCCATTCGGATCTGATTGTCGAATTTCAACAATTTCAAATTGATATATTGCGTGAAATCTGTCCTCACCAGTTCATTACTCATAATTTAATGGGGTTCTTCAATCTGATTGATTATTTTGACCTGGCCGATAACCTCGATTTTGTCAGCCACGATCAATATCCGATGGGTTTTTATGACGATCCTCAGCCAATAAAAGAGCCATCTGCGCTCGCAGCTGATTTAGATCTTATGCGTAGTTTAAAGAACCAGACATTCTGGATTATGGAGCAACAAGCAGGTCCTTCAGGATGGGAAATTCTCGGCAGAACTCCCAAACCGGGTCAATTGGCTTTATGGGCAGCTCAATCTATTGCACATGGGGCCGATACAGTCGTGTTTTTCCGGTGGAGGACATGCGCATATGGAACTGAAGAATATTGGCATGGCATATTACCGCATAGTGGAATTCCGGGACGCAGGTATTATGAACTTCAAAAGTTTATCCAGGAAATAGTACCGCATATGGAAAACTTTAAAAACTCACTTCCAGAATCCGAAGTTGCTATACTTTACTCCTATGAACAGAGCTGGGCATTCGAAATACAGCCTCATCACCCGGAGTTGAACTACATAAATCAAATCAGAAAATACTATAAAGGTTTATACAATCAAAATATTCCGGTAGATTTTATATCCGGGAATAATAATTTTGAAAAGTATAAATTGGTTATAGCCCCGTTACAGTTCCTGGTGAGTGATAAACTGGTAGAGAGCTTAACCGAGTATGTTGAGCAGGGTGGAATTCTTGTGCTTACAATGCGTTCAGGAGTAAAAGAAATGAACAATCAATGCCATATAGAAGCAGATTTGCCTGGAAAGCTAACAGGACTTGTTGGTGCAACTATCACAGATTACGATTGCTTAAGGGATCATGATATGGGAATACGGTATAAGGATACAGATTACCGTTGTGAGAAATGGTGTGATATCCTGAAGCCAGAAAAAGCTGAAAGCATTAGTAAATACACAGAAGACTTTTATGCAGGTCAGCCTGCGATTACAGTTAATAAGTCAGGAAAGGGCCTGGTTTATTATATCGGAACTGAACCCGAACAGAAGCTAATTGACGATTTTCTGGCGGATATTGTTAATGAATCGGGTATTGAAAGAATATATGATACCCCTGCCGAAGTAGAATTTGTACGTCGCAGGACCAAGGATGCGGATTATATATTCGCGTTAAATCATACCGGTAAAACACAGATCATAAACTGCAAGGATAACTGGAAAAGTATAATTAACAATGAAAAGCTCGAACCATACGGATACGCTTTATTTATGGCTGAGAGATAGAAATAGCCCGCAATTCATTAATGTTTCGCCAAAAAACTGTAGAATGTACAAAAGACCTCCCTTCTTTGGGAGGTCTGATTATCTGGAAGTATAAAGCCAGCTCATTCGCTGTTAATTATTCCCACTCTCCATTATTGCATATTTCCTTAATAAATCTTCATCTTTGTTCATTAATTGCAACATTCTTTGTGCTGGACCCTGTGGAATATTTCTGCCCGATTCCCAAGCTTCAACAGTCTTTTTTGAAACGCCAAAGACAGCTGCGAAGACTTGTTGCGACAAATTTAGCCTCGTCCTTATTTCCCTTATTTGCTTTCCTCTATAACAAGGTAATGATGCAACTTTCAACCGATCAGTTTTTACATTACGTAAATTACCTTTTTCATATTCTATAGCTTCATTTAATCCCTTAATAATACTATCATATACATTGTTCACAAAATTCACTTCCTTTTCAGTTCCTTAGAAAGAAGTTCTATTAATTTCCTTATCTCTTTTCGCTCTACATCTGTTAGATTATCCTTCTTGCTTTTAGGATATGCTGTAATAAAATATATTCTCTCATATACAACAAAGTCAACGTAAACAACTCTTATGCTTCTGCTTTTACTTTTGTCAGGTAATGGCCATCTCAGTTTTCTAAGTCCACCAGTTCCTCTGATTAAATCGCTTTTTTGCGGGTCTTCGCATAATGTCTCCTCAAGTTTTCTTATATCATCTTCTGATAACCCCATACTCTGCCAGCATTTTTCAAACTCAGGCAGCCTCACAAATTCCCTCTGCATTTTTACATCCAATCTTATTATACCCTATTCAATAGGGTAAGTCAATGTGTTATAAGCTAATGTTTTCATTAGTACAATATCAACATGTTAATACACAATGCAGTTTCTGCCATTTGCCTTTGCCTGGTAAACGGCTTTATCAGCCATTTCAATTATCTCTGTATCTGTGCGGTTTCGCATTTTTTCGGTTTTTTCAGCAACTCCAATGCTTACCGTTACCCTAAACATTTCAGACCCTCCCTGATGAAGCTTCTCTTCCTTTGGCTTCTTTTTAGGCCTGTTGGGGCTTCTGATAACAAACGGCCTACTCTGCACTCCACACCTGACGCGTTCCAATATACGCAATGTTTCTTTTATGGTTTTCTTCGGAAATATAATAACAAACTCTTCGCCACCGTACCGGAACACTTTTCCGCCCCTGGCGTATTTCTGGAGGCAGGATGCAACCATTCTCAATACTTCGTCACCAACCTGGTGGCCAAATCTGTCATTAACCTGCTTAAAATAATCTATATCAATAATTGCCAAAGTATACCTGTTGCCAATTCTTAAAAACTCATGCTCCATTGCCCTTCTTGACAAAAGCCCGGTCAATGCATCATGAAAGGCAAAAGAATATGACGCTTCAAACAAAGCAATTATATAAATTAAAAACACAGCTGATGAAAATAGTGATAAAATATCAGGAAACCTTGTAAAATGCAGGATAATAATACAACCAAGGGTGGCTCCGGTAAAAGCTATATCCATATTCGATGATAGAATAAAAAATCTTGTTAATAATATAAAAAGGCATATAAGAAACGAAAAAACACTTATTACCGGTATACCCTGAATAATTCCGTTATCTTTAAGTGCAAATTCCAGTGGGTTAAGCTTTTCTAACCAGGGACTTACATTTCCTGAATCTATTACAACAAACAGTACCATTGCTATAAATACAAGACCTTTAATCAGCCCATGTTTACTTGTAATACCCCTCTCTTCAACGATGGCCAGTATTATAAAAACAATTGGTATAAGAATAGAAATACCGTTTTTGAATGCTTTTTGGTTCAGTTTACCTGGGGATGACAGAATTACAATGGAAAAAAGAATCACGCATACAGCATAAAAAACTCTGCTGTGCTGAAACCATATACTTAAAACCATCGCGAAAAATGCAAATATATAGGGCATAGTAATAAAAATAACATTCAATTCGTTTTTGGACACAAACGTGTTCATTGCTAATATCCATGCTATTAGCAAAATAAGAAAAGGGACAACTGAAATTATTCCTTTATTACTGTTCAACTTAAACATAAAGCCATCACACCAACGCTTTTAGGCTATAAAAACAGTAAACCCGCACATACTGAATTACATAAAAAACAATTGTTCTACATTTTAATTATATAATACCCAAATTTATAAAACAACCTGCATTTACCAACAAAAAATAATAGGGAGGATTTTCCTCCTCCCTAAGTGTATTGTACATTGCATATTTATCTTCTACGGCGTCTGTCATCGTCGATTTCTTCTCTTTCCTCTCTTTCCCTTTTCTTTTTATCCCTTTCTTCTTCAGCTTCCTCAACCGGGAAGTCAAAGATTTGGGGTGGGAAAAACTGGTCGAAAGGAAACTCAATTGTTTCGAACAGATCACATGGATTTTCATCTGTTGCTGCGATACACTCACGTGTCGGAATGCAGAAATCGAAAGCAGGAATCAACAGCTGTACCAATCGGGTTAATTTAATTATTGAAAATAAACCTAATGTAACCACTACCTGTTTTGGAGGGAAGAATCTTCTTCCTGCTACAACATTATCCCTGTTGTCATCATCTTCATCGTCGTAATCTCCACCAAAGGGTCTTACCGGACTACAATGTACGCGTTTTATTTGAGCATTCAATGCCAACGGTTCGGCAACTTCTACCTTAACGTTTGGCAGGTTATCCTGTTGTATAGTTGCATTACATCCATCCTCATCCTGTCCATGATAGTTCAGTGGATCAATCGAGCTAAATATCTTCACCTGACCTTCGGAACCAAAAAGAATGACTGTCTTGCTGAACCATACGAACCCAACCCTTGTGTCCGAAATACACATATTTCCGAACTGGTCACGATGAGTAAATTCAACACGTACCTTAATTTTATAGCGGACATTTACTGTAAAGAATCCTTTTTTGAACGGTACATCATCCAAATCGGTAAATATTTTTACAACTTCAGCATCCTTTACCCGTACCTTCACAGCCCTGTCAATTAAATTCTGTACATCATCTACAAAATCCACTACCGCATCTTCTATACAATCCTTTTCTCTGCAATGATCGTATACTTTTTCAACCTGCACGCAAACAGCTTCCCTAAGTTTACAGATATCTTCGCCGTCTATCAGGCCGGCAACTACCTGCTCTTTTCTCATAGAATACATTCCCCCATAGTCAAAAGTATCTCAATTACATAATATGATTCAAGTATTATTTGGTGATTAAAAGCATATAACGAATATTCTATTTTACCGGCGAATATAAATGCAAAGAGGGAAACTGACTTAAATTTGGGAAACTGATTTTTATGTCCCGAATAAATAACGGAGGAAGAGCAAATGTATAATCCTGAACAGAAGCAATACATTCTTAAAAACAGTTTAGGTGTATCATACCATGTTTATTTCGAACAGGGACGTGGTTTGTGTATAAGAATGCTTAGCGACAGCCGGATATGGTCAAGAGGTTACGTACTTGACAAATCAGCGATAAACGATTTTTCAGCAGTTTTGGACAAGAATGACATCTTCCACTTCTTTTTTCAGACCCGGGACGGAAAGCTGGTATATGGCCATGGTATGCATGGACAAATTGAATCCCGGCCGATATTGGGCAGTAAAGATCCGACGCCATGGCCGAAATATGTATCCTTGCTGGTTATGGAAAAGGCAGTGTTATTCTTTTATGTTATCAGGTATCAAAACCGGTATATGATATCAATGCAATCAATTGATGAGGGTAAGTTATCCAGGCCTGTGGCTATCGATTATATTGAAGGGACATACCACCTCACATTTCTGGATAAAAAGGAGAAGTGCCACCTTTTTTATGTAAGCACGGATAAGTCCAAATATCATTTATATCATAGGATTTTGAAGGATGATTTCAGCACCTTCAATCTCCCTGTAAAAATATTTTCAACCCACCATGGTATCAGGTTTATTTCTGCGGTTTTGACCGAAGCTGATAAAATCCATATTGCTTTTGAAGTCTCCGGGGATGAATTCTACGAGATAATGCACAAGAACCTTTCCACTGACGAAAGCTCCGAAACACTGTATAAAAGTAAAACAGCACCCGGACACTGGGGACTTGTTTACAACAGTGGAGTAATTTTCTTTTTCCGCGTTGTTCATGAAAATATATACCTGAAAAGTTCAGAAAACAACGGTACAACCTGGTCAGATGAGATTTTGTATCCTCTTGCAAATAATGTGTGTTTTTCTTATACCTCTAATTATCCGAAGGATGAAAACATTTTCGCAAAAGAAATTCCGGGGAACTTCTCCCGGGGCTATCAACTTGCTTTTCTAAATGAAGAAAAAATTAAATCCATTCAGCACAGAAAAACGTCAGAGCCATCTAACCGGGAAATCACTTGCTGCAGTAACCTGGAAAAGAAAATACTGGCACTGCAAAACCTCACCGATAATATGCAAAAAGAGCTTACAAAGCTATGGCTTACCCAAAAAAACTTTGAAAAAAAACTCGAGCATTTAAGCCGTTCTTATTCAGAGTTACAGGAGCAAATTCAGTTAAGGTCTGTTAATGATTACAATGAAGAACCCCTGTCTGAGCCTCTCGGTGATGCGTCCGAAACAGCACAAACGGGGGAACCCGGTTCAAATAATATATAGAAAATCACGTTATTACTTGTCTAGTGAGTGGACCAGTTCACGCCATGCGAAATCGCCACGGTACAGTCCGTTGATTAGTATTTCTGCAGTAGCAAGATTTGTTGCAAAGGGAATATTATTAGTATCACAATGGGCGCGTATGGTGTTAAAACCCACAAGACGCTCCTCACTTCTGTTTGGATCCATGAAAAAAATAACAAGATCCATTTCATTGTACGCAACCCTCGCTGCCATTTGTTCTTCACCAAGATGCCCATACTCAAGGCAGTTCACATTCAGTCCGGTTGCCTCGGAGATCATTGCTCCTGTTCCCGCTGTGGCATAGAGAGTGTGATCTTTTAATATGAACTTATAGGCTATGCAAAAAGCCTCCATTAATTCTTTTTTATTGTCATGTGCTATTAATGCAATATTCATTAATTGCCTCCAAGCGGTTCAGATTTGTATGTATTACTTACCAACACTCTTAACGTTCTTAATCGGTATATTCGCTATAAGAGCAGGTACTACACCTTCTCCTTCTTCACTTACAGTTTTTGTAAGTTGTATGTCCAAGGATTCTTCGTCAATCTCCATATAGTTTTGAATCACTTTAATTATTTCACCTTTCACCATTTCCAGGAACTGTGGTGAAACATTGGCTCTATCGTGAATAAGTACTAATTTTAGTCTTTCTTTTGCCACATCCTTCGATGTACGTCTTCGGCCCAGCCTACTGAACAATTCTAACATAACAGCACCCCCTAAGCCGATTTAAATCCAAATAATTTCTTCATTTTTGATAAAAACCCGTCGTTGCCGGCAAGATCTATAAGGGGTACTTCTTCTCCCATAAGTCTTTTGGTTATATTTTGGTAAGCCTGTCCGGCTAATGATTTACCTTCAGCTACAGCTGGCTCACCACGGTTTGTGGAGATAATAATATTTTCATCATCAGGGACTACACCAATTAAGTCTATGGCAAGAATGTCTATAATGTCTTCTATAGACATCATGTCCCCTTTTTTAACCATATCTGGTCTGACTCGATTAATTAACAGCATGGGTTTTTTAATTTCATTTGCCTCTAAAATTCCTATTACTCTGTCTGCATCTCTAACCGCAGAAACTTCCGGCGTTGTTATAACTATTGCCCTGTCTGCACCGGCGATAGCATTTTTAAAACCTTGCTCAATTCCTGCAGGGCAGTCTACGATTATATAATCAAATTCATCTTTCAGATCATCGCATAGCTTAACCATCTGTTCCGGAGATACCGCATTCTTGTCCCTTGTTTGCGCGGCAGGAAGAAGGTATAAACCTTCAAATCGCTTATCTTTGATTAATGCCTGTTTAATACGGCAAGCACCTTCTACAACGTTAACAAGATCATATACTATTCTATTTTCCAGTCCCATTACCAGATCGAGGTTTCTAAGACCGATATCAGCGTCTATTAATACAACCTTTTTATCCAAAAGGGCTAAACCTGTCCCAAGATTAGCAGTTGTCGTGGTTTTACCCACGCCGCCTTTGCCCGAAGTAATTACAATAACTTCACCCATATCCATTCCTCCGTCTGTAACAACACTCAATTAGCATGGCATTACACATATTCCGACTTATAACTTCCTGACACTGCTGTCTAATTGTAACTATATCGGTTTTTGTATTAATTGTCAACCAAAGTCGCTTGCCACAAGCGAAAAAATCATAATGGTTCCACATATATTATACCATCTTTCACCGTTGCGATCTCGGGTAAAAATTCTATTTCCTCAGATGTGTCAGGACACCTTGTAATTATATCCCCAATACGAAGCTGAGTTGGAGCCAATTTTAAAGCTGCAATAAATGCTTCTCTGTTACCGTCTGCTCCTGCATGGACCATTCCTCTAAGTGCCCCGAAGATCACTATATTCCCCGATGCCACAATTTCACTTCCCGGATTTGCATCCCCTATTACCACCACGTTGCCTTCATATAAAATGCGCGTTCCGCTTCGAACAGTACCCCGTACAAATTTACACGGTCCCTCTTCAAGTTCCTTGAAAAAAATCTTACGAATGGGTATTCCCGATATATTAGCAGGCCTTTTCTTCTCAACAGGCTTTGCAGCCAATTCATGTCTTATACCCTCAACCGTAACACCGCTGTTATCCACCATAATTTTAACCAGTTGCTTTTCTTCTTTCTCAGAAAGTTTTTTTCCTCTGTATATCACGTTCAGTTTTGCACCACGGAAGAACTTTTCTGCAGCTTTAACTTTCTCAGCAATCTGACTCATTACAAGATCAGTTTCCATTTCATTGGGAATAAGAATTACAAGACCTTCTGCAGTGCCCTTAAAAGAAATTCCTTTTGTGTCGTTATCCATGTCTTACCCTCTTTTTCTATGTATTGTACAAGCCTTCAGAAAATTGTTCCGGTCAACACCGGGAAAGTCATTGAAGGCAAAAAGCAGCTTAGTTTGCAGAATCTTTTAAATTAAAATATGTCATTAATACATCTTTCGCTATCGGTGCGGTAAACGCACCTCTAACACCTCTTTCAACAACAACGGCCACAGCAATTTCGGGATCATCTGCCGGAGCATAGCATACAAATAACGCATTCGATGAATGGATACCTTTTTGCGCTGTCTCGGCAGTACCTGTTTTACCGGCTACGTCGAAAGGAAAATCCTTAAATATTTCAACTGCAGTTCCGTCCTGAGAATTTGCAACTGCAACCATTCCTTTCTGGACTGCCTTTATCGTCGACTCTTTAGCTGTTGAATCTCTGTACTTTATTTCTGTATTTATAACTTCACCTGTCGGTTCCACTCTTTTTCTGACCAAATGCGGAGTATACAGCTTTCCGCCATTTCCAATGCTTGCAACATAGTTTACAAGCTGAATGGGGGTAAAGGCATTGTACAATTGTCCTATAGATGCATTACAGGTATCTGCGGGCACCCATCCTTCACCTAAATATTTCAGTTTAAACTCTCTTGATGCCAGTGAGCCTATACTTTCTGCAATCTCAATACCTGTTTTACTTCCAAATCCAAAATTCTTTGCCCATTTCACTATATTGTCTATTCCGGCCTCATACCCAATAATATAGAAAAACATATTACTGGACGTTGCCAAAGCCTTCTCAAGGTTGATTTCTCTCTGGTTGCCCTCAGGGTTTGTCCATATTAATCCGCCTATTTCTTTTTTATATGGAGTATAAATTTTCGTCTCAGGCCTAATCACGCCGGTCTCCAGCGCTGCTATGGCAACAAGGGGTTTATATGTTGAAGCCGGTGCATATGCACCATTAGTAGCCCTGTTTAACGTAATATTATCGGGATGGTTTATCAGATAGCTTATTTGCTCGTAATCACCTTTTAGAAAAACCGAAGGGTCAAAGGTTGGATAGCTGACCATTGCCAGTATCTCCCCGGTTTTAACGTCCATTGCTACCACAGCACCCGCATTTGCATCATGATAGTTATCCTTGTGTTCCCTTTCCCTGATTAATTCAATATTTCTTGCAAGGGAATCCATTGCTGCCTTCTGCAGGTTTAAATCAATAGTTAAATAAATGTCCTGTCCCGGCTTAGGCGCAACTTCCACTTCATAGGATGCAAGTCTGCCTTCTGTGTCCACTTCTTTGCGTGTCTTTCCGTTTACTCCCCTTAAATTCTGTTCAAAAGCAAATTCAATACCCGAAACCCCCACCAAATCGTTGGGTGTATAACCAAGCTCGGGATATTTTTGGGACCAATCCTCATAATATCTGCCAATATTGCCCATATACCCTAAAACATGAGCAACAGCCTCGGCATCATAATACTCCCTGAATGGTTTTGAAAAGGTACTGAAACCCGGAAATTCACTGTTTCTTTCCTCTAATACGGTAACAGTTTCAATTGTTACATCCTCTGCAATTAAAAGAGGATTATTTATCTTGGCAGGTTTTATCAGCATTTCATACCTGAATTCCATAATACGGAATGCTTCTTCATCGGTATATTTAGAGTCAATACCAAAAGTTTTCTCCCTCATATATTTAAAAACTTCTTTTGGTTCGGCATCCATCAAATACGCCTTGTCATCATCGTTTAAGCCAATCAGGTCTATAAGTCCTTCCTTGTTGACGTTGAATGAAAAGGTGTTTATGTTAAAAATTGTTCTTAGAGTGGATTTATAGGTATCTCCATTCTGTTCAAGAAGCTTTATCAGCTTATATAACATTTCATTCTTTTCTTTATCTGACAAGTCAGTATCAACATATTCAATGCAGTACCCCATCCGGTTCCCGGCAATAGGAATACCATTTCGGTCGTATATATTTCCACGGTTAGCGTAAATCACACCATTGGTAATAATCCTTTTTATGGAAGTGTCAAGATATTCCTGCCCGTTTACAATCTGCAGATTAACAAGGTGACGCAGAAAAAGGGCGCAGCATATTATAATAATGACCAGGTATATTATATACCTTTTTTTTATATCCTTAAGCTTCTTTTTTTCTTTTTCTTTATCACTTATTTTATATTCTTCAACCACGTTATCACCTCCTAAAGTCTGGTATGAGTATAATTGTATTTATCAATCTTCTTATATAAATATGTAACCAGTTTAAATATCGGAAAAGCCAGTATTGCATTATACAAACTTTCGGGAAGGATGAGTTTTATAATTACAAACGCAAAATCATCGTATCCCTTCAGGAAAAAACTGATTGAATAATACAGTATTTCTATTGCTACAGTAGATGTAAATACAAAAAATGCCGGAATTAGCGGGTTTTCCTTATAAAGTTTCGGGTTTATCTGGGCAATAAGAAAACATGCCAAAAAAAAGGTTATCCCATACCATCCTAAAGCCCTTCCAATAAGAATATCCATTCCCAGGCCGCAGGCCAGTCCCATGAAAGCAGCTTCCAAATCACTCCTGGTAAGGGCAGCTGATATGGCTACAATTAGAAGTAAGTTAGGTCTTACACCATATATCTCAATAAATTCAAGAACAGTGCTCTGAAAAAGGCATGTACCGTAAATTAAAGAAATTAAAGTCAGGATTTTTTTACTCATTGTTGTTCTCCCTGTTCTGCTCCAACCTTTATAACAACAACTTCTTCAAGCCTTCTGAAATCTACAGCCGGTTTTACTATGGCATAATAATCAAACTGTCCTTCATTTTTAACAATCTGAATGATTTCTCCGATAATAATGCCCTTTGGATAGAGGCTACTCATTCCCGATGTTTCAACCTTATCTCCAACCGCCACTTCCACATCAGGGGGTATATAGTCCAGACGGCACAGTCCTTCTGTTCTAAGCTGTGCGTCTCCCCTTAGTATTACAAGATCCCTCGACTTAGAAAGCCTTGCTGAAACCGAACTTTCAGTATCAATTATGGACACAACCTTTGAGGACAATAAATCTACGCGTGAAACACGGCCAACAAGACCATTGGCATTTATTACAGGGTCATTTACACTTATTCCGTCCTTGCTGCCCCTGTCTATTGTAAAGGATTCAAACAGATTTCCCGAATCTTTCGCAATTATATTACAACCAACGGTTTCCTGTGTAAATTGTTCTTTAAAGGACAAAAGCTTTTTAAGGTTTTCATTCTCCTTCTTCAAACGATATACTTTTTCCAGCTCATGCTCCATCTGCTGAAGCTTTTTTTTCAGCTCCTGGTTTTCTTCCCTTGCAGTACGGATTTCTCTGAAAAAATTAACCGAATCCTTAACTTTATCTGAAACAGTTTTAATTCCTTTCTGTAATGGATTTAACGGTACTGTAAGAATGTTCCTTACAACACCCAGCCTGCTGTCTTCCCCTGCAGTAAGTGCTGCAAGAACAAATACCAGGATTATAACCAATGATATAATAAAAATTTTGCTACCGAAAATCCTCCGCAAAGGTAGACCCCTTCCCAATAATTATCAAAGTACAAAGGCTATTCTCTCTTGTTCTCTACCTGCCTCTATTTGAGGAAATCAATACATTTCTCAAAACTTCTATTCCTTCCAGAACTTTTCCCGTTCCAAGAGCTACGCAATCAAGCGGGTACTCTGCTATATTCACAGGTATTCCCGTCTCATTATGAATTAGCTGATCCAGTCCCTTTAACAGTGCTCCGCCACCTGTAAGCATTATGCCTTTTTCCATTATATCCGCAGCCAGTTCTGGAGGTGTTTTCTCTAAAGTGTATTTTATGGAATCAACAATTGAACTTATTGGCTCTGCCAAAGCTTTTCTAATTTCAACAGAACTTATTTCAAGATCCTTGGGAAGCCCTGTTACCAAATCACGTCCTGAAATATTGTGCTTGGTTTCCTCTTCCAGCATATAAGCAGAGCCTACCTTAATTTTGATGTCTTCTGCAGTACGCTCTCCTATCATTAAATTATATTCCTTTTTTATATAAAGGACAATAGCATCATCTAATTCATCGCCACCAATCCTTAAGGATCTGCTTACCACAATTCCACCCAGTGAAATAACTGCAACTTCACAGGTCCCGCCACCTATATCAACCACCATGCTGCCCGTAGGTTCATCTACCGGAAGATTGGCACCAATCGCTGCTGCCATAGGCTCTTCAATAAGATATGCTTCTTTTGCACCTGCCTGGAGTGTAGCATCAATAACCGCTCTTTTTTCCACTTCGGTTACTCCGGATGGCACACAAACAACCACTCTCGGTTTTGCAAACATGCTTTTTCCCATTACCTTGCGTATAAAATATTTAAGCATTCCCTGGGTTATCTGAAAATCTGCAATAACAC
>JAAYNA010000132.1 GCA_012521105.1 Clostridiaceae bacterium
AAACTCATCCCCTTTGTATTGATTTTATGTGAAGGGAGTATTGTTTTATAGTTATTGGTGTCAAAAATAAGGCGGTACCAATCTTCGTATGGAATATCGCTGTATTTCATGAAATTCTCATAGAAACTCCTTATATTATAGTTCGCATAGCAATTATTGATTACCACATCGGGTTTTCGAAGGAACACGTAAGTGGTGCTGTCGAGTGTCCCGGATATATTGCTGGTTTTCATATTATTAATCACTTGAATCAACTGGTATACATTATCCGATCCATATGTGGGCTGTGGCATGTTGATTACCGTTTGCAGGGTTGAATTGGTGGACAGCATAAAAACAGCCATATCAACCGACGACAAGTATTTATCAACTATATCACGACTCTGCTGGAGCATGAAGTTCTCAAAATTGACGGCATTGTCTTCTATCACCGACATTGCCTGAATATATACATAACTGCCCATTGTTATAGGGATTAGCAGTATAAAAAAATATGAAATGAGAAATCTCTTGAATGTCACATATTTGCTGATTTTCCTGTTTTCCATAAATTCACCCCAAACATTCGATAATATTAGGCAGGTTTATTCCATACCAATCCTGGGAATGGTTTTAAGCAGCACTATTGGGTTGTGGGTGTATCTTAAGCTATCTATGTATACATTAAGGCTTCATCAGGCTTTATTATCATTGCCATAATCAAATGGTGAAAAACGAGACTTCCCCTTCAATATCAAACAGTGACAACAATGAATAGGGAATGGATTCCAAAGGAAGCAGGTTTATTCCGTTCTGTTTATTCATCTCCAAATATTCCATCAGCTCAAAATATATTCTTTTCATAACAGCCGATCTATGTATCGTGCAAGGTTCGGGATCATTGTACCATTCGATGCTTTTGCTTATAATACCCTCTTCTTTTATTGGAAGATCAATCAGCCTCTTTACCGAAACAACTTCCTTATTGCTATCCATAAGGCATATTTTCATATTCTTAATACTCATTACAGGTCTCCTTCACATTACTTTCAGATAGTAAACAGAATTATTGTAATAAAAATCAGGAAAAACAAAGCGTTGATCATCTTTATCAACGGCATTTTTTCTCTTACCGCTTCCGACACTTCAAACGCCGCCTTTCCTTTCGATAAGATAATGGTTATTATCAGAAGCGGCAATACAAAAGCTATTCCGTAAAGGACAAAGGATATCGCGACATTGAAATCAGGGTATGGACTTCTTTGCAGCATAAGCACAATAGTAGCCAGATAAATCTGACCGGTACAAAGGAATTCACCTGCGGCAATAAGCACACCCAATATAAAGCATACAGGAACAAACACCTTGTAATTCTTTATTCCTGAAACGGTTTTGATTAGGTTGTGATCAAACTTCCTTAGTCTTTCCGGCAATTGCAGAAGTATTTTGTTGTATTCCTCATTCTTAGCCGCAAAATAGTCACGTATGTTTAAAATGATAAAAACAGAACCCACACAAACAAGAATGACTTTTGACAGAGTTTGAAACCAGTGAAAATTCGGCATTCACAAAAAACCGGTACAATAACGTTCCCAATAATATAAATGCCAGGAACTTGCCGGCTATGAATGTAATCCCGGCACCAAGCAATTTTACCTTCTCATTGGAGATCAGCAGCGAGAAAAACAGTATGAGCATTGATAGAGAACATGGGCTTAGCCCGTTTACCAAACCGGTAAGAAAAACACTCAGTAAATTCAATACGCCGGCATCTGACGGCTTACTTTCACCGGTTGTCAATACCTGAACCGTTCCTATACCGTGACCGCTCAAAATGGCATTTTCCAGCTTCGACTGAATATTGGAGGCTCCCGAAATCCATGTATCTCCCAGGAAAACAATTGGAACCTGTTGTTCTTCAACAGGCACATTCAAATATTCAAATCTTGCTTTCAATATATCCAAATTATCTTCTTCACCGGCATTGAGCTTTATTATTTTTATTTTTGAGTTAATGAGCTCATTTCCTTGTTCCAGTTTTACCGAACCGGGCAATCGGTCCAATACCTTTTCCACCTTTTCGCAATCGCCGCATGAAGGCAGGTAAAAGTATATCAGCTCGGTATCATTGGTCTTGGTGTATGTAACGGTGTATTTTTTCTGTTTATCACCTGCAACCTGCCACGACAGGTCAGGCGTATCCATGCCATTCTTTTGCATCTGCTCATTGACAGCCTGTTTCAAACCGGCCTTTATTTCATCTTCTCCCGGCAGATATGTATCGCCTATAAACAGTATGGGCATATATCTTTCATTCCCGGGAATATTATATTTTTCATAATACTGCTTCAGGATTTCGGTTTCATTTGCATGAAAAGTGTTGTGCATCCTGTATATTATCTTGACATGGCTTTGGGTTTCCCCAATCAGGTCCTGAAATTGCTGCAACAGCTTAGTTTCTTCATTGCATGAAGCACACGCGTTAAAATAAAAACATTCAATTGTTATTGTGATATCGGCTTCATTATTTGCGAAAGCAAATACCCCGCAAGTAATAACAACTCCTGTTATCACCGTGATTACAAGAAATATCTTATTCAATTGCAGTGTTTTTGTTCTCATTGCAACCTCACAGGAAACAGATCATTACTATGGGCACAGTAACAATCCGGTATTGAAAAGAGTATGGTTTTTTGCTTCTGTGAAAGTTTACTTAAGTTTACCAGTACATTATACACAAGTTTTTATTGCGAATCAATAACTTTTAAAAATTTTTCCTTTGTTTTCTCTAGAGAAGTCAAACATATGTGACACAACCTCTGAAAAGTTTTCCCTGAACAATGCTGTAATTACCTTTAATTGCTAATTGTTATTTTGTCAAGGAGGAAAGCGAAGCGATCCTTGATTAAATAAT
>JAAYNA010000133.1 GCA_012521105.1 Clostridiaceae bacterium
AAAACCCAGACAGGGGGACAGGAACCCTGTCTCAAACGAAAACACAGATAAGGGAACACAGACAAGGTACCTGTCCTCTTGTCTGACTTTCAGAGAGGTGCAAATGACTAATCGGTATATGATTGAGGCAATAGAAGAAGCCAAAAAAGCCTATATGGAGGATGAGGTTCCTGTTGGCGCAGTGATAACGTATAAGGGAGAAATAATAGCCAAAGCCCACAACCTGCGCGAAACCCATAACAGTGCCACTGCCCATGCAGAAATTCTTGCTATTGAAAAAGCCTGTAATGCTTTAAACAACTGGAATTTAACCGGCTGCGATTTATATGTAACTTTGGAACCCTGCGTTATGTGTGCGGGGGCAATTATAAACGCAAGAATCAGAAGCCTATATTTCGGTGCTTTCGATCCGAAAGGAGGGGCCTGTGGCTCGGTTGTGGATATCTTCCGCCTGAAAGAATTAAATCATCGTGTAACCGTTTATGCAGGAATCATGGAGGATCAATGTGCTTTGCTTCTGACCAAATTTTTCAAATCCAAACGCTGACAATTATATATCGCTAAACTTAGTGCAATATCAAACTTATTTTTAAACTATTGTCATAGGAAATAACTATACAGGTTTTGAAATGCTTAATGTTCTTTAGTTTAATTGGTTTTTTTCATGCTTGTAAAAATAATAAGTTTCTCAAGCCGACACTACCCCTCCTCTGCCTATATACTAAACTCAGACCGAGGCAATTCTTCCTATTACCTCAATTCCACCGTTAATTACATACACCAAAGTTATTGCAAAAGCCCCTATGACTACAACCATAGGTGTTTTGGGAAAAGTAACGGTACAGATAAACTCTCCAAAGTCCCTTAGCACCAGTGAGGCTAAGTGAATAAAATACCATATATACAGAACTGCAAGTATACTGCCAGCAACCTTTCCCAGCCTTTCTCTTAATATATCTATAAGAGTTTTTGACGGGTTCAGTGTTGCTAAAGCCACATAGATACCCATCAGTAAAATACCACCCGCTCCCCCAATGAGCATGGCCAGCCATGCATCGTTTTTGGCTCCCTGTGCAGGAGCCTATGGACAGACAAGGTTCCTGTCCCCCTGTCTGAGCTGTTCATATTCATTGTCGAGAGATGTAATTATCTTTTCAACTAATTCAAAAAGGCGGTTTAAACTTTCTCTTATATAATCTTGTTCCCTCAGATATTCGGTATGCCATAAATAGGGCCACAATCCGTAAGAACCACCGCCTTCGTGACTTATTATATATGCCAGACGAGGGTGGTTGCACAGCAATTCTGTGCAATCCCTGTAAAGCGACAGGTCGGCTATTATTTCGGTATATTCTCTGACTTCTGAAGGTAACTCAAGATAATTGCGAGTATCAGGTGCGTATATCTCGCCATCTTCATTTCTGGGTTCTAAAACTGCAATAATCGTTTCGATGGCCATTTCTGAAAAAAAACCTCTGAGCATAGAAACTAATTTATTGTATTCCTTGATATCCTCTTTTAATTGATTATCAATGGGAACACCGATAATATCATCTTCTTTAATTACTTCGCGATCTATTACTTGCTGCCGTAAGTGCCTGATTTTATCCAGGGTTGAGTTCATCTGATGAAAAAGCCCATCCTGCAAACCTTCACAGTTCAAATTGTCCTGTATATTTGACAGTCTTCCTAAAATTAGAAAATTGAAAAGTAATGAGAGAGTTAAGAGAACTGACATCAATGCTATAATAATGTTCTTTATATCGAGTGATTTCGTAGATGATTTGTTTTCTTCACCTGTTTTTTTCATTTCAATTGGCCTCCTTCCTGTTTGGCGTAGTGTTAAAAATGAACCCAGTCATAATACATATACCCAATATTATACAGTATAGTGCCATAAAATGGTATATAGAAGAAAATGAACAGTACCCCTTCTTCTTAAGCAGTGCTCTGGAATATGAACCAGCCATCTTTGACAAGAAACCGGTATACACCACCATGCTTTTCTATGATATGAAACCAGACAAGGTGCCTGTCCCCCTGTCTGCCCCCAGCGTTCAAAAGGCTTGGGAGAGAACGACCCGGATATGATGTGGCACACTACTATGAACCCTGAGACAAGAAGGTTGATAAAGGTTGTTGCTGATGATGTAGAGCAAACGCAGGAGTTTTTTGACATTCTTCTTGGGGATAATCTGCAGGGCAGAAAGGATTATATCAGTGAACACGGTCATGAGTATTTGGACATGCTTGATGTAAGCTAACAGAATTTGTATGTCTTACTACAAACATTTGACCAATAATGCTTTGCAGTATTTAAAATGCAGACATTACTAACAAAAGCGAGGATTTTCATATGAAATTTATAGAACAGAAGATAGTGGAAACATTAAAAGTGAACTATATGCCTTACGCAATGAGCGTTATTGTTTCCCGTGCCATTCCCGAGATTGATGGGCTAAAGCCATCCCACAGGAAACTGTTATATACAATGTATAAAATGGGGTTACTTCATGGTGCTAAAACCAAGTCAGCAAACGTAGTGGGGCAAACAATGAAACTTAATCCCCACGGTGATATGGCAATTTACGAAACAATGGTCAGGCTTACAACAGGAAATGGTGCACTGCTGCATCCACTTGTTGAATCAAAGGGGAATTTCGGGCGTGTTTATTCAAGAGACATGAAATTTGCAGCCCCAAGGTATACCGAAGTTAAGCTTGCTGAGATCAGTGCTGAATTGTTTAGAGACATTGACAAAGACACGGTGGACTTTGTAGATAATTATGATGGTACAATGAAAGAGCCTGTACTGTTACCAACACTTTTTCCAAATATTCTGGTTAATCCAAACCAGGGTATTGCAGTGGGCATGGCCAGCAATATTTGCAGCTTTAACCTGAAAGAAGTATGTGAAGCAACAATTGCCTATATAAAAGAAGATAATATAAGGCTTATTGATTATTTAAAGGCGCCCGACTTTTCAACCGGGGGAGATCTGATTTATAATGAAAAAGAGTTGAAAAGAATTTATGAAACAGGCAGGGGAAGCTTTAAAGTTCGTGCAAGGTACAGGTTTGATAAATCAAGTAACTGTATTGAGGTATATGAAATTCCGTTTACCACCACCTCTGAAGCCATAATTGATTCAATCGCTGATCTTGTTAAAAGTGGAACAATAAGAGACATAACCGATGTTCGCGATGAAACGGATTTAAGTGGTTTAAAGATTGCATTAGACATAAAGCGGTCAACCGACCCAGATGGTTTAATGAACAAACTGTATAAGCTTACACCCCTTGAAGACAGCTTCAGCTGTAATTTCAATATTCTGGTGAATGGTAAACCGCAAGTTTTAGGAATTAAGGGAATTCTTGATGCCTGGATTGAGTTCCGCATGATGTGCATTCGTAGGCAAACGGCTTTCGACATCAAAAAGAAATCTGAAAGATTACATCTGTTAGAGGGCTTGTCAAAAATCATTCTTGATATTGACAAAGCTATAAGTATAATTCGTAACACAGAAAAGGAAGACCAGGTTGTCCCTAACCTAATGAAAGGATTCGACATTGATCATCTGCAGGCAGAGTATATTGCTGAAATTAAGTTAAGAAACCTGAACAGGGAATATATAATTAAACAGACTGCAAATATTGAGTCGCTAAAGGCTGAGATTGATGATTTAAACGACATCTATCGTAAAGAATCGAGGATTCTTGAAATCATATGCAAGCAGTTAAAAGAAATTTCGAAAAAGTATGGTCAGCCCAGAAGAACAGGAATAATTAATGAGAAGCATGTTGAAGTAATTACAGAAGAAGTGCTGATTGAAGACTATAATGTAAAAATATTCCTTACAAAGCAGGGATACTTAAAAAAGATACCCCTTACTTCTCTTAGAGCTTCAGGGGATCATAAGCTAAAAGAAGATGATGAAATAATACAGGAAATTGAAGCCAGGAATAAGAGTGAACTGATACTTTTTTCAAATAAGTATGTGGCATACAAACTAAGAGTGCATGAAATAAATGATTGCAAAACCTCAAGCCTTGGTGAATACCTTGAGAATATCCTTGGCATGAGTTCGGATGAGAGTATAATTTATATGGTTGCAACAGAAGACTTTTCGGGCTTTATGCTCTTTTCCTTTGAGAACGGAAAATGCGCAAAAATACCTTTATCAAGTTACGAAACAAAAACAAACCGCAAAAAACTTGCTAATGCTTACTCAGAATTATCACCCCTCTGTGACATCCGTTTTTTACAGGAGGACAGAGAACTTGTTGCTTTTTCAAACATTGATAAGGTTTTAATATTCAATACAGAAAATATCAACCCTAAGACCACAAGAAGCTCTAACGGGGTTCAGGTTCTGAAATCTAAAAAAGGAAGCTTCATGGTTAAAATAAGGGAACTGAATGAAGTAAGTTTTGAGAACTTGGATTATTATAGAACTAAAAACATACCGGCAGTGGGGTATTATCTTAAGGAAGAAGATAAAGAGGAAAAACAGGTGGCAATGTTCTGAATAGAAAGGAGATCGTATTATGAATGTTATTGACGCAATCCTTACAAGAAGAAGTATCAGAAGATTCACAGGTCAGGTTATATCTGACGAACAATTGGAGTTGTTGCTAAAAGCAGGTTTTCAGGCACCTTCTGCCCACAACCTGCAGCCCTGGCATTTTATCATTGTAAAAGAAAAAGAAAACCTTGAGAAAATATCCAGCAGCCATCCTTATGCAAAAATGCTGCCTCAGGCCGGTTGCGGTATTATCGTTTGTGGAGATGTGAAAAAAGAACCCAATGAGGGCTTTTTAGCAGAGGATTGCGCGGCAGCTATACAAAACATACTTCTGGCTGCCCATGGAACTGGTTTAGGCGCCGTATGGTGCGGGCTCTATCCGAACACTGATAGAACAACTGTTATTTCCAGCATTCTAAAGCTGCCAGAAAACATAATACCCGTGGGTCTTATAGCTGTGGGTTATCCTAACGAAGAAAAAACAGCACAGGATCGTTACGATAGCACCCGTATTCATTATGAAACATGGTGAACCATTATCCATCATAATGTATACAGAACATATAAAAAACGCTTTAGAGCCCGCGTTTTGGCACGCACAATCGGAAAATCGCCATCAAATAATTTTATGCAGTGGAACTTTTGAAGGGTGAAGTTACCGGGTTCTCATGTATTACTGGTCAGCGCTTGAGGTTAGTAGAGTTCTAAGTCTTCTGCTTAGCTTTTGTATTTCCTGAACGGCTGCGTTAAGTTCCATCATACGGTTGTTTTCGGTTTCTATAGTTGCAAGGACTTCCTCAGTGGATGCGGAGTTCTCTTCCGAAATGCTTGCCACATTTTCAACCTGACGCTGTACCTTTTCAAGTTCGGTTGTTATTTGGTTGTTTTTTAGGTATCCGTCTTCTATTGCTTTATTAGTTTTGTCTGAGGTTGTTCTTATACCTTCAAAATGCTCAGAAATATGTTCAACAAGCTTCTTTCCTTCAATTGTTGCTGTGTCACCCTGCTTAACTTTGGACAGCGCATCATTGGACATTGTAAATATTTCTGCAGTTATTTCAGATATATTTTTGGTAAGCAGTGCACTTTGCTCAGCAAGTTTTCGCACTTCATCGGCCACCACTGCAAAGCCTTTGCCCTGCTCGCCAGCACGGGCAGATTCAATAGCAGCATTTAATGCCAGCAGATTTGTTTGATGGGAAATTTGTGATATTCCTTCCAGCAAGGAATTTATTTTTTCCATACCAACTTTCAGATCTGTCACTGTTGTAACCCCTGCGCCAATGGCGTGGCTTATTATATCCATCTGTTGGTTCAGTTCGTATATTCTCTTGTAACCTGTATTAACCTGCTCAATCATAAGGTTTGAATTTTCTGAAATGGTTTTAAAAGTATTGTTGGAATCGTGTACAATGTTTAATGTTGAATTCATCGAGTCATTCACCTGATAAACGCTGACAGCCTCATCCTGTATGGCCTTTGCCATTTCTTGCATTGACACGGTTATCGTTTGGCTGCCTTCACTTATCTGACTGATATTTTTGGTAAAAGCGTTTATGTTTGTATCAAGAATATTTGTAGATTCTTCTATATTTTTCAGGGTATTATTAAGGTTTTCCAATAATTTTGCTGCCTGATCGCTTTTCATGTTAGCTTCGTCAAGAAGCTGGCGACCCCATTTGGTTAGAAAATAGAGCATAACAAGTGCGCCATTGAACAGAACCATGCTTGTAATGAAATCTGTCGATCCGTGCTCCTGCCCTGTAATGTTCTCAGGTTTCAGTATAAAAGCACCAATAAACAGGGTATTAACTGTTGCCAAAAAACTCAACAGAACTTTTTTGTTAAAATACAATGCCGCCATTGTAGAGGCAGCTATAATTATGTAATGCTTAGTTAAATTAAAAGGCTCAAATACAAAAAGAACACAAGCTACCGCCGCAGGAATTAAAGAAAAAATAAAACCCTTAATATATTTTTTTATCGGAAGGAAATAATTAATAACAGCGAAGATTATAATAATAAGTCCTTTAATGGCAGTACTTAGTGCCCCTTTAAATCCATATGATAACATTTCGGGCAGGATAACTAAAATGGTTACTATTATTATAGCAGTCAAATTCACTTTATTAACTCGCTTGATATTATAGTTTTCGTTCATTGAAAAGCCTCCCCTAAATTAGATAAATATTTCAGTATTACATATATAATACAATAAAAATGTAACAAAACAAAGAATTATTGCTTGCTGTTTAAAATTGAAGGCATGTTCTATTTGCATGTCTTATTCCAAACAAAGGCGATTGAAAAAGTAACTTCCACTTTGCAAAAGTAAATTCCACAGATTCTAGAACCGCGAGAAATCAATAGTTATCCAGTAATCAAACAAGGTTTATTTTTAGTGACTTTTGCTTATGAATAGTTTAATA
>JAAYNA010000134.1 GCA_012521105.1 Clostridiaceae bacterium
ACCTATGAGAACACGCTGAAAAGTATTACTTTTTATGACTTGTCCAATCTTTTGAAATCTGCTTTTATCCCTTTCTTTTTTCTCTGCCACATCATTCCCTGCCTTTCGCTTCGTAAATGAAATGGTTCTGCTATACATGGGAACAGCCCTGTCTTTGGCATGCGCTAACGAAGCAACATTTCATTTTTCTTTGTCTTTGCTCTGCTGCGGGTTTCATACTGCTCATAAGCATTAATTATACTTTGAACAAGTTCATGGCGGACAACATCGCGGCCACTTAAATAAACAAATTCAATGCCTTCTACATCCTGCAGTATTTTTTGTACTTCTACAAGCCCCGACTTCTTTTCGCCCGGAAGATCTATTTGGGTAATATCACCTGTAATAATAGCCTTAGAACCCAGGCCAATTCTGGTTAAAAACATTTTCATCTGTTCGGGCGTTGTGTTTTGGGCTTCATCAAGAATAATGAAAGAATCATCAAGAGTACGGCCACGCATATAGGCTAAAGGGGCTACCTCAATGATTCCTTTTTCCAGGTTTGTCATGTATGCTTCAGGTCCCATTATTTGATACAAAGCGTCATATAAAGGCCTAAGGTACGGATCGACCTTGTTTTGCAAATCTCCGGGTAAAAAGCCAAGTCTTTCACCTGCCTCAACTGCCGGCCTCGTTAGTATTATTCTGCTAACCGACTTTTCACGGAAGGCTTTCACAGCCATAGCTACTGCCAAAAACGTTTTCCCGGTACCTGCAGGGCCAATACCAAAAACTACCGTATTCCTTTTTATAGCCTCTATATATTTTTTCTGGCCATACGTTTTGGACTTAATTGGTTTGCCTCTATGGGTAATACAAACAAGATCCAAAGGCAGGCCATCAACGTCTTCAATATTTTCACCATTAACAGATATCAGATATTTTACATTCTGGGTTGTAATTGTTTCACCCTGCTTTATCAGTTCCAACAGCTTGTGTATTACTTCCAGAGCCTGTTCAACCTTTGACTCAAAACCCGAAATTTTAACTTCATTTTCTCTGTTAGTAATTTTTACATCCAGTGTTTCTTCTATTATCCGTATATTTTTATCATACTGCCCGAATAGATTCATTTCGGTTTCAATATCAGGTATATCTATGTTTTTTTCTATAACTGCTTCCATCAATTCCCTCCAATTTCCTGCTGCATTGCTATATTCTCGGTACATTCAACAGTAACCAGTAAATATTCTTTGCCCTCCGAAGTAACAATCTGAATTTTACGATCTATTATTTCAGCTTCTTTGGGCACTATTTCCGAAATTCTTTCAATTGCCATTTTTAGTGCAAGTTCTTTTGCCTGCTCCTTTTCAAGCTCCTGCTCTTCTTCTTCCAGTTCATAGTGTTTTTCAATAATCACACCAAAAGGAAGCTTGAATCGGTTCCTTATAACAGGAGACTTATCTAATATATTTGTTTCATATAGTTCGAACGGATTATTCCCTGAGGGAAGTCTGACTTTAAAATCAAGAAAATAGAAACTGTATTTATTCCACTCAAGACCCGTCCTTTTTCTGTTAATCCTTTTTGCAGGTATTTCTCTTTTCACTTCATACCAGGTACGTGCAAGAACCTCTCCCATTGCATGCACATTCTTTGAGCCAAACTCGGGATGTACGCTTTCCAATACACCTGAAATCAGCACCTGGCCCTTTTTAACAGTATCTCCTTCTTTGACTAATGCCAAACCATTTTTAGCCCTTACCGAAATAATTATTCCATCTTTTAATGCAACCACATTACAGGGTTGATCCATAGGTATAATAGCCGGGGGTTCTATCCCTTCCCTTACTGAAACAAGAAGTTTTGTTCCCTTTATTTCAACGCGTGCCCATGACAGTTCCCTATTTTTCAGCATTAATGTATCTGCTACATGTTTCGGGTTTATGGATCTCTTTGTCGCCCCTCTGAATATACCCATCTCATTTATCTGTTCCATTAACAAACTTGTCTCTACGTTATAATTTCCTGTAATTTCAATGGACCAGATAATTGATGTCATCAGATATATCAGAGTTGCGAAAGTAACCAGGCCTATAACAAAACCCTTTCTCCTTTTATATTTCCAAACAAGATAGGGCATCCCTTTCTTTGCTTTAATCCGTACCCTGCACCCGGACTTTTTTGCAGCAGAACGGGCATTCTTAAAGCCTCGGATACTCATTTTCATAAGGACCGTAGTAGGATTTAACCTTTCAATATCCCAAAGTAAAATCTGCCTTCGGGTACAAATATTAATGAACTTTTCTACCGACAGCCCACTTACAATAATAATAACATACCCTTTAAAATAATGCCATAATCGAATAAGGAACATATTACCTCCACAAAAAGCACAGCACCTTTAAATTTTTTATACTCAGACAACATAATCAATATTGTCTATATCACCTATTATGATAATGTCCTCATTCGTTATCTCCCTTATCTTCATATTTTTTCCTGAAATTGTGATTATCCCGTAATTTGAATTAATTCTTACAATTTCATTTGTAAATTCAATAATGCCGCGGTAGTTTTCAACAAAAACTTCCTTTCTGCCAACAGTGGTAATTTTGGGGCGGTCGGACACAACCTCTTCAGGTATTTCCAGCATTTTCGCTACCTTTTCCCTGACAGTAACAGCTTCTTTTTTCCTTTTTGCTGTTTTACCCGGTTTTCTCCTTTTCATTCACCTTCACCCCGTGCAATCTTTATAAGGTCGAACACATTTCCAAACTCATAACCTTTTTTCCTTGTATCGGTAATAATACGCTCGAGGGCTTGTGCATTATCACTTGAGACTGCGTGCAACAGTAAAATTGCTCCATTGTGAAGGTTTGGCATTACATTGTTATAGGCATGCTCCCAACCTTTCTGGTTGTTTCTGTCCCAATCCTTATAAGCAAAACTCCAAAACACATTAATATAACCCATTTCTGACGTGATTTTAAGAGAGCGTTCGCTATATTCGCCCCGCGGTGGCCTTAGAAAGACCATATGCTTCTTAAATTTTTCGTAGAATACTCTATCCAGCTCCGCCACTTCTTTTTTCATTTTTTCATCATCGAGGGTGGGAAGACTAAAATGCCCTACGGTATGATTCCCTACCGCATGGCCTTCCTCAACCATCCTTCTCACCAGATCCTCATGCTTGTTCAGATATGGTCCTGTTATAAAGAAAATCGCATTGACATTATGCTTTTTCAGGCAATCCAGGATACCTGCAGTATATCCGGCTTCATATCCTTCATCAAAGGTAAGGTAGATTATCGGTTTATCGGTATCCGCAATATAAATGCCGCTATACTTTTTTAGAAGCTCGGGTGCTCCAGGATCGGCCTGTGGTGTTTTATTATCCTTTGCGCGGACAATTCCCCAGCCCCGTACACGGTTAACATCGCTGTTATTTGCCGCCTGATGGATATAAGATGCGGGAGAGTAGGTTTCACTTAATGCTGAAATTTCATTGTCGAAATCAAGGTCACTGAAGCTAAGCTCAAAGAGAGTTTTATTCTCAGGCTTCCGTACGGCGCCAGGCCGGAAATTATAAATAATTACTGCTAAAATTATTAAAAGTACAAAAGGAATTAAAACAATTTTTCTTTTCATACCCTTTACCCAATAAAAAAAGAGCTGTTCTTAAGTTACGGTTAAATCAGCTTAAGAACCTGAATGGATTATGTTCGGTATGCACAATCCTTTCAATTGCTCTTTTAAATTCCTATTACTATATATATAGTTTTTTTAAAAAATAATTACAGGCTTATTCGTCAGTCAACCGGAGTAAGAAGATCATAACGTATAATTGTTCCGTCATCACGTACAGCAGGTATTATTATATTATCATCCTTTTTTATGTCTACTTTTATGTTGTAATACTTCAGCATATCAACAACACCGGCCATAACGGTAAGGGAATTTTCCAGTTTTTCAGGATCGGCAATGGCCTTTATAACGTATGGAGGCAAGAGTTTCCTGCCATTAACTATCATATAACTCCCAGCCCGTCTAACCTCACTTGTGGCAATAATTCTTTCATCATTTACCGCAAGGGCTTGTACATCAGCAGCCCTTAGTTCGTTTAAAACAGCAAGTATATTATTATCATCTATGGCAGTCTTGTCTGTGCTTTCAAGTGTTACGATTATGCCTTTACCCTTTACGGTTTTAAGTCCTGCAAGAATTTCCAGCTGCTCGTTCTCTTTTCTCAACGCCTGTATAGTCTCATTTTCAGTGTTAGTACCGGTACGAAGGTTTTCAAGATCCCTTTGAAGTTCATCAATTCTCTTTTGCAGCTGCTGATTGTTCTCCTGTTCGCGTAACAGATCTATTATCAAATCATTAACACGCTGCTGCTCATATACAGCCAGTGAAGTATTAACCTTTACGCTTCTATACTGCATGGCAATAACTATACCCAGCAAAAGGCAGACAACAGTTAAAGCAGCTTCTTTAAAAAACTTCATTTCTCTACTACCTCCAAACCCGATATCATATTTTCTATGTTTTTGTAAGTTTTATACTTTGGTATTATAATCTCAGACTCTTTCCGTATATCCACCTGTATATCGTATATCTTCATTATAATAACTGCTTCGTTCTGCTCAACGGCATTATACAACTCATCAGGATCACCTATGGCTTTAATAACATATGGAACGGGATAACGGTTCTGATTTATCAGAATTGTAGGTCCGGCACAAAAATGCCTGCTGGTGGTAATAATTCGCTCGTCATTTATTGCTATGGCCTGTGCTCCGGCAGCTCTTAAAACATTTAATATTTTCACAATATCCATATCGTGAATAATCAGCTGCTCCGGATCCATTTCATTCCTTGCAGGCGCATCATTTAACGTAATAATTACACCACTGCCTCTAACATCTGTAAGGCCATTAATTACCTGAAGCTCATATTTTTTATCCAAAAGCTCATTTATCACTGGGTTTCCATCATTACTAATCTGCCTCATTATTTCATCTTTTTCTTTTTCAAGTTTCTGCAGTTTTTCCAGCAATTTAATGCCTTCGCTTTTTGCCTGTTCAAGTTCGGCAGTCAGCGATTGTACCTGGGACTCGCCGGCAGTATTCTGCTGCTGAGCCAGTAAAACCGTTCTAAACTGCATTGTAACAAACATACCGAAAAGGAGGAATACAACAAAAAGAACTCCTTTTGCATTACGCATTTTATAAACCTCCCTTCCTGAATCAGAATATACAAAACATTTAAATATGAATCTTTATTGTAAACAAGAAATCTATGAAACCTGTTTTATATCAGAAGCTATCTAAGTCATGATTATATTGTAAAGATTTTTATCATATTATACAATACTTTTCCTGCAGAATGCTTGCTTAAATAATGCCGAACCATTAAGTTCGGCATGGGATATGAAATCTGGTAATTTTTTATTAATAAAGGCATTCACATTGCGAAAAGAATTTATGAAATGTTTTCTATTCACATCAACATATTGTAATTTCAGCTAAAAACCACACAATTCAAATAAATTATAATTATCCACTATATCAATTACTTCCTGGATGGAACTTAAATTAAATTTTGAAAGGATTTTCTTTATTTTTGGAAAGACTTCAGCCTCATCTTCTTTATATCGCTCAAGCAAAGAAATATCCTGCCTTAAGGTTTTCAACAGCTCTATCTCATCTTTCGACAGATGAGAAATTGCATGTATGGTAAACATTAAACTCAGTCGTTCAACTTTATTTTCTAATGCAACGTCACCATGCTTATTTTTCATACTTTTTCCTCTCTATATATTCCATTACTAATTATTGCCACATGAATTTTTTTTATTCAACAACATATAAACTTGTACAAAATGCACAAATATATTATACAAAACCAGACGGTTTCTAAACAATGTAATATATAGAGAGAATTTTCTTAACTAATGGTTAAAATTGCACAAAAAATTTAGTTCCCGGGTATAACACCCCGGTTAATCCATTGTAATAGCTGTTCCTCGGTTATTATTGGAATTCCCAGCTCTTTTGCTTTTTTGTTTTTTGACGAAGTCGAATTAATGTCATTATTTATCAGATAATTTGTATTTGATGTAACTGATTCCGATACTTTCCCTCCTCTTTCCTCAATTACGTTTTTCAACTCTGCGCGGTTTTTGAAATGGTTTACCGACCCTGTAACCACAAAACGGATATTGTCGAAAATCTGTTCTTCATTCGACACCTTTTCCTCTACAAGTTCTATTTCGCTGAGCAGATCCTTTATTCGTCTTCTGTTTTTATCAATACTGAAAAAGGCAACATATTCGTTAGCCATTACTTCTCCAATGCCCGATATATCAGTCAGCTGATCGTGGGTGGCATTTACTATATGATTCCAGTCATAGCCAAAATAGCTGCAAATACGTTTGGCATTTGAAAGGCCTATATTGGGTATACCCATGCTGTAAAGAAGGCGAACGGTATTCGTTTTGCGGGCTCTATTAATTGAGTTTATTAAATTGTTATAGGATTTTTCTCCGAAACCTTCCATTTCAACAATTTCGTCTTTAAATCGCTCCAGCCGGAAAATATCTGCATAATCTTTAATAAAGCCTTTTTCTACAAATTTTACAATTGTGGCTTCGGAAAAACCGTCAATACCCATCGCATCCCTGCTGACAAAATGGGTAAGGGACTTGATTTGTTTAGCAAGGCATTCACTGTTTATACAATAAAGAAATTTTATTCCGTTCTCCTGTTGGATTCTGGTCTGGCCACCGCATACAGGGCAGTTTTCAGGTACTTTTACGTTCCGGCTTTTTGTTGCGTTATACGATATCTGCGGGATTATCATATTCGCCTTATAAACGCCTATAGTGTCTCCAATTCCAAGCTCAAGCGATTCCATAACGCTGATGTTGTGAACACTGGCCCTTTTTACTGTGGTTCCTTCAAGTTCAACAGGCTCAAAAACCGCAATGGGATTAATCAAACCTGTTCTGGAAGCACTCCATTCAATCTTCAGAAGTTTGGTTTCCTTTATCTCGTCCTGCCACTTAAAAGCTATGGAGTCCTTTGGAAATTTTGCAGTAGTACCCAGGGAACGCCCGTATTCAATATCATCATAAGCCAACACAAGCCCATCGGCAGGAAAATCAATTTTTGTAATTTCTTCTGAAAACCACTTAACGGTCTGCTCCAGATTGGCTGTATCAACTTCTTTATAGTCTGCTACATCAAAACCCTGGCTTTTAATCCAATTCAACTGTACACTTCTAAAATTATCCAGATTTGGATCATCAATTCTTACAATACTAAATGCAAAAAAGTAAACATTCCTCTCGGCGGTAATCCTGTTATTAAGTTGTCTTACCGACCCACTGCATAAATTTCTTGGATTTTTATATTTTGCGTCTACATTTTCTATCTCTCTGTTGATTCTTTCAAAGTCGGAATACCGGATAACGGCTTCCCCTCTAAGTACAAGATTACCTTTATAAGAAATTTTAACGGGTAAGTTCTTAAAAACCTTTGCATTATTGGTAACCACTTCACCTATTTCGCCGTTGCCACGGGTTACCGCCTTTACAAGAACTCCGTCCGAATATGTAAGTACAATGGTAAGCCCATCCAGTTTCCACGAGAGTATCCCCTTTTTATTGCCAAGCCATTCTTTTAACACATGAATTTCTTTTGTCTTATCCAAAGAAAGCATGGGCTGTTCATGAGCTTCCTTCGGCAAATTGCTTATTAGCTCATACCCTACATTTATTGTAGGACTGTTAGAAAGAACAACTCCTGTTTCCTTTTCCAGTGCCACCAGTTCATCGTATAATTTGTCATACTCAAAGTTGGTCATTATCTCCCTGTTTTCCTGATAATATGCTTTCGATGCTTCATTTAACTTACCGACCAGCTCTTTTATCCTGGCAACTTTTCTGTCCATACCAATCCCCTTTAACAATTAATAAAGCAAAGATGTGACCTCTATAAACTTACCGGTCCAGTAGTATTTTATATACACCATCTTCCTTAAATGCACCAATTGTTTCCAGAATACGCATTGTGCCGTTAAAAATGCCCTGAACCATGTTCTCCCTGAATTCATCAGATTTAAGCCTCTCATGATCCTCCTTGTTTGTAATATAGGCAGTTTCCACAAGCAATGCCGGCATATCAGATAAGCGCAGCACACCGTAATCAGCAACTGCTATACCATTGAATTTTGTATCTGTTACGGCATTTATTTCCTCACCCATAATCTGGGCAAACTGCTTACTGGTAAACTCACCATGGATTTTTCCATGATGATAAATCTCTGTTCCGTTATAGATATCCCAGTTTTTTAGTTTCGTATCAAAGGCATTAACATGTATGCTTACAAAAAAGGTTGCCTTTACTTCATTTGCAATTCGAGGCCTTGCCCATACATCCTCTTTATCATTTTTGTGGAGTTCTTTATCCTCTTCCCTCGTCATTATAACCTTAACACCGGCCTCTTCAAGCTTATTCTTAAGCCTAAGGCTCATATCAAGAACTATATCCTTTTCATAAAAATCCTCTTCATAGGGCGACACTGTTCCCGGATCCCGCCCCCCATGCCCGGGATCTATGCATACCATTACGTCCTCCAGCACTTTCCCGGCAGGCAGTGGTGTTGGAGCCGGAGTAGGAGATGGAGTTGGTGTAGCAGTAGGTGCCGGAGTAGGAGTAGCTGCAGGTGTTGGAGAAGGTGTTGGGGCAATTGCAGACATTACTGCTTTAACGCCCTGAAACTCGCTTCCCAGAATTACATAAACAGCAATAAGACATAAAAAAACTATCAAAAGTGCGGCAAAAAACCTTGGTGCATTTTTTAAACGAAATCTTCTGTTTCCTGAATTTACTTTCATATAACCTAACTTACGGCTCCTTTTTCCATTAAAGTTGATATTCACGTTTTGACCCCCATTAACTTGACAATAAAAACTTAATATCAAATATGCAATTGCACTTCGATATAATACTATATACTACTACAAAAATTGTTATTCAGGAAGACCCAAGTCATGATTTTGTTGGGTTATCAATTTACTGTAAATATCTGTCAATATCATTAAAACCTATATTTTTATGGAGGGCCAGATTTATTCCGTTTGCAACCACCTTTGAAACACGCTCTATCACTTCGTCCATCTCTTTTGGCGTTACTATAAGATTTCCACCATATGGCTCCAGAACTTCACGAATCAAATTGTATTTATCATTGTCATCCAATTCTTTCAGCATCCTGTAAAAATCTGTTCCTGTTTCAGAATGTGCCATGAGATTATCTATAACAAGTTCAATAGTATCATTAGCCATTGTAGCGGCATCCACCACTGTCGGAACACCAATTGCAATAACGGGCACACCAAGAGTTTTTTCCGACAACTCGGCTCTTTTATTTCCCACACCTGAACCCGGAGATATTCCAGTATCAGCAATTTGTATGGTGGTATTTATACGGTTCATTTTTCTGGATGCCAGCGCATCTATTGCAATTACAAGGGCAGGCTTTACTTCGTCCACTACCCCTTTTACAATATCACTGGTTTCAATGCCCGTTAAACCCAAAACTCCCGGGGCAATTGCACACACCGGCCTTACTCCGTCATCCACCTGTTCGGGAAGATATTCATGTAAATGTCTTGTAACCATTAAATAAGAAGAGACTTTCGGGCCCAAAGCATCCGGAGTTATATTCCAGTTCCCAAGCCCCACTACGAGAACAGTATCGTTTTCATTAAGTTTTAACAACTGCTGAAGTTCAAAAGCCACAGCACGGCAGGTTGTTTCGTATAAGTCGCGGTCGTTCTCCTTTAATCTTGGTACATCAAGGGTAATATAGTTCCCCATAGGCTTACCGATATTCTTTTCTCCGGCGGGAGATGTAATCCTGACTCTTGTGACATGAATGTCTTTATTTCCATCTTCTGTCACCTCTACACCCTCGGCATATGGGTAAGTTGTTGCCGTTCCGGAGCGGCGTACCGTTTCCTGGTTCTTCTCATGAACCTCTAAAGCAAGGTCTGTGCGGACTCCATTAAAATGCTCTCTGATTAGTTCTTCCATACTTCCTTATTATACCTCCAAAATAATATTCTTTTAGTTGTCTTGTATGACAAAAGCAAGCTTTATTACCGTTAAGCATTTATATTCTTTGCAGTTTGGTACTAACTATTCAGATTCAGTATATCTAATGTTTCAGATATAAAATTAAAAGAAAGTTGTAAAATTAAACAAAAGGAGAGCGCAGCAGTATTACTGGTATTGAGTGAACGAAAAACAAGAGAAGAAATAATCTTCAAACTGCCTAACAAAACGCAGAAATCAGTAATCAATGCATAGATGAACTGGAAAAAAGGTATAGAAGAAAATTTAGAGAGAAGTTCAAAACGATAACAGTTGATAACGGTACAGAGTTTTTGGATTATAGAGGGATTGAAAAATCAAAAATAGAGCCAGGCAAGGAAAGGACAAAGGTATATTATGCTCATCCTTTTAGTTCTTGGGAGAGAGGGACAAACGAGAACATAAA
>JAAYNA010000023.1 GCA_012521105.1 Clostridiaceae bacterium
ATGGTTGGCTCAGCGAAGCAGGACTAACAATCGAGAGATCATATAAAAACTATACCGATGAGCCCATCCCTGAACCACTTGACGAATCAATGTATCGGGCGACTATCTGGGCAAGGAAAGACTAATATACACTAAGGGGGACAATTTTCGTCCCCCTTGCCTTTGACTTTTATTCAATACAATCAGCATACAGCAAATTATCTTTTATCCACCCATCGAAATATTCAGATATGCTCTGTAGGAGTGTTCCTCTCATATCAGGCAAATCATAAAATGCTGTAAGATATTCTGTGAGATAGTAAAAGAAATTGTGATAGCAGTAAAACGCCAATCTATCAAGCTTCAATGAATAGTTTATACCGTTTTGGCGTAAAGCTTTGTGAAAAGCATCCATCGCCCAGTTCCAGTGCATACAAAACCAGGCATCGCGCTCTGGCGGGGCAAGCTTCGGCTCATCCCAGTCGACAATAAAGAATTTATCGCCGTTTACAATGATATTTCCGCCTGCGTCGCCGTGCGTAATGTAAAAGTGGTCATAATCAGTCCTATACCTCTTGGCAAAATCCATAAACCTTTCTGAATAATGCCGAATTGACTCTGACTTTTCATCGAATAACCGCAGCAGCTGTCTTGCAGAGTTATCGTCTGTAAGCACCTTAAGCTGTTCATGGTGAGATAAAAAGGTATCGATATAAGCCGTATCGAATGACTCCCTGGCTAACGGAACACCCTCTGCAGGTATGGTATATATTTTCGCCAGCATCTGATATTCCGGAATTTTTGTAGTCTCATTTTGAATATTCTCTCCATCAATCCACTCGAAAACGCCAAGAACCGCTGAATCATAATTTGTGAACATTGCTCCGTTTACAGTCTTAATGACCTTTGCAACACAATCAACTCCATGCTTGCAGAGGTGCTCGACAACAGCAATGCTGTCACTAAAAATGGACTTGTGCAGGCTGGAGTAATCCAGCTTGACAAAATACCTGCCGTCCGGCACTTCAAGACACCAGGTCTCTCCATAAAATCCGCGTTTTAGTTTCCTGATGATATCCGTAGTCTTGTTAAAAGGGATGTTTGCAAATACCTTATAAGGGGTTCTCGGCAAGTTCCAGCTCATGAAATCAGAACAAACCAAACTAAGGCCGGATGCCCCTTTGAATTTCTCAGACAATTTGCTGTAAAGGTTTCGGTCGATCTCAATGGCAGTTACCTTACCGCTTCTATTAATTAACTTATCTGTGATTGTCCTTTGCCGGCGCCAATCTCGACAACATGATCTGTCTTACATATACTGGACAGATTAATAATCCTCTTTATAGTGAACGATGAAGTCAAAAAGTTCTGCGATGCCCAAACAGGCGCGTTTTTATATTTAGGCACAAAAAATACACCTCTCATGATTATTACTCAAATCACAAAAAGGCGCACGAAATCAAAGGCTTTTACTTCCTTCAATTCAGTGCGTCTTTATTTGCGAATACGAATAATAATCCCCATAAGGTGTATATCTGTCCTCCTAATAAATTACTATTAGTTTAGCACGATTCCCATTATCTGTCAAACCCAAATTAATAGGTTTGACTGGGCTTCGAATGTCTTTTGAATCAATTCAATTCACCCCTGTCCAATTTTGTAAAAGTTACAATTATATACCTAAAATATACCATATGATATATAATCTAACAACCAACTTTTTAGGTATATGGTCCACAGGTGATTTTAACTATTATAAAAGATATAGTAGAATATATGTATACATTTGTAAACAAAACTGTATAAAGCTTCTTTACGGATTTGCAGACTTTAATGAGTGTAAAAGAGTAATATCTTGTGATATATGTTAATAGCAGGATATAATTATTTGGCATAGTAACAGTTTAGGTACACTTTACAGCCCTGACAGTTATCATTTGCCATAAATTCCGTAGAAAATATGGTTAATTGTGATATAATTACGAAGGTGGTCTGTAATGCCTGAATTTATTTTTATCACCGAAGATTTTATTTTAACTTAAATTAAGGAACGGGATTTGGAATGGAGTTCAGAAAAGCTGAAATTACTGATTTGGAAGGCATTTTAGAAATTATTAAACAGGCTCAGGATTACCTTAAAAAGATGGGGATTAACCAGTGGCAGAACAATTACCCAAATGCAGAGGTAATTACCTATGACATAGAGAAAAAAAGAGGTTACGTACTTGTTGACGGTGATGTTATAGTCGGTACTGTATCAGTTTCTTTTGACCGGGAAAAAACCTACGATTATATTGAAGGAGAATGGTTATCCGGCATTGATTATGCAGTTGTACACAGAATTGCAGTTAGATCGGAACATAAGGGGAAAGGACTGGCATCGGTCATATTAAAAAACATCGAACATATATGTCTGCAAAAGGGCATACATAGTATTAAGATTGATACTCACGAAGACAACAAGTCAATGCAAAGATTGCTTCAGAAAAACAGTTTTACATACTGCGGTGTTATATATTTGCAGGATGGCAGTAAGAGGCTGGCTTATGAAAAGTTGCTGAATTCAAAACAGGGGAGATAAAAATGAAGTCTATTGTATTAACAGGAGGGGGAACATCGGGGCATGTTACTCCAAATATTGCACTTGTACCAAAGCTAAAAAGCAAAGGATACAACATATATTATATTGGCTCTAAGAATGGAATTGAAAAGCAGCTGATTGAAAAAGAAGGTATTCCTTACTACGGTATTTCTGCCGGAAAACTTAGAAGATACTTTGATGTTAAGAACTTTACCGATATATTCAGAATTGTTGGGGGATTCGGCCAGGCTCTTTCAATTCTAAGGAAAATAAAGCCTGATGTTGTCTTCAGCAAAGGTGGATTTGTCTCATGTCCTGTTGTTTGGGCTGCATGGAGCTTAAGAATTCCGGTAATCATCCATGAATCGGATATGACGCCCGGCCTTACGAACAAGCTATCAATGCCTTTTGCCAAAAAGGTTTGTTATACTTTTCCCGAGACAGAAAAGTATCTGGTCCAGCAAAAAGCTTGTTTTACAGGCCTCCCTGTCAGAGAAGAAATAACTTCGGGAGACCGTATAAAAGGGTATAAGCTTTGCGGTTTTTCCGGTATTAAACCCGTTGTTATGGTTATAGGCGGAAGTCAGGGCTCTGAAATTATTAACAAAACTGTACGTTCAGCCTTAACCGAACTGCTTCAAAATTATCAGGTTGTCCATATATGCGGTAAGGGCAATACAAAAGCCGAACTTGAAAAAATAAAGGGGTATAAGCAATTTGAATATGTGAATGAAGAATTACCCCATATATTCGCGTGTGCCGATATATTTATATCAAGAGCAGGCGCAACTGTATTGTTTGAAATACTATCTGTTAAAAAACCGGCTCTTTTAATACCCTTATCAAGGAATGCCAGCAGGGGTGATCAAATCCTGAATGCCAATTCATTTAAGAGATGTGGATACAGTGATGTTTTGTTTGAAGAGGAGCTTACAGAAAAATCTCTTGTAGAGAGAGTTAATGAACTGTATAAAAACAGGAATGAATACACAAAAACCATGCTGAACAGAGAACTGCAAAATCCGGTGGATAGTATTATCAGTCTTATAGATGAGGTGTAAAAAAGATGAAAAAATGTTGAAATTAATCACATCAAACTATATAATGAATGCATCGGGAAAATAAGGTAAAAAAGCCACAACTTTCGGATGGGGAATAATAGAATTCTTTAAAAGGTGAAAGAATGAAGTTTAAATTCCTTGGAATTGAAATTACAATCCGAAAAGAGTATATGGTTATTGGTATTATAATGCTTATTATGATTCTCGTTCTATGGGGATGGTATTTGAAAACCAACCAGGTAGTTGTTTTTGATGCAGACAACAAAAACACTGTACAACAGAATCAAGTAGAAGATAAAATTCATGAAAATAAAGAACAACCCGATGTAACAGATTATTTTACAGAGGAATCGAAAGAACCTCTGTTTATTAATATAAATACCGCAGATGCAAATACTTTAGTAAGGCTTCATGGGATTGGGGAAGTAAAGGCAAAAGCCATTATAGAATACAGGGAGCAGAACGGTCCATTTAAAACAATAGAGGAAATTAAAAATGTAAAAGGAATCGGAGAGGCAACCTTTCTTAAAATAAAAGACAGGATTAGAGTTGGCACCGAAGGCAGAAAGCCTTATAATATGGATTTATTGAAATAAGCTTTTACATTTCACGAAAAAGGTCTATAATTATTCAGTAGAGTGAATTAATTACTTAACTGCATATACCGTAAGGAGAGTTGTAGCTATGATTAAAGTTACTTTAAAAGACGGAAGTTGTAAAGAAATGAAAAAAGGTACAACAGTAATTGAAGCTGCCGAAAGCATCAGCATGGGTCTTGCCAGGGCAGCAATGGCCGGTGAGGTAAACCGAAAGACAGTTGATTTGAGATACCAGCTAAATGAGGATTGCAGCCTTAATATTCTAACATTTGATGATCCGGAAGGAAGGATGGCTTACTGGCACACCACGTCCCATATACTGGCCCAGGCTGTAAAAAGGCTTTATCCAAATGCGAAGCTTGCTATAGGACCTGCAATAGAAACAGGCTTCTATTATGATTTTGATATAGAAAAGCCATTTACCCCTGAACAATTGGAAGATATTGAAAAGGAAATGCAGAAAATAATAAAAGAGGATTTACCTATTGAGCGCTTTGCTTTAAGCAGGGACGAAGCTTTAAAGTTTGTAAATGAAGCCGGCGAAACCTACAAGGCCGAATTAATTTCAGAGTTACCTGAAGATGCGGAAATTTCTTTTTACCGCCAGGGTGAGTTCACAGATTTGTGCGCAGGACCTCACCTGTTAAGCACAGGCAAAGTTAAGGCAGTTAAGCTCATAAATCTTGCCGGAGCATACTGGCGTGGCGATGAAAAGAATAAGATGCTGCAAAGGATTTACGGTGTTAGTTTTCCTAAAAAGAGTATGCTTGACGAGCATATTACAAAGCTTGAAGAGGCAAAAAAGAGAGACCACAACAAACTTGGCCGTGAACTTGGAATATTTATGACTTCCGAGCCAATTGGCCAGGGTTTGCCCCTGTTAATGCCAAAGGGAGCAAAGATAATGCAGATTCTGCAGCGTTTTGTTGAAGACGAGGAAGAAAAAAGAGGATATGTAAGAACCATGACACCGTATATGGCAAAAAGCGATCTGTATAAGATTTCGGGGCACTGGCAGCATTACAGGGATGGCATGTTTGTGCTTGGTGACGAGGAAAAGGATAGCGAAGTATTAGCCCTAAGGCCCATGACCTGCCCTTTCCAGTTTATGATATATAACTCTAAACTGCACAGCTACAGGGATTTGCCCGTGAGAATGGCCGAGACATCCACATTGTTCAGAAATGAGGCATCGGGTGAGATGCATGGGCTTATACGTGTGCGCCAGTTTACAATATCCGAAGGTCATATAATTGCAACCCCTGAACAGCTTGAAGATGAATTCTTAGGTGCTGTCGATTTAATAAATTACATGCTTGATACCCTTGGGATAAGGGATGATGTGACATACAGGTTTTCGAAGTGGGATCCTGAAAACAAGGAAAAATACATCGATAATTCTGAAGCCTGGGAAGATGCACAGGCAAAAATGAAAAAGATTCTGGACCAGATCGGCCTGCCATATGAGGAAGCTGTTGGAGAAGCAGCATTTTATGGGCCTAAGCTTGACATACAGTTTAAAAATGTGCATGGTAAGGAAGATACGATTATTACCGTACAGATAGACTTCTCTCTGGCAGAACGTTTTGACATGGCATATATAGACAGGAATAACGAAAAGAAACGCCCCTATATTATTCACCGTACTTCCATCGGGTGTTATGAACGCACTCTTGCAATGCTTATAGAAAAGTATGCGGGTGCTTTCCCAACCTGGCTTTCACCTGTTCAGGTAAAGGTTCTTCCTATAATTGATAAGCAGAATGAGTATGCTGAAAATATTGCCAATCAGTTAAGAAGCCTTGGTGTCAGAGTTGAAGTAGACAAGCGGAATGAAAAGATTGGCTATAAAATACGCGAAGCTCAACTTGAAAAAATTCCGTATATGCTGGTAGTCGGAGATAAGGAAATGCAAAATGAGCAGGTTGCTGTTCGCTCAAGGAAAGAAGGCGACCTTGGTCCGATGGATTTCGATAAATTTGCTAAAATGATTACAGAGGAAATTGCTTCAAGAGCAAAATAACCGAAAAAGCTGATTTAAAACTTCAGCGAGCTTTAATAAACTCGCTGAAGTTTTATTGGTTGCTCAGCTTAAAGTAATTAATTCCTTTGATGACTATAGAAATGCCTGTTCTATTTGTTCGCAAATTTCTTCAGGGGTCATTCCCGTTGCATCTATTACCGGAGCATCGGTAGCTGTATCTTCCATGCCCAGAAAATTATTACTCATCCCTGTTAATACTATTGCATCGTATTCTTCGCTTTGAGCCTTGGAGAATGCATCGAAATCCACTACTTCCACTTCATAGCCGCGATCGGTAAGATATTCCTGAACGGGTGTCAGACCGCGCTGTACTGCAATTTTCTGCATGTAATTACCCTCCATTTATAAATCTTTCGATTTATATTATGTCCGATTAAGCATTCTATATACCATACGCAAAGATTCACCGATGCAGGGAATTATCAAACAGGGCTGAGCTTCATTCGTCTTTAATTTCACTTAACGTAAAGCTAAAATAAATTTTTATGTTATTAGATAATAAATATGGGTATATCAAATCATGGATAAAAAAGCAAAATATTATTCTTCGTGTTAATGAGGCTAATACAATGGTAAAAACTTGGATTTTGGGGGTGAATCCAATGCTGTTAAGCCGAATGAAAATTAAGAAAAGGGATCTTATTATTTTATCGTATGTCCTTTCAACTATTATTTTTGTGATAGTTTATCTTACGGGTGGAACCCGCAAAGTGTATACGAATCTTATGTACATACCTATTTCTATTATCAGTTCGACAACCGGTATTAAACGAGCGGTTATACATGCGATTTACAGTGGGCTTCTTGTAGGACCGGTTATGCCTATGAATGTAGAAGCCGGAATACGGCAGGACTTTTTTAACTGGTTTATAAGGCTGGTGATATATATAATAATAGCCACTGTAATAGGTTTTTTTGCAGATTACTACAGAAAGGAATTTGAAATAAATAAAAGGAAAGAAGAAGAGCTGGCAGATGCTCAGTATTCGGTAATCTATTCGCTGGTTAAGCTGGCAGAATCCCGCGATGATAATACCGGCGCACATATTGAAAGGGTAGCCTTATTCAGTAAGATAATAGCAGAAAAATTAAGGGAAATTCCAAAGTACAAAGGGTATATAAACGACAGCTATATTGAGAATATATATAAAGCAGCTCCACTGCATGATATAGGCAAGGTTGGTATACCTGATAGAATCCTTCTGAAACCCAGCAAGCTTAACGAAGAAGAGTATGAGATAATGAAGACTCATGCCGTCATTGGAGCTAATACTTTAAAAGAGGTAATACGAAAATACCCTGACAACAGATTGCTTGAGATGGGTATAAGTATAACAAATTACCACCATGAATGGTGGGATGGCACAGGGTATCCCGAAGGTTTAAAAGGAACGGACATACCCCTTTCTGCAAGAATAATGGCTGTAGCTGATGTATATGATGCATTAAGATCAAAAAGGGTATATAAAGAAGCTTATACTCATGAAGAGGCTGTTACGATTATTAAAGAGGGAAGAGGTACCCAGTTTGATCCGGATATAGTAGACGTTCTTTTGGAAAACCAGGATGAGTTTGATTATGTATTCAAAAACACCGTGGTTTAGGTTTCTGCCTGACATCGTATTGTCCTTGAACCTTTGTACGGATGAGGTATGATAGTTAAGTTACTCTCCGCCTTTCTGAGATGTTATGTCAGGTTATTAGAAATCCTTATGTTATTAATCATGTACCGTTACTTTGAAATTATCTGTAGCATTTACTGTACGATATTTTAACAAACTGCAAATGAATTGAAAGTATTATAAATTCCGTTTGATTACATGGCTTTTAACTGGTATAATTTAGTCAAAACAATTATTTTCACTTGTTTAAGGGGTCTGTTGTTCTTGCAAGGTATGAATTTTTCCCATTTATTTATGCCTTACTATTAACTGTTAAGAATGTTGGAATTCCTACAGTGTTTATTTTGAAGACATTACAGATGAAAAATGGAATTGTTGAAAACAAGGGTTTTACCAGAATAATGGCGTCTGTTGCCTTTTTTTTAGTCCAGTTTACGTTTATTTTGAGTGCCGATATGGATATAATAAATAGTTTGATAAATCCTCTTGTTCTTAAAACAGCAGATAACATTGATTATCACATTTACAAATTAGGATTTATGCAGATGAATTATGGAGTATCACAGAGTATTTGGCTGTTAAAGCTGATAGCTCAGCTTATTATTGGATTTATTGCGTATTTTGTGCTTTACAGCATAAGTAAGAGTTCTTTTTCAAATAATTTTGATTTTGAAAATATTTCACAGGTCAGTCAAAACGTGAATCCTGCAGGGCTTATAGCTCCTGCTTTATATTCACTTTTCATTATCTGGTTTGTATTTAAACCTCTTGTGATAGACGGTCTTAAAGGAATTTTCGGCAGTGCAGTGCTGTTTCAGAGCCATATATTATCATCATTTATTTTATACATTATAGTATATAGATTAATTGCCTTGGCCAGTGTGCCTATTTCCGTATTGATGTCAAAAAGCATTTTAACAGAAGGCGGTTTCGGCAAATTTGCAAGATTCATATTTATATTCCTTTTCATAGCAGGAGGAATGGGAATTCATCAGTATATATTTATAAGAAATATCGGGCTTATAAATACATTGCTGTGCTTTATTCCCTATTACATTATCCCTGTTACGAACAGTCTTGTATTGGCTATAATACTTTACCATCGCAAATTTGACTCCGAAACCGAAGAACTGTCTTTTGCCTGGAAAGCTGCTTTTTCACTGGGGATTATACAATTCGTAAAGATGTGGAATTCGGAATATATTCCATTAGTTTTCATGTTAAGGCAGGATAGAATGCCTCCTGTTTTATTAAGTAAAGTACTGGCACAGGGACTAAATGCCGGAGGGATTGACTTGCCGGCTTTGTTGGGTATGGATCTTCTTGTTTCGGTTCTTCCGGTTGTATTGTTTTTAATCTTCAGGCGTTTCATAACTGAGTGGATCTTACTTGCTTATACAAAGATAAGATACTGATATTTAGCGGTGGATAATATCCACCGCTTTTTTAAAAGTAAAAGCTTAAAGTACTTTAGCCACTTCTTTTAAACTTTCAAACACAAAATCGGGTTTGACATCTGATTTTTCCAAATCTTCAAGCTTTGTTTCACCCGATAAAACAAGCAGCCCTGTTGCACCATGATTGTATGCTGTAGCTATATCGGTATACAGCCTGTCACCAATGAATACAATATCGTCAAGGGTAAGTCGGGTATGATCCAATATGCAATCAACAGTTTCTTTATACGGTTTACCAAGATACTTGGGCTTTTTACCCGTTGATGCGGTAATAAGCGCACACATTGCACCACAGTCGGGAATAAAGCCATCCTCCGTAGGGCAGTTAAAATCAGGGTGAGTTGCTATAAAATCACTGCCGTTTCTTATTAATGTACAGGCTAATGAAAGTTTTTCGTAAGTAAGGCTTGTATCAAAGGCTACAACAACGGCATCAGCATCTTCTTCGCACAGGTTTATTCCGCTTTTGTAAAAATGCTCTTCAACAATATCCGTAGCCATAAGGTAAATCTTTTTACCACTATAATATTTTTTTAGGTAATTTATTGTAACATCACCCGAAGTAATAATTTGGTCTTTTCTTATGTTAAGTCCCATAGATGCAAGTTTTTTAATATAGAAGTCCGACGTTTTTGATGAATTGTTTGTAAAGAAAAGATATTTTTTTCCTGTAGCTTCAACCTTTTTAACAAAATCCAATGAGCCGTCAATTAATTTGTCGCCTAAATAAAATGTTCCGTCCATGTCTAAAACAAATAATTTTTTCTCTTTCAGGTTAGTTTCTTTTACCACTGGTATATCCTCCTCTATAATTATAACGAGGCTCAAAATGTCCTCTTACTTGAAATACAATACCTTTGGTTGTTTTAACGTGATAATAGCAAATGTTTTGTACTTTTTAAAGAGAAATTGAATAAAAACATTATTTTTTCGTAAATAACAGATAATAAAAGTCACACAAAATAGAAGCAGTTAACTTCTAATTCATGTGACTCCAAAACTCCGATTATAATTTATTAAACTAATAACGTAATTTATTAATTATGATTTTACAATTGCCAGAGCTCCTGTGAACCGCTCGATGCTGCAAGTGCTCCTGAATTTAATATCTCAATGACATCTTCCTTTGTCTCAACAAGGCCTCCTGCTATTACAGGCATTGGCAACTGCTGGCTGATACGTTTTATAACTTTTGGCATAAGTCCGGGTAATACTTCAACCATATGAGGTTTTATTGCATTTGCTGTTTTAACAGAGGTATCGTATGACATGCTGTCTATAAGAAAAAACCTCTGGATGGTAAACATACCTCTGTCAGCCGCATATTTAATATTGTTATTCTTTGTACTGATAATTCCATGAGGTTCAATTACTTCACATATATAATCGATAGCACTGTTATCTCGACCAATGCCCTCAAGAAAGTCTAAATGGATCATTGCGTATTTTCCTGAATCCTTTATTGCATCAACCATATTTTTAATGTTAAAAATATTGGCATGCAGCAAAAAAATAGTTGATACAGGAGATTCTATTGCTTTTTGCAAAAGACTTTCATTCCTGATAGCAGCAATTATCGGATTCTGTTCAATTTTTCTTATAATCTCTTCATGTTTCATAAATGCCAAGTCCTTCTTTGAGCCTTGTATTTACTTCATAATACATACCAGGACAAACCATGTCAATATAAATTTTCCTTTATCCTGCCTGCATATCGGATCTTATTTTCTTTGCGGTATTTTCATCTTTAAGTACTGACACAATGGCCAGTGCGAAATCCAGGGCGGTTCCCGGCCCTTTGGAAGTTATAAAATTGTTTGCTGTTACCACCTTATCGTTTTTAATGGTAGCCTCAATCAGCTCTTCTTCAAACCCGGGGAAACATACGGCTTCCAAACCTTTCAGATATCCTCTTTTGCCAAGTATTATCGGCGCTGCGCATATTGCAGCAATCCACTTATTATTTTCAACCCTGTAGGCAATGCTTTTCTCCAATTCCTTATTGTTGTACAGATTGGTTGTACCCGGCATACCTCCAGGAAGAACAACCATTTCTGCAGAATTTAAATCAGCGTCAGCTAACAAAATATCAGAAATAACAGATATGTTGTGAGAGCCGGTAACAGTTTTTGAATCAGATATTGAGACAGTAGAAACATCAATATCAGCCCTTCTTAATACATCTACAACTGTTAATGCTTCAATTTCTTCAAAACCATCTGCAAGCATTACATAAACCATATCATTAACCACCTTTCTAATAGTTTTTATTTAAAACCCGCGATATTTCAACTTGGTTTTATTATAACATATTAAAGTAACAGAGGAAATTGCTCGGTAATCCCGGCACATTGATCCAAGATACACTATCTAAATTTGTGGTATTAATAAAATAGTGTGACTGTTTTGTATTGACTATACCAGGAACTTATTTTATAATTTTAGTATCATAATATAAAACAGCGTTTCACATAGTGAAACAGACAGGTCCCAAGTTATGAAAGAAAATAGTGTACAAACTCTTGACAGAACATTAGATATAATTGAATTACTTGCAACAGTGCCAAATGGAATGGGCGTAACAGAGATAGGTCAGAAACTGGGCTTGCATAAAAGTACTGTATACCGCCTTATTAATGCATTGGTTAAGCGTGGGTATCTGGAAAAAGAGCAAAGCACCGGTTTATATAAAATAGGTCTGAAGTTTGTTGAAATAAGTAGTTTGCACCTACAGCAGATTGAACTTAAAACAGAGGCAGTGCCCTATATGAGGAATTTATCAGAATTAACAGGTCAGGTTACACATCTTGCAATACTTGATGAAACAGAAGTTGTTTATATAGAAAAAATAGATGTAATACAAAGTCTTCGAATGTATTCGCAGATAGGAAAAAGAATACCTGTATATTGTTCAGCTTTGGGTAAGGTTTTGTTATCAGGGCAAAAAAGTGATTATCAGAAACGAATCTTAGGAAAAATAGAATATACTCGTTACACTGAAAACACAATTACAGACGGGAAAGAGTTTATAAGCGAGCTTGAAAAAACCAGGCAAAGAGGCTGGGCTGTTGATAACGAGGAACATGAACCCGGAATACGCTGTATTGCAGCGCCAATAAATGACTTCACAGGAAAGGTTATTGCTGCTATAAGCATAACCGGAAGCAAAAACATTATTTCGCCTGAAAAGGATGAATATTACAGCGGGCTGGTAGTTGAAGCTGCTGGCAATATTTCGAAATGTTTGGGCTTTTTTTAATAAAATCAGTTAATACACTGTTTGCTTTTACTTAACACCAGCAGGCATGGGCCTTTTATTTGAAAACAATAATTAATACCAAAGGGGTGGTTGTAATGAAAAAGGAACAGATTATTACAAGAATTCGTGAAACCGGTTTGGTTGCTGTGGTAAGGGCAGAGAATGAAGATAAGGCTTTAAGGATTACCGAAGCATGCCTTGAGGGCGGTGTTCCGGCTATTGAAATAACTTTTACAGTACCCGGAGCCCATAAGGTTATTGAAAAGCTTGCGAGCCGCTTTACAGATGAACAGATTATTCTTGGGGCAGGAACAGTTCTTGATCCCGAGACAGCACGAATTGCAATTTTGTCGGGGGCGAAATATGTTGTAAGCCCAAGTTTGAACCTTGAAACAGTTAAGTTGTGTAACAGGTACCGTATCGCATGTATGCCCGGTGCAATGACAATTCGTGAGGTTGTTGAATGCCTCGAAGCCGGAGCAGATATCATAAAGGTTTTTCCAGGTGAACTATTCGGGCCTAAAATTATCAAAGCTATTAAAGGCCCCATACCTCAGGCTGAATTAATGCCAACAGGTGGTGTTTCTCTTGATAACGCTGCTGAATGGATTAAAGCCGGAGCAGTTGCTTTAGGGGCAGGAAGTAGCCTGACTGCCGGTGCAAAGACTGGGGATTATGCTAAGATAACAGAAACTGCGAAGTTGTTTATTCAAAAAATTAAAGAGGCAAGAGGGTAAGAGGCTAAGTGATGAGATTGCCGGGCAGTTTCATCGGTTTTTATAAATAACTTAAGGAGGGAATTGTTATTTATGGCTATATTGAATATTAAACCCAAAAGTGAATGTATGTATGATTGTATCTCCCTTGGTGAAATAATGTTAAGGCTTGATCCTGGCGAAGGTCGTATTCGCACTGCACGCTCCTTCAGAGTTTGGGAGGGTGGCGGTGAGTATAACGTTACTCGCGGTTTGAAGAAGTGTTTTGGCATGGATGTTGCTGTTGTAACATCTTTTGCAGATAACGATGTAGGACGCTTACTGGAAGATTTCATTATGCAGGGCGGAGTGGATACCCGCTTTATCAAATGGGTTCCCTTCGACGGGATAGGAAGAACGGTTAGAAATGGTCTTAATTTTACAGAGCGCGGGTTTGGTGTCAGAGGTGCCCTTGGTGTATCTGACCGTGCGAATACCGCTGCGTCGCAACTGAAAAAAGGTGATATTGACTGGGAAACCATATTCGGTAAATATGGTGCCCGATGGTTCCATACCGGAGGAATTTTTGCAGCTTTGTCTGAAACAACACCTGAAGTAGTAATAGAAGCTGTTCAAACAGCAAAAAAATACGGTACAATTGTATCATATGACTTGAACTACAGACCTTCATTGTGGAACAGTATCGGTGGCAAAGAAAAGGCCCGGGAAGTCAACAGGGAAATTGCAAAGTATATTGATGTAATGATAGGTAATGAAGAAGATTTTACAGCTGCCCTCGGTTTTGAAGTTGAAGGTGTTGATGAGAATCTTAAAACACTGAATATAGAAGGATATAAGAAGATGATTAATGAAGTTGTAAAAACATATCCGAATTTTAAGGTTGTGGGCACAACTTTAAGAACTGTTCATACAGCTTCAATTAATGACTGGAGTGCTATTTGCTGGGCAGACGGTAAAATATATAAAGCAAAAGACTATGATAATTTAGAGATTATGGACCGAGTGGGAGGCGGAGATAGTTTTGCTTCCGGACTAATATACGGATTAATGACAACAGGAGATCCTGAAAAAGCGGTGAATTACGGTGCTGCTCATGGTGCTTTGGCAATGACAACACCTGGCGATACTTCAATGGCAAATGTGAAGGAAGTAGAAAAGTTAATGGCTGGAGGAAGCGCAAGAGTTGTCAGGTAAATAGAAAACTCATTAACCAGGGGACCACAGACTTTACTTGTGGCCCCCTGAAATTTTTACTTGTTAATTCAAGCTCAGTATATACTAACCCGCAACTAAGTCCACCCACACGTGATTTTATACTTATTCAATCTGTTATTTAATCATTTATACATGTTATACAAGGTTCCCATAAAATAAAGTTTTTTTACTCTTTCTGTCAGATTAAAAAAATCAATATTTTGGTTAACATAAAGTGTTGACAAACATTAAGCACCGTGATAATATATAAAAGCTGTCGCCGATATTGCTCAGTAACGAGGCTTAAATGTCCTCACCAAAACAAAAATTGGCAGACAAAAAATACTTGACAACTTAAGTGTAACATGTTAGATTAGAATTCCTGTTGCTGATTCAAGCACTGACCGAAAAAAAGGTAAAGCTAATGAATCAAATACAGAAAAACTAACAAAGCTAACATCAAAAATTGGTAGACATAAAAAGCTTGACAACATAGACAAGACATGTTAAACTAATAATCCGCCACCGAGAAAACCGGTGCGAAGCGTAAAGCGAAGCAGGTATAAGGTGGAAACCAACTGAGGTTG
>JAAYNA010000135.1 GCA_012521105.1 Clostridiaceae bacterium
CTTTCGGCCTTATAAATGCCTGCTTCAACAATAATACCATAAACATTTGCTATCTCTTCAAGAGATTCCTCGTCAATACCTGCAACAATTTTTAATACCTTGGTAACGGTATGAACCTTATCCCCCGGGTTAATCCGCTCGGGTGAGTACCCAACCTTAAAGTCTGCGCCGACTGTAAGACCCGACTCTCTTTCAAGCACGGGTATGCAGATTTCTTCTGTAACACCCGGGTAAACTGTGGATTCATATACCACAATATCCCCTTTTTTTAGATAATTTCCAATCATGGTGCTTGCGTTAATCAATGGATTCAGATCGGGGGTTTTATCCTCTGCAATAGGTGTGGGTACGGTAACAATGTAAAAGGATGCTTTGCTTAGAATCTTTTCATCAGATGAAAACTGAACCTTTGTATTTTTTAAAGTATCATCGCCAACTTCGCCTGTAACATCAATTCCTTTTATATAGTTATCTATTTTACGCTTATCGGTATCAAAGCCAATAACATTTATTTTCCTGGCAAACTCTATTGCAAGAGGCATGCCAACATATCCGAGACCTACAACAGCCAAAGTTTTTTTTCTCTCCAAAAGCTCTTTATATATCCCCATAAAAATAACTCCTTTTTATCTCTGTTATGTTATTGATTATATCGAATTTATATTCATTTTAAAAGAAGTTTTGAGATGAGTATTGCTAAATTTGATTTTTTACATTAATTTTGGTATTATTTACTTATAGATGGAGAGGTAAAAGTAATATGAAAAAGAAAAAAACTGTTTCCATTATTCTATCGGTTGTTTTTGGAGCGGTGGGAGTTCTTTTCATTTATACTTTTTTCAGCGCTGAAAGCAGGGGTGTAATCGAGTTTGTACTCGGTGCCTGCTTACTGTTCCTTGCAATCTTCAATTTATACCTTACATTAAAATCTTCAAGAAAGTGAGGTTCGTAACCGAAACCCGCTGTCTCCTTGTTTTCATCCTTTAAACCACCTGTCAAACCATGAAAATGCATCTTCCTGCATTTCTATGCTGAATTCATGTCCATTGTCATAAAACTTGAACTTAAATTTTTCTGACCTGCCCATTTTGTTATACACATTTTGAATAGCTTCACAGGACTTTTGCATACCTTCCAACGGGAAAAGTGAATCCCTTGAACATTGCTGAATAAATAGCGGGTTTGGTGCAGTTAAACTCATAACATCGGGCAACTCCATATAATTGGTGATTCCAGGTATATAAATCATAAATGTATGATTCCTCAACCGGTTAAATAATAATGAGGAATATGTAGGCATCCATCCTGTAACAACGCTGCATTTTATTCTGTCATCCAATGCGGCAAGATGAGCAGCCCTGAACCCACCAATTGATAAACCACAGCAACCTATTCTGTTTTTGTCTACATCCTCTCTTGTATATAAATAATTAATGCATATCCTGTCATCATGGAACAGTATTCCCGGCCAGGTAGTACCTGATATAAAAATATGCTTCACAAGCAAATTTTCAAACTTGGCACTGAAATTATTAAATTCTCTTATGTATTCATCCGAGCCATAATCCAAACTTTCAAAATTGGCACCGAATCTTTCCGGTATATCATCGGAAACCTCACTGATATTTAATTTCCTTGAACCAAAGTAAAATCCGTCAATACACAGAACAATATAACCCCTCTTAACTAATTCATTAGCCCATGAGCGCCCTCCATACGCTTTCTGCTTAAATTCCCTTAACAGTGGTGATTCATATTCCTGTTCCACTATTTTTTCCCTGCCGTAAAAGTAAAACCCACCGTGATCATGTATTCCGATTATAGCGGGGTAACACTTTTCCTGGTTTTCAGGTATAAGTACAGTACCTTTAACCCGTACATTTTTTGCTGTGCTGAACTCTATTTCTTCCTGCCTGTACCCATCTTTGTGTTTAACCTCCAGAACTTTGGCATCCAATGGAGCTTTCTCAGGGAAATAGTTCAGTAATTCGAATAATTTTGCCCGTGCCAGCACTTTCCACTGCGACATATCCGCCCAGTTCCGCGAAAAATAAGACAATTCAGGCTTATTACCGTCACTGTATTCTTTCAGAAAACCATAAAAATTTCCTATGTCACTTTTACCGTTAATATCTCTCATCTGTCTGCCTCCAGGTATATATTGGTTTCCGAACCCATTTGGGATTATTCCTTCAAAATCCTTCTGATTAGGGTGGGTTATAATTCCCGGCCCCCAGGCAGAAGCCCTGTCCCTTCTTCCGGACTTATATTACATACTTTTTCAAACTTCTTAATTTATTCACAATGTCGGAGCTAAGCTCTGCATCACAGCTTCTGATGCCCTGCTCCAATTGTTCATCGTTACTGAATGTTACAATGGGAATACATACAAAGTCCTGATGCGTCAGATAAGCAAGCTCCACTTCTATTAAACTGACATTCATTTTTTCGGCTGTCTTCACCAATTCATCAAAAATAAGCCTGTTAGACCGGGTATCATACCTGGCAGATATTTGTTCGGGTATGCTTTTTTGGTTGAGCAGTTTTGTAAAATACCCTTTAGCCGCAGCAGTATAAGCCATTGTATTCATACCGGTTTTTTTATGATGCTCGTAAGTTTCTTCATCCATAAATACAAGAGTTTTGTCAGTGATACCATTACTATTTATATCTGCCAGACTCCACATAAGCTGATTGCAGACAAAACCCGTTAAATTATGTTTTTTTGCGTAATTTTCAGCCTCAATAATCCTGTTCAGTGTCCAGTTAGAACAGCCATAATACCTGATCTTACCCTGTTTTTTTGCCTCTTCCAAAACATCCAGAAATTCTCCCGCCGGGATACCGGGATTGTCTCTGTGTAAAAAATACAGGTCAATATAATCGGTATTTAAATACTCAAGGCTTTCATTCAAGTCTTTCCAAACCCCTTCAGGGCTAATTTTTGAAAGATCCATATCTGACAGATCAGGATGCCCGCCTTTTGTGCTTATTACAATATCTCTTCTCAGGCCACTTTCATTAAGATACTCACCAATTATCCTTTCGCTTCTTCCTCTTATCCCAGGAACCCAATCCCCATAAATATGAGCCGTATCTATAAAATTACCACCCAGTTCAAAAAAACTTTCAAGCTGATGCTTAGCTGTTTTCGAATCAACAGAGGTACCAAAGTTTACAGTGCCAAGGCATATTGGTGAAACATGCAAATCGGTATTTTTAAGTTGAATTCTTTTCATTTCGAGTCCCTCTTTTTAATTTTTTGAATTAACGACAATTAATAAAGGCCTCTTCTATCATTTTCCCTTTTGAATTATCTGTTAAAACACTAAAATAATTATCTCTGAAACAAATAGCAGAAGTCAATAAAATTTCAACCATAAAACAAATCAAATAGGCTTTTCGGGAGGAAAGAAAAAGATTTTATCTGTTTCTTAGCAGAAGACATCTGCTTCCCAAAGCAGGTGACGAATGCCCGGGAGTCCTGATTATTTCCCCGACAGGGTGCCTGTTCCATCGTCTTGTTTAAATTCTTTTGGCACACAGCCGGTATATTTTTTAAACACTTTGCTGAAGTAAGAGGGATTATTTGAAAAGCCCGTTGCATTTGCAATTTCGTATATTTTTATGTCACCCGATGATGCTTTGATAAGCTCTTTCGCCTTTTCCATCCTAACCTTCAGCAGGTATTGTGAAAACCGCATGCCTGTTTCTTTTTTAAACAGTTTTCCCAGGTAGTCAACATTCAGATAAAGTATTTCCGATGCAATATGCTGAAGTGTAAGATTTTCATCATCTATATTCTCGTGTACGTACCTGATAACTTTTTCAATTACCTTATTCTGGCTGCTGATAACTGAATCATATGTATTTTGAGCCAACTTTATGGCAGAATCAAGGATAAACTGTTTAATCTCCGAAACGGTATTACATTCATTTATTTTTGTTATATTCCTAATCCAGGTATTAATCTCACAGTCCTCACAATGTTTGATTACAATAATATACAATTCAATACCACATGCCCGGACCCTGTTAATGTCATATCCACTCATTCTGTATGAGTTGAAAATAGAATTGATAATTGATTTTACAGATTTAATATTTCCGCTTCGAATAGCTGCAGAAAGCTCTTCGCTTTGGGTTTCGGTGTTTAAGGTATAATCGGTTTTGAATATGTTAACATCGTTCTTTGTAATAATTTTACCTTCGCCTAAGTAAAATTCAAATCTGATAATATCTTTTATTTCCCTGTACATCTGTGATACATTTGAAAAAAAGTCCTCGCTGCTTATTGCTACAGTTGCTTCTATATTAAAACTGGAAAAACACTGTTTTTGAGTTTTTTCAACCATCTTTGATAATTTGCTGAAATTTGTAAGGCTTGTTAATAGCACAACTGCAGTGTTTATAATAATGCAGAAAGTTACGTTTTCACTGCCAAAGATTTGCTCTATCAGACTCTTCAATGTAAGCAGCTTTACATAATCATGCTCATTTATTTTAAAAAGCAGCATCCGGTAAGGGCCTTCATGTATTTCAAATAATCTTTTGTATGCTTCCAGGTTCTGAATATTAGGTGACCTTTGAATAAGATCACGAAAAAACTGCTCCTTTGCTTGCGGAAAAAGCCTTTCAACATTTTCCTTCATTGAAGTTATGAAGCGTTCTTTATTCTCAATATCCTGAATGCGGGAAACGGCTTTTTGAACACTTTTCCTAATACTGTCGGCATCACATGGCTTTAAAA
>JAAYNA010000136.1 GCA_012521105.1 Clostridiaceae bacterium
ATACCCTGTTAACCATAAACCGTAAATGTTGCATATTACGCGTTTATAAAGGATTTCCTTATTATTCTAAAACGTGCTATAATAAGAACAATTAATAACAAGAGGATGATATACAGAGACGGATTTTGAATGTTTTAACGGGTAAACTGATTTTGTAAATCTGTATATGGTGGGATGGATGCTGGAGATTATAAGAGCTGTTGCAAGACAACTGGTATTTTCAATATTTCTGGATTATAAGTATATAGCTATATATTTGTTTATTTATATAATTGTCAAGGCAAGACTCGAAATCATTTATGGATTCGAACACTGCATTCATGGATGCAGAACAAGAAATATCCGTCAGACCATGGAGGAGCTTTTACTGGTAGGGCTCCTTACGGGTTTTTTCGGGGGAATATTAACTGTTTGCCTTGGTATTTATATAGAGCCTGAGGGCCTGCAGTCATTTTTGATTACTATGGTCATCCTGGCGTTATTTAATCATCGTTTTGTAAACCCTTCATATGCCGGAGGGCTTACCTGCCTTTACACTTTAATTTTTAATTATGATAAAATTCACATTCCATCAATGCTTGTTTTTATAGCAACTGTACAGATTATTGAATCTGTTTTGTTATATTTAACCCGAAAACAGGATAACATTCCAATATTCATACAGCATAAAGGACAAATAACAGGTGCATTTATAAAGCAAAAATATTATGCCGTCCCTTTTATTTTTCTGTCCTTTTCAGTAGTGCCATATTCGCTTTTGGTTAATGAAATAACTTTGAAATGGGGCACTATGTTTAAAAATGATATTGCACAAATAAGTGCCGGAACTCTCTTTTTTCTTGTTGGAGCAATTAGTGTAACCAATTATTCGTCGGTTTCTATATCCACTCCACCTGAAGAGAAGTGCAGAAATGATTCGATAAAATACCTTGCTGGAAGTTTAATACTGTTTATTCTGGCCTTTTTTTCTTCAAAAGCCGAGGCCGTTAAATGGGTTGGAACCTTTTTTACATTGCTGTACCGTGAAATAATATACAGATACGGGCTTTATATGGAGAGGAAAAAACAACCTTTATATACTGCAGTTCGGCGTGGGGTAAGAATTTTAGAGATAATTCCAGGGGGTCCTGCAGACAAAATGAAAATGAAACGGGGAGAAATTATTTTGAATGTTAACGGTAAACCCGTTCAAACCGAGGATGGAATAAGGCATATTCTATCAAGCAGTCCCACGTTTATCTGGATGCATACCGAAGATCCTTCTGGTCAGATAAAAATCTATGAGCACAAATGTTACCCGGATGGTGTAAACGATCTGGGTATTATAATTGTTCCAAGAGAATGGGAAGTAACTTACCAGGTTGACGAGTATGAGAACTTTACCATTATAAAGAATATTGTAGACAGATTCAGATATATGAAATGAGCATAGGCCTATTTAATAATTGCAGGTTTATTTAATTAATCGAAGGGTAAAAATTATAGTACAATTAAAAAGATGTTTAAACTGTGATTGACTTTTAAAAATCATAGTGATACTCTTTTTAATGCAGAATAAATAAATGCATTAGCTTAATAATGCATAAAAATGCAATGCATTCTGAATACTTTTAAGCAGCTATAAAGAGGGTGTTTACATGAATAAAAATATAATATACGTTGATCATGCGGCTACTACTTATGTTAAGCCCGAAGTGTTTGAAGAGATGAGACCGTATTTTACCGATCTCTTTGGGAATCCGTCATCCATATACTCTCTTGGAAGGGAAAGCAAGAAAGCCATAGAGAATGCAAGGTCTCAGATAGCTTATTGCCTGGGTGTACACCCTACAGAGATTTATTTTACAGGCTCGGGTACCGAAGCAGATAATTGGGCAATTAAAGGTGCTGCATATGCAAACAGGAAAAAAGGCAAGCACTTAATCACATCATCAATAGAGCATCACGCAGTGCTTCACTGCTTTCAGTTTTTAGAAAAGGAAGGTTTTGAGGTAACTTACCTTCCGGTAAATGAAGAAGGTCTTATAAATCCTGACGATCTTGCCAAAGCAATAAGGCCCGATACCACACTGATCAGTATTATGTTTGCAAATAACGAAATCGGGACAATACAACCCATTAAAGAACTTGCTGCCATAGCAAAGGAAAAGGGTGTAATATTCCATACCGATGCTGTGCAGGCAATGGGTAACATAGATATAAAAGCTAAAGATTTAAATATTGATCTTCTGTCCATGTCCGCCCATAAATTTTACGGGCCAAAAGGTGTAGGGGCTTTATATATCAGGAAGGGTGTCCGCATTGATAATTTTGTTCATGGCGGGGCACAGGAACGAAACAAGAGAGCAGGAACAGAAAATGTTGCTGGTGTAGTTGGCATGGCAGCTGCCTTGAAACTTGCTTATGAAAACCTTGAAGAGTACAACAGGCACCTCCGTAAACTCAGTGACAGGTTTATAAACAGTGTTATGGAAAGGATTCCATATGTACGTTTAAACGGAAACAGAGAGAAGAGGCTTCCGGGAAATGTAAATTTATCCTTTCGGTTTGTTGAAGGGGAATCACTATTGCTGATGCTTGATATGAAGGGAATTCAGGCTTCAAGTGGCTCTGCCTGCACATCGGGCTCTTTGGATCCTTCTCATGTACTGTTAGCCATCGGTTTATCTCATGAAATAGCCCATGGTTCCTTAAGAATATCTTTCGGTGAAAGAAATACCGAAGAAGAAGTGGATTATATAGTTGATAATTTAGTTGAAATAGTAGGCAAGCTAAGACAAATGTCCCCATTATATGAAGATTTCATAAAAAAAGGAGGACAATAGATATATAAAATTCTAAGGGAAAGGTAAACAGCAAAATGTGCTGAGGTGATTTATATGTATAGTGAAAAAGTGATGGATCATTTTATGAACCCGAGAAATGTGGGTGAAATAGAGGATGCAGACGGTGTTGGCCAGGTTGGAAACGCCAAGTGCGGTGATATAATGAAAATGTATTTAAAAATAGAGAATAATGTCATTGTAGACGTTAAATTCAGGACCTTTGGATGTGGCGCTGCAATTGCAACAAGCAGTATAGCTACCGAAATGATTAAAGGTAAAACCGTTGAAGAAGCATTGAAACTCACGAACAAATCGGTAGTTGAAGCATTGGACGGGCTTCCGCCTGCAAAACTACACTGCTCAATACTGGCTGAAGAGGCAGTAGTAGCTGCAATAGAAGACTATAAAAGGAGACATGGGCATGAAATTGAAGATGCCCAACAGTGTCCGGGCTGCTGTGGAAAATGTGGTTCAAGTCGGGATGAATAAGCTGCAGGTGCGTTTCATTTAAGCCGGGTATTCTGAAAAAGTCACGGCAATAATATTGACTTGTTACATTGTTTTAAGGCGGCATTTATGCCGCCTTTTAGATTAAGAGGTATTAATATGAGACTTTTTTATGCTGTTGAATTTGATGAAAAGACTAAGGATGTTCTTATTGCCAGACAAAGTATACTGAAGTCTAATTCAGTTAAAGCTAATTTTACAAGAAGGGAAAACCTGCACTTAACCCTGCGTTTTATGGGGGAATTGGCTCATGCAGATTTTACTGAATTGCAAAAGATACAGGATTTGGTTTCGAAAAGGCATAGCCCCTTTGAATTGGAAATTTCAAATATTGGTGTTTTTGAAAGAGGACAGAAAAGCATTGTCTGGGCCGGAATAAAAGAGAATCAAAATCTCTTGCAGCTTCAGAGGGATTTGGAAAAGGAAATAACAGTAAACGGGTTCAGACCCGAAAACAGGCCGTATAAACCTCATATTACCCTTGCAAGAGAGTTTATTCCGAAGGGCGATATATATAAAACCATTAAAGAAGCCGGGGTTCTGCAGCATAAATTTAATATAAAAAGCATTTCTCTGATGGAAAGTACGCGCATGAATGGAAAGCTGACGTACCTGTGCAGGTATAGAACAGAACTCTGCAAAGGAAGTTAGAGCAGAGAATGGTTATTTTGCTTCCTTCGAAGAGTTAAAAAAAGCGGGTGATTCGGGTGATTTTGGAAGCATGAAGCTGAGTGACCCCGGGATATGGAGACCTCACCGTTGGACTACATTCATAGCTAATAGCGGGTGTTTGGCGAGTGTTTTGTTGCTCAGAGAGATAAAACACCTGAAGCAGTATCTGCATATTAATATTGTGAAGATATTGTGCAATGCCGGAAGCAAACGCTTGTTGCAGGGGAGGCCTGCGGAATTAAGCTTGTGGCTCGCAAAAGTACATTAAGATTAATAATTTGAAGCTATAAGGAAAAGTGAAAGGTTGTGTTTAATGAATAAAAAGGTAATGGTAGGCATGAGCGGTGGTGTGGACAGTTCGGTTGCCGCAGCTATACTGAAGAAGGAGGGTTATGAAGTTATAGGGGTAACACTTCAGATTTGGCCTGACGATTTGCCCGGACCTCAACCCGAAGGTGGCTGCTGCTCGCTTTCCGCAGTTGATGATGCCCGGATGGTTGCCTTTCAACTGGATATTCCCTATTATGTACTAAATTTTCAGGACATTTTTGAAAAAAATGTTATAGATTATTTTGTAGATGAATACACAAAAGGGAGGACTCCAAACCCATGTATAGCCTGCAACCGTTATGTGAAATTTGACGCCATGCTGAAAAAAGCCCTTTCAATGGGTATAGATTATATAGCAACAGGCCATTACGCAAGGATTGAGCACGATGCATCAAGTGGCCGGTACCTTTTGAAAAGATCGGTTACAGATAAAAAGGATCAGACATATGCATTGTACAATATGAAGCAGTATCAGCTGGAAAGAACTCTATTCCCTATAGGGAGCTATAACAAGGAAACGGTGCGTAGAATTGCAGAAGAGCTGGGTTTTATTGTTGCAGATAAACCCGACAGTCAGGAAATCTGCTTTGTTACCGATAATAATTATGCAGGGTTTATTAGTTCCAGGGTGAAAGAACCGGGCAGGCCGGGATATTTTGTTGATACCGAAGGAAATATCCTGGGCAGGCACAAAGGTATTTATAATTATACCATAGGACAGAGAAAAGGTTTGGGTATATCTGTTGGAAAACCCATGTATGTAGTGAAAATTGATGTGAAGAACAACAGAATAGTACTGGGAGAGTCGGGAAAAGAGTATTCAGATGGGCTCATTGCTTCAGACTTAAACTGGATAGCTTTTGAAAAACTTGAAGGTCCTATAAAAGCTATGGCCAAGATTCGTTACTCTGCAAAGGAAAGCCAAGCTGTAATAAGCCCGTTGGGGAACGGAAAAGTAAAGGTTGAATTTACTTTTCCTCAAAGAGCGGTAACCCCCGGTCAGTCAGTTGTATTTTATGATGGTGATATTGTTCTTGGTGGTGGAATTATAGAAGAGCAAATAAATAAGTAGTGTGAAACCTTATAACTTTGGGGGTGAAAATGTGAAGCTAACATTTTTGGGTGCTGCACGAACGGTTACCGGATCATGCAGTATGCTTGAGGTAGGAAATACCAGAATTCTTGTTGATTGTGGTATGTTTCAGGGCCGTGCGAAAGAAGAGGCGATGAACGAGCAACCATTGCCGGTCTCTCCTTCAGAAATTGACTATGTGTTATTAACCCACGCACACATTGATCACAGCGGGCGTATACCGTGGCTTTATGTAAATGGGTTTAAGGGCGAAGTAATTGCACAAAAAGCAGCTGCTGACTTATGCAGTCTGCTGCTTCCCGACAGCGGCTACATACAGGAATTTGAAGCAGAATGGAAAAACAGAAAACGAATGAGGGCAGGCCGTAAACCTGTTGAACCGCTATACACCCATTCACAAGCACAGGAGTCTTTAAAACTGTTTAGAACAGTGGCATATGATGAGATTATACAGTTGACCGACGATATAAGAGTACGATTTAAGAACTCCGGGCATATGCTTGGCTCTGCCTTTATTGAAGTGTGGATATGCGAAAATGGCAAGGAGACAAAAATAGTATTTACCGGAGATATAGGAAACACGGACATGCCTATATTAAAGGACCCTGAACCCATAGAAGAAGCAGATTATGTTGTAATGGAATCAACTTATGGTGACAGACTTCATAACGACAAAAGGAACAAAGCAGAGAAATTTCTGGATATTGTTCTGGATACACTGGACAGGGGCGGTAATGTTGTTATACCATCCTTTGCTGTAGGACGAACACAGGAAATCATATATGAGATAAACAAGAATCTTACCCTTCCTGCTGAAAAGGTTATCAGGCTTCTGAACGCTCCCGTGTATATTGATAGTCCTTTGGCCATCAGTGCTACCGAAGTTTACCGGAAAAATCTTGATTGCTATGATGAAGAGGCAAAATGGTATATAGAAAACGGGGATAACCCGTTGGACTTTCCCAACCTTCATTTTTCAAGAACTGCTGATGAATCAAGAGCTATAAATCGAATAAACGGAGGATGCATTATTATTTCAGCAAGCGGAATGTGCGAAGCAGGGCGGATCAAGCACCACCTTAAACACAACCTGTGGCGTGAAAAATCAACAATTCTTTTTGTGGGATACCAGGCTGAAGGAACCCTTGGACGCAGATTATTAAACGGTGCAAAAAAGGTTAACATATTTGGTGAGGAAATAAGTGTTAATGCACGTATAGAGACAATTGACGGGTATTCCGGGCATGCTGATTGTTTAGGGTTGATTAACTGGCTTAAAAATTTCAGACGCATGCCCAAAGGTGTGTTTCTTGTCCATGGTGAAGAAAGTGCATTGAATTCGCTTTCGGACAGGATAAAGGATGAATTTAATATTGAACCAATAATACCATCAAGAGAAGAGTCATTTATTATCGAGGCTCAGCGTGAAGTAAGCCGTAGCTTTGAAAGGGAAGTTACCGGCAGATTCCGTTATCTGCCGGTTATAAGCCTGCTTGAAGATGTGAAGGAAGGCATTTCCGATATGGCTGCCATGCTTATGGATGAAATGATAGAAGGGGTGGATGACAGAAGGCTTGAAGAAATAACCCGGAAATTAAAATTGTTACAAAAGGATATGATTAGTGTATTGGATGCAGACAAAACATAATAACATACGTAGTAAAGATTATCCTGGAGATAAATGAGTTTTATTGACTACGAATATATTTTTTATTATTATGTTACTATAACAGGCTTGGAAATGGTAAATTGTAATTACTAAGCAATTACTGGTTTAAAAAGTCAAAAAGAGTAATGAAGGGGTTAATTGATGGCTATACTTAACAGAAGAACAATCCGTGTATTTATAATAATACTGATAATTATAGGAATTATTTTGCTTTTACGGCTTAGTGTGTATTGTATCCCTTTTATTATTGCATTTATTCTTTCAAGTCTTATTGAACCCCTGGTAAGTTTTTTAGAGAGAAAAGTTAAAATACCTCGAAAAATTGGTTCTGTTTTTTCAATACTATTAGTATTATCAATACTTGGAACCATCCTTGGCTTGATAATTACCAGGCTGGTTAAGGAGATAATAAATGTTTATGAGCAAATTAACGTAATTTTCGGGGGTATGCAGCTTTTCTTCGAGGCCATGATAGAAAAGGTTAATTATTTATATATATCCCTGCCTAAAACCATCAGTGACACTGTGGATCAGTATTTTGCCGAAGCTGCAAACAGTGCAAAGGAAATTATGAAGCCTTTAATAGAAAAGTTAACCAGTTTTACCCTTAGTTTGCCACAGGCACTGCTTTTCCTCGTTGTTACCATTTTAGCCACTTATTTTATGACCAGTGACAAGAATAAAATAAATTCTTTTCTTGACAGGCAATTTCCAGTCCAATGGATGGAGAAAACACGTATAGTAGTTAATAATTTGTTTTCTGCACTATTTGGCTGGATGAGGGCTCAGCTGATATTAATGACGGTAACATTCACTGAGTTGACTGTTGCTTTTCTTATACTGGACATCCAAAACGGCCTTTTGCTTGCGCTAATAATAGCAATTGTAGATGCGCTGCCGGTGTTTGGCGTGGGTACTGTATTAATTCCCTGGGGAATAGTGGATCTTCTGTCTGGTAATTATCAGCGTGGTATTTCAATGTTACTGTTATACATAATTGTACTTGTAGTAAGGCAATTGATTGAGCCCAAAATTATTGGTCAGCAAATAGGGGTTCATCCCCTTGCAACTCTGTTCTCAATGTATCTGGGGCTGCAATTGTTCGGGATTATTGGTATGATAGTTGGGCCGGTAATAATGGTTATTATAAAGACTATTTTTGGTACCATACTTAAAACCAATGAGATTAAGAAATGGCTGCAGCAAACATTTAATTATTATATGAAACCTCTTCCTAAAAAGGAAACCGGAGTAGATGTTACAGTAACGAAGAAAGAAGTGTAACTAATCCCCTGAGTATTATCAGGGGATTAGATTTTGAAGTTCCTTATTTAGTTTATTTATAGCTTTCTTTTCAATTCTTGAGACATATGAACGTGATATTCCAAGCATTTTGGCAATTTCGCGCTGAGTTTTGTTCGAACCGTTGCTAAGCCCGTATCTTAGTTCAATAATAGTTTTTTCTCTGCCCCTGAGAACCTCTGCTATTTTTCTGTATAGTTTTTTTACCTGAAATTTTAAAGCTACCTTATCATCCACACTGTCTTCGCTTCCGATAATATCCATCAATGAAATTTCATTGCCTTCCTTGTCGGTACCAATAGGTTCATGTAATGAAACTTCATTCTGGAATTTTTTAGTTGCTCTTAAATACATTAATATTTCGTTTTCAATACACCTTGCTGCATAAGTTGCAAGCCGGATTCCTTTATTGGGATCAAAACTTGTAATGGCTTTAATAAGACCAATAGTTCCTATTGATATCATATCGTCGTTATCGATATTGCCTGTATTATATTTTTTTGCAATATGGGCAACCAGCCTAAGATTTCTTTCCACGAGGACATTTCTTGCCTCCTCATTTCCCTGACTGAAAAGCTCCAGGTACTTTTTTTCTTCTTCTACACTCAAGGGATGGGGAAAGGATTGGGAGTTAGCTATATATCCGGTAAAAAACACTGCAGTAAAAACTTCATTTAATAATTGAAGAAAACTGTTTATAAACATGCCATTTCACCACCCTGCAGTAATACTCAGGTTATATATTTTATGCAGAAAAGTAATATTTGGTGACTGTCCATATTAGTAATAATTTTTTGCCTACCTTAAAAAATATGATGTCAAATGCGTATTATGTTAATGAGTAGAGGATAAAACTTTTGAAAGATTAAGGTTTATGATAAAATTATGACAGAAAATTAGCATTATGCAGCTTGCTGCTTTACAGGATAGAAATAATGAAAAAAAAACAACTGGAGCAAATGGTTCTGGAGAGCAAAGATGACAAGCAAAAAATGAATGACTTAATTGAAGCTTATAAGCCATTCATAGTTTCGTGTGCGCAAAAATTATCAGGTAAATACCTTAAATATGGTTCAGACGACGAGCTTTCCATTGCAATGATGGCCTTTGTACAGGCAGTGCATGGTTACCGGACCGAGAACGGCGAGTTTTTAAGTTATGCATCCACAATAATAAGAAACAGAGTTATTGATTACTATAGAAAACAGAACAGGCAAACGGGCAAAATTATTTATATTCATAAAGAGGACTGTGAAACAGAAGGTGTGATTGAAACACAGGTTTCACTGGCTGCCTACGATGAGGAAAAACTGCGTCAGGAGAGGCTTTCTGAAATACAGCAGTTAAAAGATAATCTCGCCAGGTATGATATTAGTTTTTTTGAATTGGAAAGGGTAAGTCCCAAAAATAAAAATACCAAAAAAGTATGTAAAGATGTAATTTCTTATATTAAAAACAATCCCGAGCTTCTTAATCAAACTTTGGCTAATAAAAGCCTTCCGTTGGCTCAAATTGAAAAAGGGCTTTGTATAAAGAGAAAGAGATTTGAAAGGCACAGGAAATATATTCTGGCAGTCCTTATTATTTTGTCCGGGGATTATCCCTACCTGGAAGAGTACGTTAAATAGGAAGAAGGTGAGGAGTATGAAGGGCATCATAGTAGAAAAAGGTCATGACTATTCGGTTCTTCTCTTATCAGATGGAACATTTAAAAATATTAAAAAATGCAGGTCCCACAGAGTGGGGGATGTTATATATACTGAGGATGTTATAAAAGAGGAATTGTTCCACTTGAAAAAGTTTACAGCAATGATTGCTGCAGTGTTTGTTGCTGTTTTCCTGGGAACAGGGGTTTATATATGGGCAACTCCGGTACAGTATATTAATATTGATATAAATCCTTCTGTAGAGTTAACAATAAACCGTCTTGACAGAATTATAAAAGTAAAATCTCTGAATGACGACGGACAGAAACTTATTAACAGCATATCCATAAACACCCATCACTATGAAACAGGCATCAGTGAAGTAATCTGTGCTGCTAAAAATTTAGGGTATCTGCAAGATGAAGGTGATATTTTAATAAGTATTTCTTCGTCAGATTTAAAACGAGGTGAGAAAACTCAGGAAACAATAAAGGGAAAAGTGGATGAAAAAATAGAAATCCTGACCTTTGATACCGAAGCGCATAAACTATCGGTTGAAGAAGGATTGTCACCTGGTAAGAGTGATATAATTGATAAAGTAATTAAAACAGGTACAGAATTAAGTAAGGAAGAGCTTGCGGCTGTATCGGTTAAAGATCTGATGATGAAAATAAAGGAAAGCAAAGCTTTTGCAGAATCAGGCGAGGAAGCAAGCATCGAAAATACAAAAATTGATTTCAATGTAATGAGCAATAAAAACAGTAATTTAGAGGAACAGCACACAGATGTTGATGATAGGACAAAAACTGATAATAGTGAAGAAGATACAGAGACAGAAAAAACTGTAAATGGGCAAAGTAAAAATAAAAACAAAGGCAATGGGCCAAATGATAAGAATAAAAAGAATAAATTAAACTCCAGCAATGGTAATCGCGATAAAAATCATGGTAATATTAATTATAAAAATGCGGGAAAAAATAATCAGCAAAAAAAGAGTGAGAGTAATGAAACAGGTAGCCGGAAAGACAGTGCTGACAACAGGAATAGTAAAGGAAACAAAGATAGCAACGGGAATGATAATGTTAATAAGAAAAGCAATAATGGGGAAAAGAATCAGGAAAAAGAGAATAAGGCAAATCAGGATAAAAACAGAAGTGATGATAACAAGGATGATAGTGGTATAAAAGCACATAAGAAAAATAATAGCAAAGAAATGCATGACAGGAAAAAACATAAGAGTGAAAATGAAGAAACCAAAAACAATATAAATAAAAAAACAACCATAAAAAATGGTAATTCCAGTTCATTAAACAAGGATAAGAAGGATAACAGCGGAAAAGTAATTCAAAGAGATAAAAAAAAATAACAGTGAAAAGATAACTCAAAAAATAAAAAAGACTCCGGCGAATTTAATAATGGTAATAAAGATATCGGAAAAAACAATAACATAAATGATAAACCCGATCAAAGCAAAAATAGGAAATAAAGGAGTGCTGCAATTTTGAAAAAATATGAGTTTAACAGATATATTGATCATGCCGTATTAAAACCCGAAATGACTCAGGAAGAAGTGCGTAATGCAATCCAGCTTGGAATTGATTATAAGGTAAAAACTGTTTGTGTCAGGCCCTGTGATATTGAACTGGCTGTGAAAATGTGCAGTGGAACAATAACAGGTGTATCCTGTGTTTTAGCTTTTCCCCACGGTACGGTTCCATCAGAAATAAAGAGGCTGGAAGCTGAGGCTTATATACAAAAAGGTGTTGACGAGATTGATATGGTGGTAAATTACGGTTATATCCGATCAAAATTATGGGATGAGGTTGTAAAGGATATTAAAGCCGTATCAGAGATTACAAAGGCTAATAAAGTGCTGCTTAAAGTAATACTTGAAACATCTCAGCTTACAGAGGAAGAAATAATAAAGGCAACAGAGTGTGCAATTAATGCCCGGGCTGATTTTGTAAAAACATCCACCGGATTTTACGGTGAAGGTGCAACTGTAAAATCAGTTCAGGCAATGCTTAAGGCTGCAAATGGAAAGATTCAGGTTAAGGCTTCGGGTGGTATTCGAAATTCAGAGCAGGCCCGTGTATTTCTGGATATGGGAGTTAGCCGGATTGGAAATGGTTTTTCATCCACTCCTGTTATTTGTAATGGCAGTGAATAATAAAAAAATTGCATTACATTTTGTAATGCAATGAAAAAATATAAAACCATTTTAGTAATAGAACCTTATAAATTTGATTGAGTATATGTCACAAAGCAGATAGTCATCGGTTTCGGTTTCCTGGATTATTATGTAGTCTGTTCCTACCAGGATCAGGATCCCTTCACGGTCAACAAACATATTCATACCGATCAGAAATTCTACTTTGACATGCCTGCCAATTTGGGTTTTTAAAAAGCCCTGAGTGAAATTAATATCACTCAATACACTGTCACGTACGCCACGGCCACTGGTCATGACGCTTGTTCGTTGAGGCATTTGAGGCATCATTTGCTGCATTTGGGAAGGCTGAAATATACTTGTCTGTGGTGTTGTTGGTGGCTGTAACATTCCTTCCTGCGGCGAAAAGGTCTGATAAAATCCTCTTTGCTGCATTGCAGGTTGAAACATATCTGTTTGCTCCATTTTCTGTTGTGGCTGTTTAACATCTTTATCAGCAGTTGCAGGACTTACTGGTTTGTGGATATTGGCTGCATTTTCCCCATTCATAATTAAAACCTCCAAAATAATCTATGTAATTCATTAAGTTTCTGCATATCTGGGGGTGGGTGAATAGAAGCAGTGCTGAACGATGCGGTTAAAGTACACACCTGTTCTTGTCGCAGGAAAGTATGTACTGCAGTTTTCTGCAAAGGGGTTATAATACCATAGGCATTCACCAGCTCCCCGGTGCTTATTCCCCGAAAGGGCCCAGTCAGCTACTTCGTAATCATCCTGCCTTGGAGGAATATTATATATATTCTGCGGATTGTACTGGCCATATACTGTTTCCATGGCACATGTAAACTGGAACGGTTGCAGCAAAACCTTCCTCAAATCGCCCTGGCAAACCCTCATGTATTCGCCATATGGGACATGAACCCTGTTCATTATAACAGTGGCTACCGCCTTCATTCCGCTGTCTCCTTCGCCTTCAGTCTCACACCGTATCATGCGGGCAAACATTTCTCTTGCCGAAAGTGGCATAACAATCACCTGCCATTGTACTTACTATTATCCTATGCTGAATGAGGTGGTTGGTTCTAAAAATTTATGTTATTATTAAGCAAATTTCCTTAGTTAGCTTAACAATAATTTTATAGCACCTGACACACTCTGATTAGAGAGTTTTGAATTTGCCAAAAAGTAAGGAGAGATATTCTGTGTTAATTGTAAAAAGAGTGGAAAACAAATTTGAACTGGAACAGGCCTATAAAATACGGATTGAGGTCTTTGTCAAGGAACAAAATGTTCCGGAAGAGATAGAACTGGATGAATATGATAATATTGCTGATCATGTTATTGCTTGTCGTAATGGTGAACCCGTGGGCTGCGGAAGAGTGTTTTTACAGGATGATTATGCAAGAATTGGCCGTGTTGCAGTTTTACCACAGGAAAGAAAAAAGGGTACAGGAAAATTGATTTGTGAGAAGCTAATCAGCATAGCAAAAGAAAAGGGAGCAAAGCGGTTTGTTCTTGATGCCCAGGTTAGAGCAGTGGGCTTTTACCAGAAACTGGGTTTTTATGTAACAAGTGATGTTTTTATGGATGCGGGAATTGAACATGTCAGAATGGAAGCGGTTATTCAGTAGTTCATTTGACAATGCATTAATTTTTTGGTAATCTGAAAAAAATAATGATAAAAGCGATGATGGGGAAAAATACTGCTTTTCTATGCTGTCAGAGAACTGTTGGTTGGTGAAAAACAGTGCATGATGCAGTAATAGCTCGCCCCTGAGTATCCTGGCCGAACATTGCTTTTTCTGTGATGAGTAAGTCAGGACGGTTGTTCACCGTTATCCGAAACATCTGAGGTGGGTAAATTCCTTACCAATAAGAGTGGTACCGCGGAAGTTATGCTTTCGTCTCTTGCTGATTGCCTGGGATGAAAGCTTTTTTTATTATATATTTTTCAGATTTAAATGGGTAACAGTTGGAATAAGCTGTTTCCTGTCCTTGGAAAAAATGAGTTTGGAGGTTCAATATGAAATTAGCTTTTTCAACTTTAGGCTGTCCAAATTTTAGTTGGGCAGAGATCTATTCCATGGCAAAGGATCTTGGGTTTGATGGTATTGAAATTCGTGGATTGGGCGAAGACATTTTTGCAGTAAAAGCCAAACCTTTTACCGATGAACAATTACCACAGACCATAGAGAAGCTGAATTCTCTCAACCTTGAAATTCCATGCCTTTCTTCGGGATGCTGCCTTAAATACCCTGAGAAGGAAGAAGAAAATGTAATTGAAATAACCCAGTACATAATGCTTGCAGCAAAGCTTGGTACACCGTTTGTAAGGATACTGGCAGATCAAAGTCCTGAGCCCGGGAGTGAAGTAGACGATGAAGTAATTTTGAAAGTGTTGGGACGCTTAATTCCAGTTGCTGAGAAGAATAATGTAACTCTGCTTATAGAAACAAATGGGGTGTACTCTGATACCTCACGTCTTTGTAATCTTCTAAACCATGCAGCCAGCGACTTCGTTGCTGCATTATGGGACATTCACCATCCGTACCGGTTTGCGGGGGAAAGCCCCGAAAAAACTGTGCAAAACCTTGGTGCTTATATCCGCTATGTGCATGTAAAGGACTCTGTAGTTGAAAATCGAGAAATACGCTATAAAATGATGGGAGAGGGGGATCTTCCAATCCACGAAGCAATGATGGCTTTAAACTCAATAAACTACGAAGGGTATGTTACACTCGAATGGGTTAAAAGGTGGGCTTCGGATTTAAGCGATGCAGGAATTGTTTTTCCCCAGTTTGAAAACTACATGAGAAAATATATCAAAGCAGAAAAAAGAAGTACAAGTCTATTCTATAATAAGACAAAAACCGGAAGGTATATCTTCCAGAAAGATTCCCTTATTGATTTAACATTTCCCCAACTGCTTGATCGGGTTGTTGAAGAGTTCCCTGATCAATATGCTTTTCGGTATACAGAACTGGATTATACAAGAACCTACTCCCAGTTCAGGGATGATGTAGACAGATTTGCACGTTCACTTATAGCATTGGGTGTAAAACCGCGCGATCATGTTGCCATCTGGGCAACAAATGTTCCTCAGTGGTTTATTACATTTTGGGCCACAACAAAAATAGGTGCAGTTTTAGTAACTGTAAACACGGCGTATAAGAAACACGAAGTGGAATATCTGCTGCGTCAGTCCGATACCCATACTCTTGTTATGACTGATGGGTATAAGGACTCTAACTATATTGAAATAATTAAAGAGCTTTGTCCCGAGCTGGAAAATGCTAAAGCAGGTCAGCCACTTCATACCAGACGGCTGCCTTTTTTAAGAAATATAATAACTGTTGATTCGAAGCTAAAGGGGTGTTTAACCTGGGACGAAGCATTAAATCTGTCCGGGAAAGTGCCTGTAGAGGAAGTATACCGACGAGCTGCTGCCGTTGACAAACATGATGTGTGTAACATGCAGTATACCTCGGGCACAACAGGTTTCCCGAAGGGAGTTATGCTTACTCATTATAATGTTATAAATAATGGCAAAACCATTGGTGACTGCATGGATTTGTCTACCGCGGACCGTATGCTTATACAAGTGCCCATGTTCCACTGCTTTGGAATGGTTCTTTCCATGACGGCAGCTGTTACCCATGGTACAACTATGTGCCCTCTGCTTTATTTTTCACCGAAACGGTCTCTTGATTGCATAAACAGGGAAAAAATCACATGCTGTAATGGTGTTCCAACAATGTTTATTGCTATGCTTCTGCATGAAGACTTTGAAAAAACCGATTTTTCCCATATGAGAACCGGAATTATGGCAGGAAGCCCGTGCCCGGTCAAAGTGATGCAGGATGTAATAGACAAAATGAACATGAAGGAAATAACCATTGTATATGGCCAGACCGAGGCGTCTCCAGGCTGTACACAAAGCAGAATAGATGATCCGATTGAGGTTCGGGTAAATACCGTTGGAAGGCCTCTGCCAGGAGTTGAGTGTAAAATTGTTGATCCTAAGACCGGAGAAGATTTACCCGACAACGTCGATGGCGAATTTGTAGCCAGGGGATATAATGTTATGAAAGGTTACTATAAAATGCCTGAAGCAACTGCTGCCGTTATTGATGAAGATGGATGGCTTCATACAGGTGATCTCGCGCGAAGGGATTCCAATGGCAATTATAAGATTACAGGAAGAATTAAAGATATGATTATTCGTGGCGGTGAAAACATTTATCCAAAAGAAATAGAAGAGTTTATTTATACCCACCCGAAAGTAAAAGATGTTCAGGTGGTAGGTGTACCCGACAAGCAATATGGTGAAGAAATACTGGCGTGCATTATTTTGAAAGACGGTGAGGAGCTTACCGAAGACGAGCTGAAGGATTATATTCGAGCTCATATTGCTAAGCATAAAACTCCCCGTTATATTATGTTTGTAGACGAATTCCCGATGAATGCGGCAGGAAAAATTCTTAAATATAAGATTCGGGAAGAAGCCATAGAAAAACTTAACCTTAAATCCGAAATACAGGAATGAGAAAAATCCATAATTCAGGGACAGAAATAAAGTGTTCTGTCCCTGAACTTATTTATTCAATCAAGAGTTTGCCCACTTTATAAACGGTATACCATGTTTATTAAAAAGTTCTTTGTGTTTCGGGATTACCCGGAATGTATATCCATACTCACCGCTTTCTGTGATATTAAGGTTCACCGAATAATGCCAGGTAGTGGAATCCGACTGTTTCATAAAATTCATTTCAACGGCTTCACCATGACGGAGCTGATTATTTACTAACTGACCGTAATATACTTCAACCGAAACATCTTCTGGGGACAAGTTTCCCAAACTGACTTTTACATTCAGCGTAATATTTTCTTCTGACTTCAAACTGTGTTCATTTAGTGTATGACCGCCGGAGTCAGTCATTATTCTGATATCTGACCAGAATCTTTGAATATTATGTTTAAAGGATGACAGATTTCTTACTAACTCATAATTTGATTGCTGTATCCTTCTTACCCTGTCAATACATGGATTGTAAAATTCGCGGGTATAATCCAGAAGCATACGGTGAGTACTGAACAAAGGGGTTATTGATTTTATCGACTCTTTCATGATTTTTATCCATTCGGTTGGAATGCCGTTTACATCCCTTTTAAAATACATGGGAATTATCTGGTTTTCTAAAAGGCAATACAAGGACTTACTGTCTGCGTCATCCTGTTGTTCTTCGTTTTCATAAGGTGTGCCATCACCTATGACCCAGCCGTTTTTACCGTTATAGCCTTCACACCACCAGCCATCCAGGATACTGCAATTTGGTATTCCGTTAATGCACACTTTTTGCCCGCTTGTACCGCTGGCTTCCAAAGGACGTCTTGGATTATTCAGCCAAAGATCAACTCCTTGTACCAGGTGCCTGGCCAGAGCCATATTATAGTTTTCTATAAGAAAAATCTTTCCTTTAAAACCTTCGCGCCGGGCTATATCATGAATATGTTTTATCACTTCATGAGCAGGCCTGTCTGCAGGATGTGCCTTTCCCGCAAAAATAATCTGTACAGGCATTTCATTATTATTAAGGATTCTTTCTATTCTTGCCATATTCCTGAATATCAGAGCTGCTCTCTTATATGTTGCAAAACGTCTTGCAAATCCGATAGTAAAAGCATTCGCATTCATTTTTGATACAAACTCATCTGCTTCAAAAGCCGGCATCCCATTTAGTCTTAACTGTTTTTTTAACAAGGATCTCACGTAATTTATCATCTTTTCCTTCAGGTGGCAGTGTGTATCCCATATTTCTTTGTCGGGAATTTGATCTACCGCTTCCCAGATTTTAGTATCATAAATAGTGTCCTGCCAGTTATCGGGAAGATATTTATTGTACAGTTGTTCAAACTCAGGAGATAACCAGGTCTTTGTGTGAATACCATTCGTAACGTGCAGAATTGGGACATCATCTTCAGGGATACCTGGCCATAAACTGCTGTAGATATTTCTGGAAACCGCCCCATGAAGTTCACTGACACCGTTTCTTTTTCCCGACATATTCAGGGCCAGTACAGTCATATTAAAATTATACTGATCGCCTGGTTTTAAACCAAGAGCCATAAATTCATCCCGGTTCAAATGTAATTGACTGTAGTAGTTGCCAAAATACCTGTCCATCATATCAAGGGGAAAAACATCATTTCCTGCGGGTACCGGTGTATGTGTGGTAAATACCGACGAAGAGGAAACTATTTCCCGGGCTTCTTCAAAGGAAAGATTGGATTCGGCCATAAGTTTTCTGCAAAGCTCCAGTCCTATAAATGCAGAATGCCCCTCGTTCATATGATATACCGTTCCTTTTATGTTCAGAGCGTCCAAAAGCCTGATACCACCAATACCTAAAAGTATTTCCTGCTGTATACGGGTTTCCCTGTCGCCACCGTACAGTTTAAATGTTATGGTTTTGTCATATTGGTTATTTTCGGGTACATCGGTATCCATAGCATATAAATTTATTCGCCCAATCGCAATTCTCCAAACTTTGGCATAAACAATTCTATTGGGTATTTCGACCTGAATTAACAATGGTTTGCCATCCTGCGTTAAAACAGGCTGGATAGGAAGTTCGGATATATTAAGGTTTGTAAAACTGGTTTCCTGCCAGCCGTCACGATTAATGCGCTGGTTGAAATAGCCCTGTTTGTACAACAAGCCCACCGCAGTGAAAGGAAGTCCGAGATCACTGGCAGTTTTGCAGTGGTCTCCCGATAATACACCAAGGCCTCCCGAATAAATCGGGAGTATTTCATGCAGGCCATATTCAGCAGAAAAATATATGATATTTTCTGATGTTTTATCAGGGTAATTCCGGGCAAACCATGTGTCTTTCTGCGTCATATAACTGTCGAATTTACTTATAACATTAGTGTATCTTTCCATAAACAATGGATCTGATATTTTCTCAGTTAATATGCTTTTGCTTACCACCTGAAGAAAATGGACCGGATTTTTGTTAGTCTTTTTCCACAAAGTCGGATCGATTTCACTGAATATCTTAACTGCTTCGTGATTCCAGGTCCACCACAGGTTATAGGCCAAATCTTTAAGTTTTGAAATCTCTTCAGGCAATTCTGTTGTAACTTTTATCTTTCCAAGTATATGCATAAAAAGATCACCCTTTCTTTAAAAGAAATAAGCTCTTTCAGAGCATGCTGCGCAATATACTTAGTATTCGTAAAAAACTGTAAATTAAACAGTTCTATGCGCCACTCCGCTAAAAAGATTCCTTGCATTGCACAATATCGGTATAGTTTTTTAAACCAACACTGACGTGTATAAAGAATCGTATTGAAAAAAGGCTATTTTTGCTTTATACTAATAGCAATTTAAATCAGGTTATTTATTCCACAAGTTATATTGAGTATTGCTTCAACAAAGGATAAAATAAATACTGATACTACCGATAATTAATGTAATGAGTGTCCTTATAACCAGTTATAATGTTTAAAGGGGGTATTAGTGTGGCAGGATCAAGCGCAAAAAAATTTAGAACATCGATGTTTGGTTTTAAAAAGGCTGATGTTAATGTTTATCTGGAACGAATAATCAGAGAGTTTGATCAAAGACTTAAAGAAAGGGAAGAGGAAAATTCCGAGCTTAAGTCTGAACTCAATGAATTGAGGGAAAAATATGATCAACTGTCCAGGGAGGCAGAGTCCCTGATGAAAGAGAAGGAAAAAATTGCCGGTGTACTTTTGCAGGCGCAGGAAAAAGCCGAAACTATGATGAGAGAGGCACAGGACAAGGCCTTGAAGGAAAAAATGCGGCTTGATCAACTGCTTGAGTCCGAAAAGGAAAAAATAGTTGATATAAAGCTGGAATTAAAAAAGCTGAGAGGCAATATCATAGAAATTCTTTCAAGGTATGAAAATCAAATAGAAGAAGTGCTTATAAACATTGAAGAGCGTGAAAAGCATTATATACAGGATGAGGATGAGGAAGAACATAATGACGAAAGCGGATATGAGTATGAATACGAATATGTAAATGAAGAAGAGGATCGTGCAGGATAATAATTTATTTATTTTGGAGGTTATTTATGGACAATGAAATTTTACACATTCTTTCAAAAAACAGCAGGCTTACTAATGAGCAAATAGCAGTTATGCTGGGAAAAAAAGAAGAAGAGGTTACGAAAGCCATTAAAGAAATGGAGGAAAAAAACGTTATATTAGGTTATCCTGCTCTTATTGACTGGGAAAAAACCGATAATGATATTGTTTCTGCATATATCGAAGTTAAAGTGACACCACAGCGGGACAGAGGGTTTGATGAAGTTGCTGAAAGGATTTACCAGTTTTCTCAGGTTAAATCGTGCAGTTTAATGTCGGGCAGTTACGACCTTTTTGTGGTTGTAGAGGGTAAATCCATGAAGGATGTAGCCTTGTTTGTAGCTGAAAAGCTTGCAACCATAGATTCGGTTCTCAGTACATCCACTCATTTCGTTTTGAAGAAATATAAAGATAAGGGCGTCATATTCAACAAAAAACATAAAGATAACAGAGAGGCTGTGGTTTTATGAATGTACAGAAAATGATTGCCCCTCATATCGCAGCCGTTCCTCCTTCAGGAATAAGGAAATATTTCGATCTTATTAATGAAATGAAGGATGCAATCTCCCTGGGGATAGGAGAGCCCGATTTTGTAACGCCCTATACTATTCGGGAAGCAGGGGTCTACTCTCTTGAAAAAGGGTATACAAACTATTCATCAAATGCCGGTTTCATTGAGCTCAGGCAAGAGATTTGCAACTATATGGAAAGGCGTTTCAATCTTTTGTATGAGCCTGAAACAGAAGTTCTTGTAACTGTAGGTGGAAGTGAGGCAATTGATCTTGCAATAAGGACTCTGGTTTCACAGGGTGATGAGGTTATAATACCCGAACCATCATTTGTTGCATACAAGGGATGCACGCTTTTTGCCGGTGCTGTACCCGTTCCCCTTAGATTAAAGGCGGAAAATCAGTTCCGTTTAAAACGTGAGGATCTGGAAAAGGTTGTTACCGATAAAACAAAAATTCTTATTATGGCCTATCCAAACAATCCTACCGGGGCAATTATGGAATATGATGATTATGTAGAGATTGTAGATTTCCTTAAAGACAGGGAAATTATGATAATATCCGACGAGCTTTATGCAGAGCTGACATATTCGGGGAAGCATGTGTCAATTGCTAATTTTGAGAAAATGAAAGACAGAACCATTGTTGTAAATGGCTTATCAAAGGCTTATGCCATGACGGGTTGGAGAATTGGCTATGCCTGTGGTAACAGGTATATTATTGAGCAAATGAAAAAAGTACACCAGTATGCTATTATGTGTGCACCTACCACAGCGCAGTATGCTGCGATTGAAGCCTTAAGGAATGGAGACGAAGAAGTGGCAGCAATGGTTAATGAATATAATCAGAGAAGAAGATTGGTTGTAGACGGGTTTAGAAAAATAGGGCTGGACTGCTTCGAGCCTCTTGGAGCTTTCTACGTTTTCCCTGATATAAGTAAAACAGGGCTTTCTTCAGATGAGTTCTGTGAGCGCCTGTTACTGGAAGAAAAAGTATTGATGGTTCCGGGCAATGCTTTCGGAGAATGTGGTGAAGGGTTTGTAAGGGCCACATACGCGACTTCAACCGAAAAACTTATTGAAGCAATAAAGCGTACGGGTAAATTTATATCCAAATTTAAAAAGTGAAAGTGCGAATTAAGTTCGCACCTTCACTTTTTAAAAACTTTGCCACATTTTTGCTTTCATAAATGTTTTTTACTTAATTGGTTATACATGTGCCTTAAGATTATTTTATCCAGATCCTGACTGACCTCCATAATTTGCTCTCTTGAACCTGATTCAATGACCTCATAAAGCTCCTTTCGTGCTTTCTTTAACTCCGACATCTTTTGTATTCCCCCTTAAATACTTGTCGTGTAAAATCTTGACGGTTAATGTATGTTGCTGTTATTATAATAAAATGTGTGGGTATATTTGTCAATTTAACGAATAAATTGATCTGGCTATATTGAAGACTCAAAATTGTTGTACCAGCTTAGTTTTAGGGTATTAAAGCGCAGGAAATATTTCCATATTATATTCTTTTATACTGTTCATAGTTTGATTGAGAAGATGAAATTTGGTTAATATATTAATTGCCATTATGAACTTATATTATTATCATTTATATAATAACGAGCATTTCCTCGGTTATTTAAATTCTTGAAACAGGAGTTGAAAGCGTAGTATGTTAACAAATAAAAACATTATCATTATGGGAGTACGGAACAAGTGGAGTATAGCCTGGGGAATAGCCCAGTCTTGTCTTGAGCAGAATGCCAACATTATTCTGACATACAGGGGTGAAAGAGAAAGAGAATCTATAGAAAAGCTTGTGCAAAAAGAATATGCATCAAAAATAAGGCTCTATGCCTGTGATGTTTCCTCCGACGACCAGATACAGGAGCTTTTTAACAAGGCAGGGAAGGATTATGGCATTCTTCATGGCCTGGTACACGCTGTTGCTCATGCCAATACCGATGATTTAAGGGATTCTTTTATAAATACATCCAGGGAAGGTTTTCTGCATGCAATGGATATCAGCGCATATTCTTTAATTGCGGTTTCAAGGTACGCAAAAGAGCTGATGAAAGATGGCGGAAGCATTATTACGCTAACATATCAGGGTTCAAACAGGGTTGTTCTAGGATACAATGTTATGGGAGTAGCCAAGGCAGCTTTGGAGTCGTCTGTGAGGTATCTTGCCCATGATTTGGGCTTGCAGAATATACGGATAAATGCTATTTCTGCAGGTCCGGTAAAAACTGTGTCAGCAATGGGAATTCAAAATTTCGGTGATGTTTTGGATATTGTACAGCAAAGAGCACCTCTAAAAAGGAATATAACCTTAAAAGAGCTTGGTAACATTGCCTCCTGCTTATTAAGTGATCATACAATGGGTATAACAGGACAAATAATTTATGCTGATTCGGGCTTTAGTATATTAGGTATGTAAGGAAGCGAAAGCTTCCTTTTTTACGTCTTTATTTTACAATTTGTTCATATTTTGTTCAAATGAATACTGCATAATTAAATAGGTCCTAGTGACGTTGTGAGTGACAACATTAATCACTACAGTAAAAACTTTGAAAGATTGGAGGAGCACTATGATAGAGATTATAAACCTCACAAAGCATTATGGCGAAATTAAAGCTGTAGAAAATGTGAGCTTTTCGGTTAACAAAGGAGAGATCCTTGGCTTTCTGGGGCCAAACGGAGCAGGAAAAAGCACGACGATGAATATTATAACCGGGTATATACCTTCAACATCAGGTACTGTAACGGTTGACGGGTATGACATAATGGAGCACTCCAGGGAAGTAAAGAAAAGAATAGGCTACATGCCTGAATTACCACCGCTATACTTGGATATGACGGTAACTGACTTTCTTGATTTCTGCGCCCAATTAAAAGAAGTGGACAAAAAAGCGTGGAAAAGTCAGAAGGACGATATAATGGAATTAGTAAAGATAACTCACGTACAGCACAGATTAATCAGAAACCTTTCTAAAGGATACAAGCAGAGAGTTGGTTTGGCGCAAGCTCTTGTCGGAGCTCCGGAGGTTCTTGTACTGGACGAACCTACAGTGGGGCTTGATCCTAAGCAGATTATAGAAATTCGTAAGCTTATTAAAGCTCTTGGAAAAAATCATACCATTATATTAAGTTCGCATATATTACCAGAAGTTAGTGCAGTCTGCGAAAGGGTTGTTATAATAAACAAGGGAAAAATAGTAGCAGTTGATACTCCGGAGAACCTGTCAAAAAATCTTACTGACTTTACAAAATTCAGAATGACAATTGCAGGTCCTGAAAAAAGGGTTAAAGAGCTGATACAACAGGTGTACGGAGTAAAATACCTTGAAGTTCAAAATACAGGAAAAGATGATGAGTGTAGCTATATAATTGAAGCTGACAAAGATATAGATGTAAGAAAGCCCATTTTCCACAAACTGGCTCAGGTTGGTTACCCAATTCTTGAACTGAGATCATTGGGGTTATCACTTGAGGAAATATTCCTGCAGTTAACCACTGAGGAAAGGGAGGTAAACTAATATGTTAGCTATATGGAAACGTGAAGTCCAGGCATATTTTTATCAGCCCATTGCCTATATTTTAATTGGATTCTTTTTTCTGATTTCGTCTATATATTTTACCTTTGGTACAGTAGCAGCCCAGGTGGCAGAATTGAACAATCTTCTTTCAAGTATAATATTTATACTTACTTTTGTATGTCCTATTCTTACTATGCGTATTCTGACAGAAGACAGAAAAAACGGCACCGAAGTCTTATTGGTTACATCGCCGGTGGATGTTTACCAGATTGTATTAGGAAAATTCCTTGCAGCCTTTACCGTCTTTATGGTAATGTTTGCATCAACTTTTATTTATCTTGCAATTATATACATTCTCGGCGGACAGCCTGAAATACCCATGCTTATTGGTGGATATATCGGGTTTTTGCTGGTTGGGGCATCTTATGTAGCAATTGGTGTTTTTGCTTCTTCCCTGACTGAAAACCAGATAGTAGCAGCAATAATCAGTTTCGCCATTTTACTGCTTATTAACATAATAGATCCTATCGCAACATTTGTTGGAGGTTTTACAGCAAAAGTACTTGATATGTTCTCGCTTTTGTCAAGATACAGTGATTTGAATGCGGGTATACTGGATATTACCTCTATTATTTATTACCTGAGCTTTACAGCAGTTTTTCTGTTCTTAACAACAAGAGTTATTGATAAAAGACGTTGGAGTCAGGGGTGATTGACATGAAAAACAAAAATGAGAAAAAATTTACTTTTAATAAAAGAAGTTTACGTTTTGGCTCTTATTCCTTTGTATTAACTGTAATTGTGATTGCAGCTGCAATAATCCTTAATGCAATTGTTGGCGCAACACAAATAAGGGAAAAACTTAAGATAGACTTAACCAGCAATAAATTGTACAGCTTAGGCGAAAAGACAGATGAAGTATTAAAAGAATTAAATGAGAAAGTTGAAATTATCGGACTTTTTGATGAAAACAAAATGACCGATTCGTCATACAGTCAGGTAATTGAGTTCATTAAACAATATGAAACAAAGAGTAATTTAATTGATGTAAAATACGTTGATCCTGAAAAGGACCCTGCATATATACAAAATGAGCTTGATCCTGACGGTTTGCTTGGTGTTTCAAAATATGATTTTGTTGTAAGAAGTCAAAAGCGCTCAAAGGTTTTATCAACCTATGATATTTTTGATATATCCTACACATCAAATTATATGCCTCAAGTTACAGGATTAAACGCAGAGTACGCATTTACCGGTGCAATACGATATGTCACATCTGAGGATATTCCGGTAATTTATTATACCGAAGGTCACGGAGAGGGAGACCTTGAAAATGAATACTCTGAACTGGTATCTAATTTGGAGTTGAATGGTTATGAAGTGGAGAAAATTAACCTGGCATCTGTTGAAAAAATTCCCGAAGATGCATCTATCGTTCTTTTTGCCAACCCCCAACGGGACTTGACAACTACAGAATTGGAAACCCTTACTCAATATATGGAAAATGGCGGGAATACCGTATTCCTTTTCGATCCTTTACAAACCAATACAAGACTGACTAATTTTGAGGATTTTCTATCAAAGTTTAATATTGCTCTAGGTTATGATGTGATTTTTGAAATGGCAGCGAATAAAGCCGCGTACGGACAACCCTACTATTTCATGCCAACGGTTGAGAGAAATTCAATTAATTCGGTATTAGAACCTGATAAATTCAGTTTGTCATTGGTTTATGCCCAAAGTATTGAAATTCTGAAAAATGAAAAAGAATGGATTACTACAACACCATTATTGACCACTTCTTCAGAAGCAATAGGAAGGTCTCTGTTTGAAGGTAATGAGGATAAATCAGGGCCGCTTAATGTTGCCGTTGCTGTTGAAAATGCCGGAAATATAAAAGCGAGTAAAACAGTGGTTATTGGAAATGCTTACTTTGTCTCGGACAAAGGAATGAGTATTTCGGATGCAGGAAAGAAATTTCTTGTAAACAGCATCAACTGGATGCAGGATAAGGATGCAGACATCTATATTCCTGTTAAGAAATATTCAATACCACGAATTCAAAATGTTACTCAGCAGACTCTGACAATTTTGTTTATCGGACTTATTATTGTTGTTCCGTTAATTATTATGGGCGTAGGTGTATTTGTCTGGTTAAGGAGGAGACATCTATGAGCAATTTCAAAAAACTTATTATCCCGGCAATTGTGTTGGCGTTGCTTGTGGGTGCATATTTAATTGTCACAAATCTTCCCGAAAAGGAAGATGAAGGAAACACCAATACCAGCCAGGAAAAAATACAGATATTTGACTTTGTTAAAAACGATCTCTCCGAGATTATAATGGAGAATAATGACGAAGTTTTACATTTTAAATATACCACCATTCAGGTTGAGCAGGAAACTACTAAAGATGACGGAACTGTTGAGACAAAAATGGTGGATAGAAATGTCTGGGTTCCTGTTGAGCCCGAAGGCATGAATGTTCGATCCAGTTCAGTAGACAGTATTGCATGGAATGCAAATTCCCTGAAGGCTCAAAAAGTTATTGATGAGAACCCTGAGGATTTATCGGTATATGGCCTGGATAATCCTGTTAAGCTGACCTTTATAATGAATGACAATACCAGGTATGTTCTGCTTGTTGGAAACGAAACCCCAACGGGTGGTGCCTATTACGCAAAAAAAGAAGATGAGGCTACCGTGTATACTATTGGGGATTATGAAGCTGAAAAATTCATTCAGACCAAATTTGATCTGATGGAAACAGAAGTTTACGACAAGGAATATACATCGCAGGATTTTACGGCTTTAAGTTTTACAAGGCATCAAAATCTTATTTTTAATGCAGCAACAGATGAATCAAATACGAAATGGTTACTTTCTTACCCAATAGAAGCTGAAGCCAGATACGAAAATATATATAAAATAACCGAGGCTCTTGCAGGTGTTTCTGTTTCCAAATACATTGAGGAAAATGCAGAAAACCTGGATAATTATGGCCTTGAATCACCCGCCTATGTTTTTAAATACACCCTGGGTGGTAATGATTATAAGCTGTCCCTCGGGAAATTATATACCGACGGAAAAGCATATTATGCCACGATGAATGATGAAAATCTTATTTTTACGGTTTCGGCGAACCTTTTTACATTCCTTGATAAGCCGATAGAAGAGATTATTAGCTCCTTTGTGCACCTTCAGAATATTAATGAAGTCAGCGAATTAAAAATAACAATGGACGGAAGGGTTGACGTCTCAAGGATTAATGTTGATACAGAAGACGATGAGAAGAGCACATACGAGTTTAATGGAACATTACTCACGGGTGAAAAGGATGACGATTATATAAGAACATTCAAGAAATATTACCAGGGTGCTATAGGGATTACCATGGATAAGTTAAATCTTGATGTAGAGCCTGTCCTTGAAAATCCTGAAGTAACTATAGAATATACCTTGAAAACAGGTGAACGGATTGTAGTTGATTTAGTGCCGGAACCTGAGGGCGTATACTTGTATGCATTTAAAAACGGGGAATATACCGGTATGATGGTGCGCAGGAAACAGCTGGAAGATGAAAACAAAAACGGTCTCAGGGTATCATACTCGAATCTGGTTGAAGCTTTAACAGAAAGAGAATCGTCACAATAAATAAAATCAAATACTTTATAAAGAGCCATGTTTTTTGTAAAAAAATCAAAAAATATGGCTCTTTTTTATGTTTAATTTATACCTGCGCAATACGGGGCCGGTTTAAAATTGTGTATACAAAATACTAAAAATAATTTGTTCAAAAATTTATCAAAGTGGCTTAAATAAAGGGCTTAAGGGTTTTTAAAAAAATCCCGTTATAAGTTGATTTATGTGATAAATTTTGTTATAATATTAACAAAGTGTCTTGTTAATATTATAACAAACCAAATACAATTTTTCTCAGACTGGGGGTTATACTATGGGCTGCAAATGCTCAAGCACTTGCGTGGCTCCAAAAGCGCAGGAACTTGAAAAAATAATTAATAAGTATAAGGGTGTAAAAGGTGCTCTGATTCCAGTTCTGCATGAAGCTCAGGAACTATATGGCTATTTGCCCATACAGGTCCAGAAGGCTATTGCAGAGGGGTTAGGAGTTCCTCTTGCAGAAGTATACGGAGTTGTTACTTTTTATACTCAATTCTCTCTTTATCCGAAGGGGAAATATCAAATTCAGTTATGTCTGGGTACAGCCTGTTATGTTAAAGGAGCGGGCGTAATTTATGAGGAATTAAAGAAAGAATTAGGTTTAAAAGAAGACGGAGTCACCGAGGATGGTATGTTTTCACTTGAAGCCTGCCGTTGTATAGGAGCGTGTGGTCTGGCTCCTGTTCTTACGATAAACGGTGAGGTGTACGGAAGGCTTGTACCCAGTGATGTTCCGAAGCTAATTCAAAAATATCGTGATTTGGGATGAAAGACTTATCTCTGCATTTAATGGATATAGCCCAAAATTCTATTGCAGCGGGCGCAACTGTTATCAAAATTTCACTGGTTAGCAGAGATGGGTTCCTGATATTCAGGTTGTCGGATAATGGATGCGGCATGGATAAGGAAATACTGGAAAAAGTGACAGACCCCTTCACCACAACCAGGACAACAAGGGAAGTCGGAATGGGAATCCCATTATTTAAACTTTCTGCTGAAATGACCGGTGGAAGTTTTGAGATAAAATCTCATAAAGGAAAAGGTACAACTACGGAAGCACGCTTTGTTGCTGACAGTATCGATAGAATTCCCTTAGGAGACATTGACGAAACATTAAAGGCTTTAATACTTGCAAAACCTGAAATAGATTATGAAATAAGTTTTCGGAGCAATAAGGCTCAATTTGAACTTAAAACAGAGAATGTAAAAAAATATCTTAACGGCGTTTCAATAAGCAATTTTGAAGTTATTAACTGGATAGCAGAAAAAATTCGTGAAGGAATGAATGAAGTTTTTGGAGGTGTTCTGAATGAAATCTCTGGCTGAACTGGAGGCTATTAGAGAAAGAGCGTTAAAAGAAATAAACCTTCGTGATAATACAGGTAAGACAAGAGTTGTTGTTGGGATGGCAACCTGCGGTATTGCAGCGGGAGCAAGACCTGTTATGAATGCGTTTGTAGAAGAACTTGACAAAAGGAATGTTCAAAATGTTAATGTAACAATGACTGGATGTATAGGTGCATGCAGGTTGGAACCTATTGCAGAAGTCATAACATCAGACGGCGTAAAGACGACCTATGTAAAGCTGGATCCTGAAAAGGCAAGAAAGATAGTTGTGGAACATTTAATTAACGGTCGTCCTGTGGAAGAATACACCATTAATGAGGCTGAATAAAATTAGATTTACCGGTATCCAAAGGTAGTTTCAGATTGGAGGGTCTTAAATGATATACAGGTCACACGTGCTGGTTTGTGGCGGAACTGGATGTACATCATCCAAAAGCTTTGATATTATAGACGAAATGAATAAGCTGATTCGTGAAAACAATATAGACAATGAAGTCAAGGTTTTACACACCGGATGTTTTGGACTATGTGAAAAAGGTCCTATTCTTGTAATTTATCCTGAAGGTGCAACCTACTCGAGAGTTACCGTTGAAGATGTTAAGGAAATTGTTGAAGAACATCTCGTTAAAGGAAGAGTTGTAAAAAGGCTGCTGTTAGGAGATAAGGACGCAGAAGACGTATCCAGAGCTCTTGATGACGTTGGCTTCTTTAAGCATCAGGTTCGTATTGCTCTTAGAAACTGTGG
>JAAYNA010000137.1 GCA_012521105.1 Clostridiaceae bacterium
AATGATTGGTATAGTTAGCGGATGGGCTGACCTATTTGCTTATCCAACCTCCACTGTGGTGCAATTCCATCATCGCCCCAATACTCATCCAGGCATGAGATTTTATCACCTTTGAATTCAAAGAATGAAACCGCATGGAATGAATCCCCTTTTTCTAAAGACCACACTCTTGTAACTGAGATTACTAAATCATCAATTATTTCTATTCTTTCAACATTGCCACACCATTTACCAGGGTATTCACAGTTAGCTATTATAAATTCTTCAACTGAAAATCTTTCGTTTGTATTGTGCCAATTGATAACAGCATTAGATAAAAAATACTCCTTTAAACTCTCTGCGTTCTTACAGGCAACATCTTTCCAATAATTGATTACAAACTGTTTTTTATCCATAGCCTAATCCTTTCTGTAAACCCTTAAATACCTCGGAGGATAAACTCATTTGTGCTTCAATTGCTGGCAGAATTCTGCATTTATTTTTATAGTAAAAGAATTGACTAAAATTAGTCAATTCTTTTCAAAAAACTCATTATATAGTGCTATAATTGCTTTATCCAGGTCTTTTTCATCTATTCCAAACATAATACTAACCTCGGATGAGCCCTGATTAATCATTTGAATGTTTACTCCGCTTTGTGCAAGGGCAGTGGTTGCTCTGCTTGCCACACCAACACGACGGAGCATTCCTTCACCAACAACCATCACAAGAGCCAGGTTATAGCCTATACTGACGCTGTCAACCGCCAGATCATGAGCAATACGCTCCATAATTCTTGATTTCTTATCTTCATCAAGGAATTGTTTTCTTATAATAACAGAGATATCATCTATTCCCGATGGGATATGTTCAAAAGGAACGGCTTCTTCTTCAAGGATCCACATAACTTTTCTTCCGAAACCAATTTCCCGGTTCATCATATATTTGTGGATATTAATTGTTACGAAACCACCAGCCCCTGCAATTCCAACAACAGGCCCGTTTTTAACCTCTCTTGTGGTAACAATCATTGTGCCCGGAGCATCGGGTTTATTGGTATTTTTTATATTTACCGGGACCCCTTTTTTAAACAAAGGTGCAAGAGTTTCTTCATGCAGAATTGAAAAACCAGCATATGCAAGTTCACGCATTTCGCGGTATGTTAAAACAGGTATTGCCTTCGGGTTTTTTATCAGTTTAGGATTAGCAGCATAAACCGAATCCACATCGGTGAAGTTCTCATATACATCTGCTTCTACAGAAACAGCAAGTATTGAACCTGTTATATCCGAACCTCCTCTTGGAAATGTAACAACTTCTCCCGATAATGAGTATCCAAAAAACCCGGGGAATATCAAAATACCATCCATGTTTTTAAGCTTTGACAGATTCTTAAAAGACTGGGGCAATACTCTTGCATTACCGTATTCATCGCTTAAGAATAAACCTGCATCCTTAGGATTTATGTACTTAGCACTAACTCCCCGGCTATTGAAGTATTTAGCAACCAGTCTGGCACAATTGTCTTCTCCGGCAGCTTTTATTCTGTCTATGAATTTGTCTTTGTTGTCGTAGCCCAAAGAAATTCTTGTTCTTAAGTTGTTCTCTATATCTTTCACGATCTCATCGCTGAGGTTCAGCCCTTCTGCTATTTTGGCATATCTGTTGACAACGGCCATAAGATCTTTTTCACAATTGCCGGTGCTTAAAAAGGACTCGGCCATATTAATAAGCATGTCGGTAACTTTAGTGTCGGAATCATGTTCTTTTCCCGGGGCTGAAACAACTACTATCCTGCGTTCTGAATCTGAAGTGATAATATCAAATACCTTTTTAATTTGATCTGCAGAAGCAAGTGATGTTCCTCCAAATTTACAAACTTTCATTAAATACCTCCGTAACAATTACCTAAATTAATTATAAAAACTAAGGTGAAGAGATATTCTCTTCACCTTATAAAATTACATGTTAATTTATACAATGTCAATAATCTTATCTATTGCCTACTAATTTTAATGTTTCTCTTGCTATAGCCAACTCCTCATTTGTGGAAATAACAAGTGTTCTAACCCTTGCCTGGTCTGTACTGATATCCTTTTCGCCACCTCTTTGGCTGTTCTTGTCATCATCAATTTCAACACCAAGGAATTCAAGACCTGTGACCACTCTTTTTCTGAGACCTTGATTATTTTCACCAATTCCGGCAGTGAAAACAAGTGCATCAATACCACCCATTGCAGCAGCATATGCACCAATGTATTTTCTAACCTGATATGCAAAAATTTCAAGTGCCAGTTCTGCTCTTTCATTGCCTTTCTCAGCAGCTTCATCCAGATCTCTGAAATCACTGCTTATACCTGAAATTCCAAGAACACCGGATTTTTTATTTAATAATTCGTTAAGCATTGAAGAGTCGTACTTATCATGTTCAATAAGTGAAATTACTATTGCAGGATCTATGGAACCGCAGCGAGTTCCCATTGGAACACCCGCCAAAGGAGTATAGCCCATACTGGTATCTACTGATTTACCATGTTTAACAGCACAAATACTGGAGCCATTTCCAAGATGACAGGTTACAATTTTCAATTCTTCTATAGGCCTGTTAAGCATTACTGCTGCTCTTTCAGCCACATATTTATGGGATGTGCCATGAAACCCGTAACGGCGTACTCCATTTTTTTCATAAAGAGAATATGGTAAAGCATATAAAAATGCCTTTTTAGGCATAGTTTGATGGAAAGCAGTATCAAATACAGCTACCATTGGTACATTGGGCATAAGTTTCTTACACGCCTTAATTCCAATCATGTTTGGGCCATTGTGCAATGGTGCAAGCTCTATACACTCTTCAATTGTATTCAGAACATCCCTGTCAATTATGACTGATTTGTAGAATCTTTCTCCCCCATGAACTACCCGGTGGCCTACTGATGAAATCTCATCCATGCTTTCTATTACACCGTGTTCCTTATCTGTTAATGCATTTATTACTTCTTTTATTGCATCGTTATGATCTTTTAACTCTGTTTCTTTTATAAATTCACTGCCATTATTGTATGTTTGCTTAATAAAGGAATTCTGAATTCCTATTCTGTCACATAAACCTTTTGCAAGAACATGTTCCTTTTCCATATCAAACAATTGGTATTTTAATGAAGAACTTCCCGAGTTTATTACCAATATTTTCATCGTATTAACCCCCATACTTCTATTATTGCTTAATACAATACACTTTCATCCTTTAATTTTAATCCTGAGCCTGAACACAGGTAATAGCTACAACACCAACTATATCTTCTGCAGAACAGCCCCTTGACAAGTCATTTATGGGTCTGGCAATACCCTGGGTTATAGGTCCGTAAGCTTCTGCTTTTGCCAGCCTTTGTGTAAGCTTATATGCAATGTTTCCGCTGTTCAGGTCAGGGAAAATCAAAGTATTGGCTTTACCTTCAAGCGGACTTGTCGGTGCCTTTGATTTTGCAACCTGGGGTACTATAGCCGCATCAACCTGTAACTCTCCGTCGATTATAAGTTCAGGCGCTTTTTCTTTTGCTATACGGGTTGCTTTAACAACCTTTTCTGTTAAATCACTTTTTGCACTACCATAACTGGAATATGACAGCATTGCAATTCTTGGTTCTGCTTCAACAAGTTTTCTGAAAGATTTTGCAGAAGATATCGCAATTTCAGATAACTGATCAGCGTCGGGATTTTCAACCAAACCGCTGTCGGCATAAAGGAAAACACCCTTTTCTCCGTATTCACATTCGGGAACAACCATAATAAAGAAAGCCGATACCAATTTTGTTCCAGGAGCTGTTTTTAAAATCTGAAGTGCAGGTCTCAGTGTATCAGCTGTTGAGTTCACTGCTCCGGCCACCATTCCGTCGGCATCGCCTTTTTTTACCATCATTACTCCCCAATACAGTTCATTTTTTATTATTTCTCTTGCCTTTTCAGGGGTCATTCCTTTGTGCTTTCTTAACTGATAGAGCGTATCTGCATAGTCATTAAATTTTTCAGAGGTTTCAGGATTTACAATAATAGCACCGGATATATCAAGATCCCCAGCCAGCTCCTTTATTTTATCCTGATCACCTACCAAAACAACATTTGCAATTCCTCTCTGAAGAATCATAGATGTAGCTTTAATTGTACGAATATCAGTGCTTTCAGGTAAAACAATAGTCTTTTTGTCTGCTTTTGCCCGCTCTGATATTCTGTCTAAAAAATTACTCATTTTAGCACCCTTCCCTTTCGTAATCCTGAACCGATTTAACTTAGTTAAGTTTTTAACGGTCCATGGCGTGTTTTATTAAAACCTCCGATTACATCAGCAGGTTTAGAATCCATCTGATAATATTATTTACATAAAAAATTAAATCATTAATTATAAAAAAGCAGCATGTAAGTGACTGTTAATTATTGCAACAGTTTTTAACAAAGCCCATTTACAGTATTCAAAGCCATTACAATTATAACTCATATGTTTTTTGTATACAAGTGAAAAAATAAAAATAAACATTCAAATATTAATTTTAAACATTAAAATGTTATTTTTGACTTAGAATCATTGCTATCCAATCATTCTAAATTATAAAAGCATCAGTGCATTGGCAACATCTTCAGCAGTAATTATAGACAAATCCTCTTTTTTTACAAAATCAATATTTTCTCCTATTCGATTTGACTGCTGCATAACAGTTTTTTCAAACAGGTTTCTTACATATCTGCCATTGCCGAAGTGCTCCAGCTTAAGCTTCACAACAGCTTCGAAGTGGTCTTTTAACTGCTTTGCTGCCTCCTCATTAAGAATATACTGCTGTTTTTTTGCAAAATTAAGAAAAATCTCAAAAAGCTCATTGCCATCGTAATCTTCAAACTCGAAAACCCAACTGAAACGGTCTTTCAAGCCCGGGTTTGAATTTAAAAATGTTTTCATTCTATCGGTATAACCTGCAGCTATAACAACCAGCCTGTCTCTGCAATCATCCATACGTTTAAGTATGGTATCTATTGCATTCCTGCCAAAATCATTGCTTCCGCCAGCCAAAGCATAAGCCTCATCTATAAACAGAATGCCGTCCATGGCCTGATCCAAAATTTTACTGGTCTTTTCCTCTGTTTGACCAACATATCCGGCCACCAGACCACTTCTGTCAACTTCAATGACATGGCCTTTCTTTAATATTCCAAGACTCTGATAAATCCTGCCCAGAATTCTGGCAATAGAAGTTTTGCCTGTACCGGGAGAACCGCAAAAGATGGCATGATAGGAAAGTTGTTTTACCGGAAGTCCCATTTCCTCCCGTTTCTGATTTGTTCTGATTAAATTTACAAGGCTTTTAATATGCTCCTTTATATTATTTAATCCTATAAATTCATCCAGTTCCTTCATTACCGAGTCGAGTTTGTTAGGCGTTACAATAATGTCTTTTATTGGAATGGAATTTTCAATATCCTCAACAGTAATGGTTTTTAACATATCGTAAGTTACATTTTCTTCTTCAGCCAACCTGTCGGACTGGGCTTTTATCAGCTTTTCAAGAGTATTTCTAACAACCCGTCCGTTACCAAAATGTTCGTCCCTTATATCATACAGGTAATTAAAATATTGCTCCATTTTCTTAAGACATTCCTCATCCATTGTATATTGATTTTTTTCCAGTAACATTTCAAACATCTGTAAAAGTTCTGAACCTGTATAATCCTTAAAATAAAACTTTCGGGACACCCGCGATGAAAGCCCGGGGTTAGATCTAAGGAATGCCTCCATTTTATCTGTATATCCTGCCAGAAAAACAGCCAAGCGGTTTCGCTCTTTCTCCATGCGATCTACAAGAATGTTCACTGCCTCTTTTCCAAAGTCATTGTCCCCGCCCTCAGCCAGGGAATATGCTTCATCGATAAATAAAATACCGTCAAGGGCCTTATCTATAACCTTATTTGTTTTCATAGCCGTTCCGCCAACATACTCCGCAACCAAATCAGCCCGTGAAACTTCCACTATATGACCTTTTTTCAGAACACCAAGTGCTTTAAAATACTCACCAACAAGCCTTGCTACCGTTGTTTTGCCTGTGCCCGGGTTCCCTAAAAAGGCCGTGTGAAGTGAGATATTGCTTCCGCTTAACCCATGTTCCTGTCTTAATCTCTGTATTTTTACAAAGTCCATCAGGGCTTCAATATCTTCTTTAATATTGGAAAGACCGACAAGCTTTTCTATTTCCGCCCTGACCTCTTCAGGTTTAAAAGGCGCAGTTTCTTCGTTCTCGGGTCTGTTAATGCCCTCTTTTTTATAAAATTCGTCAATTAATGAATTAAGCTCTTCCAAGGAGTTTTCAGAACTTCTGTTGTCCTTAGACTGTACATTCACTTCTAATCTGCGGGAAGGTTTTTTGTGGTACAGGTCATAATACACACTGCTTAAAAAACGGTTCTTGTTATCCATCAATCTACACCCCATTTACATCACAAAGACACCATTAACTGTTTCCTTTGATATAATATCACTTTTATTTAAACTGTTCCATATTAGATATTGTGTAACGCCGGAAACAGACGCCTCACAATCCATATACGAGTCCTGCTTCGGGTGTTTTATCTTCTTCAGAAACAAATCACCTATCAGGACACCCGCTCTTCAGTATAATCCGATGACCAAACAGTCGCTGCGTTTGCTGGAGCTGTGCAGTTCAGCCCGTGTCAAGCCCAAACTCGCAAAATGCATTCTAACTTGTTTTATGCAGGTAGCTTTCTGCTCAGACTGTCAGCATGCTGTTCATGGCTCTGACTGAACATCTCTGTGCTCCACTCCGCTAAAAGTTTCGGTAATTGTAAGATATCTCGTTCTTATATATTTTTCATTTTTTCTATAACATTCAGTGCCCTTTCAGAAATCATTCTGTTCTTAACACGCTTATCCCTTATTTTCACCGGCTTTCCTTCTGAGTTTGCTGTCTTTAAATCTTCAATCAGACCGAAGTTTATGTTCATTGGTTGAAAATTTCCTACCGATGATGTTGACACATAATATGCCAAAGCTCCGATAGCAGTTGTTTTTGGAAAATATACTTCCTCCTGACCTTGTAACACCCTGTAAGCATTTATTCCTGCAACCAACCCTGAAGCCGTGGATTCAACATAGCCTTCCACACCTGTAATCTGCCCGGCAAAAAAAAGGTTTTTACTGTTTTTTAAGCGATATGAAGCTAAAAGAAGTTCGGGTGAATTTATAAAAGTGTTGCGGTGCATAACTCCATACCTTACAAATTCAGCGTTTTCCAGGCCAGGAATCATCGAAAAAACTCTTTTTTGCTCTCCCCATTTTAACCGGGTTTGAAATCCTACCATATTATATAAAGTTCCCTCTTTATTATCCTGCCTTAACTGTACAACAGCATAGGGTACTTTGCCTGTTTTAGGGTCTGTAAGCCCAACAGGTTTTAATGGACCATATCTTAGCGTATCCGGTCCTCTTTCCGCCATAACTTCAATGGGCATACACCCTTCGAATATAAGGTTTTTCTCAAAATCTTTTATTTCAGCCTTTTCAGCGTTAATAAGTGCTTCGTAAAAGGCAAGGTATTCTTCCCTGCTCATCGGACAGTTTATATAATCTGCATCACCCTTGTCATATCTGGATGCTGCGAATGCTTTATCCATGTTTATGCTGTCTGCTTTTACAATAGGGGCTGCAGCATCAAAAAAGGATAAGGAATTTTCACCGGTAATTCTGGACATCTCTTTGAATAAAGCTTCGGAAGTTAATGGCCCTGTGGCTATAACTGTTATATTACCGTCATCAATGTTTGCATATTCCTGTTCTATAACTTCAATATTCGGATTTCTTCTAATTCTCTCTGTGACACAATCCGAAAAGTCTTCTCTGTCCACAGCCAAAGCCCCACCTGCTGGCACTGCATTTTTATCTGCGCATTCTATAATCAACGAACCCATTCTTCTTAATTCTTCTTTTAAAAGTCCTACAGCATTTTCAAGCTGATTGGATCTAAAGGAATTAGAACAGACAAGCTCTGCAAAAGTATCAAGGTGATGGGCAGGGCTTTTCTTTTGAGGCTTCATTTCATAAAGGCGTACCTTACCGCCCCTTTTTGCGATCTGCCATGCTGCTTCGCAACCGGCAAGACCTGCACCTATAACATTTATTCTTTTTTCCACCGAATCAACCCTTCCTTTTAAGGTTTTAATATATTCAATCAAAGAACCAGTTCAGCAATTTCAACACAACACGAAACTGGAAACCAGATACTCCAACCTCCAAATCCAACCCCATCCTCCAGTTCCTGGCTTCCAGCTTCTAGTGTCCGGTAAAGCATATTTCTCCGTTTAAGTAGTTAAATTTCTTTCCCTGATATCTGTTTTCCTTTACCATTTTCTCTTCTATAAAATCAACTATTTTCCACCAACTTGTATTCCAGCTGCAAAAAAGGCTCCTTTCCTCCGGTGCCCTTCCAATAAGACGTTGAATGACAATGTCAGGGGAAAGATATTCCAGAAAGGTAATTATTCTTTCAATATACTCCTCCATCGTCACAGGTTCAATTTTACCCTGACTGTACAGACTGCCCAGCTTTGTATCTTTTAAGATGTACAGTGAATGACATTTGACCTGATTAATACCAACAGCGGAAAGGAGCTTTGCCCCTTCTATAACATCTTCAATATTATCCATTGGCAAATCAATTATCATATGCGCGCATGTTTCAATGTTATATTTTTTTGCCCTTATCACACTGTCTATAAATTCAGCCAGGCCATGTCCCCTGTTCAGTGTTTTTAATGTATGGTAGTTAACGGTTTGAAGCCCAATTTCGACAACAATATCAAGCCCGTGTTTTTCTTTAATGTCATTCATTACTTCAAAATATTCATTATTTAAACAATCGGGTCTTGTAGAAATATATAATGCCACAACATCTTTTATTATTGCCTCTTTTAGATAATTATTAAATTCATTTACAGGAAAATAAGTGTTGGAATAGTTTTGGTAATAGGCAATATACTTTTTGGCATTATACTTTTTTTTAATATAATTTATATTTTTTCTTAGCTGTTCCTTTATGGACAAATCGGATGAAAGGTTTTCAAATCCTGCACCCTCTTCCCCGCAAAAAATACATCCATCAAAGCCCAGCAGGCCATCCCTGTTTGGACATGTTGCAGGAAGGTTAACAGGAATTTTATATACCTTTTCATTATAAGTCCTTACCAGGTAATCCGAGAATTTGTTATACAGCATTCTTTTCAACCCTTTTAGTGTTATTATATTCTATTAGCCTTAGCACAAATACTGTGCATAACATGAACGCTAAGAAAGCTTCAATGCGTGTTTTACATATAATGCACACAAACTTTTTGTAAATGCTCTACCATGAAGGAATTTTAACCGCCATCTAAACTGAAAACCGGTTTATCCCGGCTTTCAGAGGCACGGGCTTTGGGTGCATTTTGATAAAACTATATTTAATATAGCATAATGTATGGTTTTTTAATAACTTTTTCTCAAATTAATCGTACTAAATAATAAGACACAGGTATTTTGAATTTTTCTGTGATTTAATTTGTTAAATGAATTAATGTTGTGCTAATATTGATTAAAATATTTTTTAAGAGAATACGGAGGACTTATGTCATATATTGTTAAACTTCTTTTATTAGCCATTGTTGGTGGATTTATTGGGTGGATAACAAACTTTATTGCAATAAAGCTGTTATTTCGGCCATTTAAACCTGTTAAACTGCTTCTTGGTTATAAAATTCAGGGTGTTATCCCGTCAAGAAAACCCGAACTTGCTGTATCCATAGGCAACGTTATTGAAAACCAGCTGCTGGCACCTAAAGAAATTTTAAACGGACTTGTGTCCGATAAGGACATTAATTTGCTTAAAGAGACCATTGTAACAAATGTAATTGACATTTTAAAAGACAAACTGCCAGGCTTTTTACACGGGTTTACAGATAAGACAATAAGAAAGCAGCTTGATGCTTTTATGGAAAAGGATGGGGATCGTTATATACGGGAAATGTTAAATAACGTGATAACAAACGCCACAGATAATTTAAAAATATCCGATATGGTTGCTGAGAAAATAAACGCTTTGGATCTTGCCTCTTTTGAATCCATAGTATTAAGTGTGGTAAATAAAGAGCTTAAACATATAGAATATCTTGGCGGAATTTTAGGCTTCCTGATAGGTTTGATTCAGGGACTTGTTGTACTTTTATTTTAGCACTGAAACCAATTAGCACATTAATTCGCTTCTCAATAAAAAAGTCACCTTTCCTCTGTCTCAGAAAGGTGATATATTTACAAGATTATATTATAGGGGTGTACATCATGTTATTTGAATAAGATTATTTTATATTATCTATTGCTTTTTCAGCAAAGGATTTGTCCACCAATTTATCATAAGGAGCAAGCTCCATCAACTCACCGGCTTCTTTCATTACTTCCTGCAAACGGTTAAAGGCTTCTTCTTTCATTACAGGAGTTTTGTTCCATGTATCCTGTGACTTGTATCTTTTTACAACTGTCTCAAGCAGATCAAGATCGGTATCGGGAAAAGAAGGGGCAATGGCTTTGGCTACTTCCCTGTCCGGACTTTTTTCAATCCACTGCTGTGCCTTGTAAATAGCATTTGTAAAGGATTGAATAATATCGGGGTTTTTCTCAATGTAGCTCTTTTTTGCATAATATGCGGTATATGGTATTTCTCCGCTTGATTCTCCTATTGATGCCACTATGTATCCTGTACCTTCTTTTTCAAAGCTCGATGCAACGGGTTCAAACAATGTAACAAAGTCTCCCATCCCTGATAAAAATGCTCCACCCATTAATGCAAATTGAATTGAAGTATCAACTTCAACATCTACTCCCGGTATTAAATTGTTCTGTTTCAGCACATACTCAAGGGTCATCAGGGGTACTCCGCCTTTTCTTCCACCAATAATAAACTTTCCTCTCACATCTTCCCATTTAAAATCAGGCATTGGTTCTCTTGCAACAAGAAAGGAACCATCCCTTTTTGTAAGCTGTGCAAAGACCACTGCATAGTCTTCCTTACCTTCATTGTATACATAGATGCAAGCTTCAGGACCTGAAAAACCGATATCGGCCTGACCTGACAGCACGGCTGTCATAACTTTATCAGCCCCCGCACCGTTAACCAGAGTTACTTTTAAGCCTTCTTCTTCAAAAAATCCCTTGTTTATTGCTACATACTGAGGTGAATAAAATATTGAGTGAGTAACTTCATTTAAAGTAATTTCTTTAAATTCCTTAGTACCACAACCCGGTAAATTTAATAAAATAGCCAGCGATAATAACAGGAGATAACGAATAAGTCTCATATTTAAACACCCTCCGGATTAATATTTTTCAGAAATCCATTTGCCAAGAAGCTGTACACCAAAATACATAAGTGCTGCCAGTACCGATAGTATCAGGACGCTTGTCATTACAAGATCCAGTTGGAATACCTGTCCGCCATAAACAATTAAATATCCAAGCCCGGCCTTTGATACCAGGAATTCTCCAACAATAACACCAACCCATGACATGCCTACATTTACCTTCAGTGCGTTCATCATAACAGGAAAGGATGAAGGCAGAACCACCTTTGTCAGCACTTGCTTCCTGTTTGCCCCAAAGCTTTGTACAAGTCTTATTTTTTCAGAATCTGTTTCAAGAAAACCTGTATATACTTCCAGTACTGTAACTATCAGAGAAACAGTAACTGCTACGGTTATAATTGCAACCGGGCCAGCCCCCATCCATACAATAAAAACAGGCCCAAGTGCGATTTTCGGAAGGGCATTTGCTACCACAAGATACGGCTCTAAAACCCTTGAGCATGTTTCGGATAACCAAAGAATAATTGCAATAAGAATGCCAAATATAGTTCCTAATAAAAATCCAACCACTGTTTCCCATAATGTAGTAAAAATATGAGTCATTAATGAACCTTCGTTATAAAGCCTTATAAATGTATTTAACATTCTGCCGGGGCTACTGAAAATAAACGGATCAAGCCAGTTAAACCTTGTCACTGCTTCCCAGAACACAAAAATAAATATTAAAAGCAGTATTCTAAGAGCAGTAATAAGGCGTTTTCTTGCTTTTAACTTTTGCAAATATTTTTTTTGCTCTTCAGATTCTTGCTTATACATGAACATCCAGCTCCTTCCATACCTTGTTAAAATATTGCCTGAATTCTGGAGCTTCTCTTGATGAAAGTGGCGTTCGATTTTCCTGGTTAAACTTTATTTCAACCGACATCTTTATTGTACCCGGTCGTTTGGACATTACGTAAAGACGTTCTGACATGCAGATGGCTTCTGAAATATCATGGGTGACCATTATAGCTGTCTTACCTTCTTTTTTAATGATTTTATAAATATCATCGTTAACTGCTAACCTGGTTTGGTAGTCCAGTGCAGAAAATGCTTCGTCCAGCAGCAGAATGTCTGGGTTAACCGCCAATGTTCGAATTAAAGCTGCTCTTTGCCGCATTCCACCCGAAAGCTGAGAAGGATGATGATTTCTAAAATTAATTAGCCCGTATTTTTCAAGTAAATGCTCTACATGTTCCAGCCTGTCGGGTGTTACCTGGTTTTGAATTTCCAATCCTAGTATTACGTTTTTATATATGGTCCGCCATTCAAACAGACTGTCTCGTTGAAGCATATAACCGATTCTTGGGTTAACACCCGTAAGTTTTTCTCCAAATATTGATACCTGTCCCGAAGAAGGTTTTAATAACCCGGCAATTATTGATAAAAGTGTTGATTTTCCACAACCGCTTGGACCGACAATTCCTATGAACTCACCCTCTGAAACTTCAAAGGATATATTGTCAAGAGCTGGTATCTCCCCATCTATGGTATGATAACGTTTTGAAATGTTCTCAACTGTTACAGCCGGCACCAAAGAAATCCCCCCATTCACATACATACACAGTATATGCAATATGTTTTTTTAGGGTTCCTTGGGCATAAGCTGTGCTAAAAAGCTAAAACCTTCCTGCCTGACAGGAAGGTTTTTTAAAAACTTGCATTTTCCAATTAAATTTGGTTATTAACATTATGCCTTGGGTTTTTATTTATCAGTTCAGCTGCCCTTGTAATAGCTGTAATTACATCAACTTCAAACTGTAATTTCAGATTTTTAATTTTTGAGTAAACCTCTCCCTTATTGCTGACAAAATACTGTGGGGGTAAATCATTCAAAGCTTTTGCTGCAACATCAAGCTTACACATATCACATTTACACATATCAAAATCTTTTAAAACTTCTTCCATATAATTATATACAATCTCTTCCATATAATTTTTCAATATCATTTTATTACCCCCTAAGCTTAAAAAAGCTTGTCTGTTTCATATTATATATTATATATCAAATCTTCCCAGATTTTAAATAATTTTTTTTCATATTCTTCATCTATTTTTATATCAGTCCACCACTGGAAAGCTTCAAAGCAATTGTAAAACATTATGTCTCTGCCATTATAAGCTTTACTACCCCTTTTATCTGCCATAAGCATCAGCTTTGTAAGAGGAGGATTGTATATGGTATCTATAACAATATGATGAGACATAAAATTAAAATTTTCCGGAAGAGGCTGTACATTCACTTGGGGAAACATTCCTACAGGAGTAGCCTGTATTATAATATCAGCATTATAAAAGCTATGTATGGTTTTCGCATCATCAAAATCAGCAGCAAATGCAATATTATCAAATTTATTGTTCAAAAGCTCGCAAAGCTTATGTGCCTTTTCCGAAGCAGGGTTTGCTATTGTCAGGCATTTGCATTGTTCAAGGGCACATGCAAATGCTATAGCTCGTGCTATTCCCCCACTACCAAAAATAAAAATTTCTTTCCCATGTAACTCTTCACCTGTAATTTTCGGAAATGCTTTTCTGAATGCAGAAATCTCAGTATTATGCCCATGAATCCCTTGTTCGTCGATTCTGACAATATTAACGGCGCTGCAGCTTGATGCTTCTTCGGAAACAGTAGCCAAACAGTCATTAAGTTTGCATCTGTGTGGCGTATCAATCAGAGCACCTCTACAGTTTATTACTTTAAAGGCATCAAGGCTTTTTATAATGCCATACTGTTCTGTACTGACCGGAAACATAATAGAATTGTAACCAATGACGCTGCTTATTTCATTAAAAAATTCCGGAACTGGTGAAAAACTTATAAACTTTCCTGCCAAAGCATATAAAGATGTGTTTCCGTCAACTTTAAATTTTGCCATGCTACTCCTCCGGCAAAACAAAACAATAATTATTCTATAGGCTTATTTTTTACAATAAGTTTTTCGAAAATCCTCTTTACCCTGACAGTGATTGGTTCATTCTCGTCCAGTGGCTCAACCAGAATTGTAGTAAGACCGGTCCTGTTACCACCCCTTATGTCGGTAAATAGCTGATCACCAATTACTGCTGTTTCCTCGGGAATAAGCTTTAATTCGGACATTGCTTTTAGAAAACCTTTATTAGATGGTTTAAATGCCCGATACTGGGCATAAAGCCCCAGCTTTTCGTTAAAAAGATCAACTCTTTTCTTTCTGGCATTCGATACAATTGCTACTTTAATATCATTTTCCTGAAAGTGTTTAATTAATTCTATAACTTTTTCGTCGGGTATCTTTTGCTTATGTGTTACAAGGGTATTGTCTATATCTAATAAAACGCCCTTTATTCCGCGCTCTTTTAACCAATTAACATCTAAAGAGAATATTGACTTAATGTATAAATCTGGCTGTAATCCTCTGCCCATTTACTATCCTCCTTAGGGTTTATGATACCAAACTTCCAGTTTCTATGCAATAATTTAGTTTACAGTACATTCTTTATTATGATAAAATACCTAAATAAGAAAACTTCATAACTTAATATATGTAAAACTTCGTAGTTCCAACATATGTGAAGTATAATGTTAATTTTTGTTATCTTGTAAAAAGTGTTCATAAATACATAAAGGAGTGTGTAGTAATATATGATGATTTCTGTGGAAAAGACAAAAAACCCAAAACAAAAACCGCACAGTGACCAGCTGGTTTTCGGAAAAGTGTTTTCTGATCATATGTTTATATGCGATTACTCACCAGAAAAAGGTTGGCACGATGCACGTATTATTCCTTACCAAAATCTGCAGATAGATCCATCTGTTATGACAATTCATTATGGACAAAGCATTTTTGAAGGGTTAAAGGCTTACAGAACTGACGAAGGACAAGTTAATCTTTTCAGGCCAATAGAAAATATCAGAAGGTTGAATGAATCCTGTAAACGTCTTTGCATCCCGCCCATAGACGAAGAATTGGGTCTGGAAGCAATAAGAAAACTTGTTGATATCGACAGGGATTGGGTTCCAGAAGAAGATGGAACTTCATTATATATTCGTCCCTTTATTTTTGCAACCGAACCCCATTTAGGTGTAAGGCCTTCAAAAAACTATAGTTTTGTTATTATTACAGGCCCGGTTGGCGCTTATTACAAAGAAGGAATTAATCCTGTTAGAATTTATGTGGAGCCCAACTATGTCCGTGCAGTAAAGGGCGGGCTTGGCGAAGCAAAGGCATCTGCAAACTATGCTGCAAGCCTGAAAGCTCAGGTGGAAGCAAATGAAAAAGGTTATACCCAGGTTTTATGGCTTGACGGCGTTGAAAAGAAGTATATTGAAGAAGTAGGAACCATGAATGTGTTCTTTGTTATTGGCGATGAAGTTTTTACACCCGAACTGAACGGAAGCATACTGCCGGGCATTACAAGAAAATCCTGTATTGAACTTCTTAAATCCTGGGGTCTAAATATAAAAGAACGCAGAATTTCCATTCAGGAAGTTTATGAAGCCCATGAGAAAGGCCAATTAAAAGAAGTGTTTGGAACGGGTACGGCTGCTGTAATTTCACCTGTGGGCGAGCTAAACTGGAACGACAATGTCATAACAATAAATGATGGTAAAACCGGACCAATCTCACAGCGTTTGTATGATACATTAACGGGTATCCAGTATGGTAAATTACCCGATGAATTCGGTTGGGTTGAAACACTTTAGTGGCAGACAGGACTATATGCCTTTACAAAATTCGGGCAGACAGAACCGTCTGCCCCTACGACACTGGGGGGAAAGGTCGTATAACTTAAAAACATAAGTACAGCAGAGTTGTATACCCCCTGCAATGTTCAGGCGGACAGGGTCGTCCGCCTTTTTATTATTTTAGTTAATATTAATAGCTTCGAATAGGGTAATAACATCTGTTTCGTTTGCTAAATCCTTATCAAAATCGCTGACTGACCATAACCATACTCTGTGAGTCTTAAAGATTGACAGGTCTTTATATACGAATTCCTCTGTATATACATCGTTTCTTTTTTTGCTTGCTACTTCTATTTTTTTAACAAGAAGTTCTTCTTTTTCCCTGTTCTTATCAAATGTGCCATCTTCGTTAACAACGGGTATCCTTATTTCACCATACTCAGTGCGTTTTGGCAGAGTTGCTCTGAGGGTAACGTCAACTACCTCGCCTCTTTTGTTTAATTTTACAACTTCAAGTTTTGGGGTGCCATACCTGACAACTCTGAGGTAAAGTTCGGTAAAACTCTTCCCTCTTGTTTCCTTGTCCAGATCCTCATAGCTGATTTTGGATGAATCAGCCTTACCAAGAGTATATTCACCTTCTTCATCCCCGCATAATTTAATATTAAAGGTGACAGGCTTGGCTTTATATTTACCGTCTTTGCTATCATAATGATAAATAATATTCCCAAGGTTTCCACTTACTTTCCGGTCTGTTACACTTAAACCATTTGATGCTGATACTATTGTTAACCCTTCCGGGAATTCCTCCGAGAAATTGACGCTTTTAACCATAAGCTCGCTTGGAGGTTCCAGCTCCGGATCTATACCAAATTCCTCTGGTATAATTGTGTAGCTTATATCAACTTCTTTATTAATAAATATCTCTTCCTCTTCTAAACCTCTGTCGACTTTAATCAGGGCCTGCAGTGCTACAACTTCAAATGGCTTTTCGCTGAAGTTCCTGGATTCATTCCTGCCGTCAATATCCTTATAGGACAGTTTGCCTGAGTCAAGAGAATACTCGCCGGCATTGGCTCCCTTTATTTTAATGATAAATTCAATGGGCTCTGCCTCATATTTATTGCTGCTGGCGTTATATAAATAATTGATATTTGAAAGATTTCCTGTTACTGTTTGCCCGTCAACAGTAAATCCTTCGGGAACAGATACAATCTCCAAACCTTCAGGGAATGTCTCTTCGAATTTGACATTTTCTACGGAGAATTCAACAAATATATCTTCATAAATCTCTTCATATACC
>JAAYNA010000024.1 GCA_012521105.1 Clostridiaceae bacterium
AGAGGATAAAGCTTGAAAGTGGAGAATCTTGCAAGATATCCTTTGAAATACTTCCTGAGCAGCTTGCTGTTGTAAATGATGATGGCGAAAGCATTATAGAACCCGGTGATTTTGAAATATATGTTGGCGGATCACAGCCTGACACAAGAAGTATTAAACTTTTGGGTAAAGCTCCGCTGAAAGGTATTTTAAAAGTTGAGTAGTTACCTTGAATAACGATCACCTTGCCCCCTTTCTCATTTTAATATAGAATGAGGAAGGGGTTGTTTTATGTATATAGAAAATCTTGTGGAAATGGATATGTTTACCGAATCATTTCCCGTAAGGATTATATATAACAGGGATAAAGAGTTTACCTACCCTTCTCATTGGCATAATGCCATTGAAATAGTTGTTGCTGCAAAAAAAAGTTCGAATATTGTTATAAATAATCAGGTATATTTTTTAGACGAAGGTGACATTGTTTTTATTTCGGGTGGGGATATTCATAGCTACCCGGTATCACCCGGCAGTGAACGAATATTTATTATTTTTGATCTTCATAATATAAATAACAGCAATATTTTTAACGAAGATTTTCCATACATTTCGAAAACAATTCTGATAAAAAAGGATACAAATAAAAACCTTCATTTTCAGGTGTATAAGCTTATAGACAAGATACTTAACGAAGCATCGAATATAGGACCTGGATCCAGGTTTGCGGTACTTGCAGGAATATATGATATTCTGGCCATAATTGTGAAGGAATCTAATGGAGCGGTAGAGCTTAAAAGCACACACAGAAAAGATTTGTTATACAGAATAGGGCAGGTTGTAGAGTATATGGAGAGTAATTACACGGAACAGATAAATTTAAAGGAAACGGCTGAAAAATTCGGGTTTAGTGAACATTACCTGTCCAGATTATTCAGCAGGGTGCTTGGCATACCTTTCAGCCAGTATTTGAGTAAAATACGCATTAAACATGCTGCCCAAAGAATTATCCTGAATAAAGAGAGTATATCGGATATTGCTTTTAACTGCGGCTTTAACAGTATTTCAACCTTTAACAGAGTATTCCGTGAAATAAAGGGTTGTACACCGTTACAATACAGGAAAATGCAATGGAATCATGTTAACAAAGAGAGTGGGGCGGATGAGGCATATGAAATGTAACAATATCACTTTTCATGAAGGGAAAGTTAATAAGTTTGACAGATATAAAGTTTTAGGCCAAAAAGGGCTTGTTGTTTGGCTAACCGGTCTTTCAGCCTCCGGGAAATCAACTATTGCAGTTGAGGCTGAGAAAGTACTGAACAGTATGGGAAAAGCAGTATACCGCCTTGACGGAGATAATATAAGGTTTGGACTTAATAGTGACCTGGGTTTTTCCGAACGGGACAGGTTCGAGAATATCCGGAGAATATCCGAAGTATGTGCATTATTTCAAGATGCCGGTCTTATTGTTATTGCTTCATTTATTTCACCCCTGGCCAGAATGAGGCAAATGGCCAGAGAAAAATGCGGGGAAAGTTTTATTGAGGTTTATGTAAAGGCGGATGTGGAAACCTGTATAAAAAGGGATCCGAAGGGGTTATACCAGAAGGCGCTTAACGGTGAAATACAGAATTTTACCGGAATTTCTGCGCCGTACGAGGAACCCGGGAATCCGGAGCTTGTTTTAGATACACAATGTAACCCGTTGGATGTGTGTGTACAGCAATTGGTTGGTAAGATTCTTGAAATGTCAGCCTTTGAAAAGTAAAGAGAATATCAAAAAGCCTGCTTAAACAATTCAGGCTAACAGCATATCTTATAAGCAGCATTTTATCAGGACAGATCGGGTTTAATGAAATTTACTCCTTTTTCTATCACTTCAATATTCACTTCTTTTAGCCTGAAAAGCTCACCGTCAGCGTTTACATGGACAGGTGAAGTACATACCATTCTAACCGAATGACAGCGTTTTACCGAAACTCCCTTCATTTTCGTATGCGCTCCTTTAATGAACCTTGGGAAAAAAAGGAGTATTTTAAGTCTTGTCCTGCCTTCTATCAAACAGATATCCAGAAGTCCGTCATCGGGCAAAGCTGATGGTACGGGCATCATGCCTCCCCCATAATACTTCCCGTTGGCAAATGCAGATAGCAGTACACTAGGCATATGTACTATTTCGTCATCAATATAAAAAGTTGCCTGAAAGTTTTTAAGCCTGATAAGGGACATAAGAATTCCTCCGATGTAGGCGACTTTTCCCTTTATAAGAGGCAGGCGTTTAAGGTACTGTGTATTTGCAACTACATCGGCATCAAAACCGGCAGAAGCTATATTTAGAAAATACATATCGTTCATTTTACATAAATCCACCGGAACGGGCCTGGCTTTTATAATATTAGAAAGTATCACCCTGGAATCCGATTTGGAACAAAAGCTTTTCAAAAAATCATTTCCTGTTCCCGCAGGCACATTTCCAAGAGAAGCGTCGCTGCCGGCAACTCCCTGCAAAACTTCATTTAATGTACCATCCCCGCCAACTGCGTAAATTCTTAAATTTCTGTTTGATTTTATATATTCCCGTGCTATTTCTGTTGCATGTTTCGGTGCCTTTGTTATTTCCATATGATAGGAAAGTGAATGCCTTTCCACTAAATCCTTTATATCCGGAATGATATTCAGTGCTTTGCCTTTACCGGCAACCGGGTTTACAATAAACAAATGCTCCATGATGAAATACCTTTGCTCTTAATAATTTACTGAAAATACACAAACCAATTTCAGCAATAAGTATTATTATACAAGTAAAAATAACATTCCTCAACAATTTATAACCCTATTCTATTCTCCCGAGCGTAATAAAACAGATATTGCTGTGCAATTCCCGACAATTCTCCAAAGTAATCCCGGGAAAAAGCACGTATTGTATTTACATCTGTTTCCTTATTAAAATAAAGCGTTTCAATGACACGTTTAACCCACCTGTCTATCGGAAAGGCATTCCTGTCAAGACCGCTGTATAGAAGGATGCAGTCTGCAACCTTTTCGCCTATGCCCGTAAAAGAAAGCAGCAGCTCTCTTGTCTTTTCTGCGGGAAGCTTTTTCATTTCGTCAAGAAGAAAGGGTGAGTTTGACAGCCTTTCTGCAGCAGACAATATATATCTGCACCGGTATCCTCCCCGGCATATATTCAAATCCTGCAGGGTTGAGCGAGCAATGGCATAAGGCGCGGGAAAGGCATATTTATCACTTTCCCCGGGAATTTTCTCCCCGTAATGCTCACTTAATGTTTCTATTATCCTCTTAATTCTGGGTATTCCGTTATTCTGAGATATAATAAAGGACAAAATCACTTCCCACAAATCCTGGCGCAGAAGGCGTATTCCATAGCCAAAAGATACTGCTTTTTTAAGGTGTTCATCTTTTTTTGAAAGAATTTCCTTTATAGTGCTGTAGTCAGTATCAAGGTCAAAATAATGTACCCATTTCCCGATAAATTCCTTTTCGGTCATATCGAAAAAAATGCATATTTCACCGTCCCATTTAAGCCTTACCAGACGGCCAAGGGCGACACCCGTCCAGATTTGTTCTCCATCATAATTCCATCGGAAGCACTGGCCGCATAAAAAGGTATGGAAAGGATTAAAGTCGTTTATTTGAACATGTAGGTTATTGTTTGCTGTAGATAAAATACGATACATCTGATTACCCCATATCTGTAAACTGTTCTTTTTACGAGTATAACACCTGCACCGGTTTAACACAATAAACATTGTTAACAGGATACCTTTTTTTCTGTACTAATGGTAAAATGAAGCATATAGGTAATTTAACCAGTTTGCTGTAAAAGGTTTTTGTCTTAAGCTGCACAGGTTTCAAAATACTTTGTGAAAGGCGGTATTGTTTTGAAGGAACGTATCTATACCATACCCGTTAGTGAAGCATTCGAAGAGGATACTGAATGCCCTATGTGCATCCTTGAAAGAAGAATAGAGAATGATGCAATAAATTATACACTAGGGCCGTCGATGATGGAACCCGACAGGCGCATCGAAACCAATAAAAAAGGTTTTTGCAACCACCATTTTACAAAGCTGTACAATACACAGGAAAATCGGTTGCCGTTAGGTCTTATAATAGACACGCACCTGATGGAACAGAACGGTATTTTGCGCAGTATGTATGAAAAAGCCCTGCCCGGCCTTAAAAAAGAGGCAGAAACGGGTGCAATAGAGAAGCTGACAAAGGGGTTTAAAAGCAAAGATCAGTCTGCTGTTTTTGTTCAATCCATGCTGAATAAGCTGAACGAGCTTGAAAAAAGCTGTACCATCTGCGAAAAAATTAATTTTAACATGGATAAGTTCACCGATGTTATTTTATACCTTTTCTTTAAAGAACCCGAGTTCAAAAAACGTTTTGCTTCCAAGAAAGGTTTTTGCCTACCCCATTTGAAAATGCTTTTAGATGGTTCAATGAAATATTTAAACAGAAAACAGCGCAGTGAATTTGTAATGACATTGATGTCTATGGAATTAATTCATCTGGATAGAATAAAAGAGGAGGTCAACTGGTTTACGAAAAAATTTGATTACAGAAACCAGGATGCACCATGGAAAAATTCGCGGGATGCCATTCCCAGAAGCATTGAAAAAATATGCGGACCCTGTGAGTTAAACAGATAGTAGTATGGAGTGATATGATGCATAAGGAACGATATAGCTTTGAAGATCTGCTTGAAATTATGAAAACCCTTAGAAGCCCAAATGGTTGTCCGTGGGACAGGGAACAGGATCACGAATCCTTAAAAAAATATTTTATTGAAGAAACCTATGAAGTTCTTGAAGCGATAGACCTGGAAAGTTCTGAAAAACTCTGTGAAGAGCTTGGAGACGTATTGTTACAGGTTGTGTTTCATGCAACAATAGCTGAAGAGAATGGTAGATTTACCATTTACGATGTTATTGACGGTGTCAGTAGAAAGATGGTTCACAGGCACAGGCATGTGTTTGGCAAAGAACAGGCCGAAACCAGTGATGATGTTTTGGAATTATGGGATGAAATCAAGAAACAGGAAAAGGGCGCAAAATCTCAAACCGATATTCTTAAAGATGTCCCGTCCATACTTCCGGCATTAATGAGAAGCTATAAAGTGCAGGAGAAGGCTGCAAAGGTTGGTTTTGACTGGGATAATGCAGAGGATGCCTGGAAAAAGGTATATGAAGAGATGGAAGAACTTCATGAGGTATACAGTAGCGGTGATATGGTAAAAACCGAGGAAGAACTTGGTGATCTTTTATTTGCAATAGTAAATGTTGCAAGGTTTTTAAAGATTCAGCCCGAACTTGCCTTAACAAAAACAATAAATAAGTTCATTAAGAGGTTTGAATATATTGAAACAAAAAGTTCTGAGAACGGAAAACAGCTTACAGACATGACACTTGAGGAAATGGACGCCTTATGGGACAAGGCAAAAGAATTATATAAAAGAGGGGAAAACAATGAGGATTGATAAGTTCCTGAAAGTATGCCGTATTATAAAAAGAAGAACCCTGGCACAGGAAGCCTGCGAAAAGCAAAAGGTGAGCATTAACGGTAAAATTGCAAAGCCGGGTTCCACTGTTAAGGAAGGAGATATAGTAGAGATACGTTTTGGCGAGAATGTAACCCGTTTTCGTGTGAAAAAGGTTACAGAACACGTCCGAAAGGAAGAAGCTTCCGAAATGATAGAAATACTTTAACAATAAAAGCCCGGTTTTACCCGGGCTTTTATCCAAACATTAATTATTAAAGTTATTATAATTATCATAATTTCCTGAGAAACCACTTTGTACTGAATATACAAGGTCTTCGTAAAAGGCAACACGGGTGGTATAATAATATGGTATCGACCAGAGAAAACCTATGTAAAAGCCCGGGAAGATCGACAGAATGAACCATCCGATAAAGCTTAAATCCTGTATGAAAAGAGTTAATTTATTGCCATACATCATTGCGCTGCTTCTTCGAATGGCTTCGGATGCTGAAATTTCCGGATTATCAAATAGTATCAGCATTGCCTGTGAATATTTATAGGATGCCACAATACCCGGTATTATAAAAAGAAGTGACCACAGGAAAACGTATAATGTTGAAAGCCAGTACACTGCAAGAGTCTTACCAAACATATTAAATCCCGTAAACAGGTTTTCAATTCGTGAATCATGGTCTCTATAAAACCTAAGGAAAAATACACACAATCCAAATTCCAGTGGAGGCAAAAGAAGAATTGCTCCAACTATGGGTATTAGCCCACATCCTAATGATAACAGGATGAATATGATCAAGGCCAGAATGGCAGCCCCCCATCTTCCCGACAAGGATGCCCTCGCTCTGAATTTTAATTCAGGCCGTGTAACAGTTGGATGAAAACGGCCAGCTGTAAAGTCCATAGAAAAACCCCCTTAATTTTGTAAAAAATAAACCTAACCTATCTATAATATAATAAACTATAATCTGTTCAATTGTAAGCTTGAAATTTTATTTTATGATAATAGCTAAAGTCATATCGAATCTTGCATATTACCTGTTTTAACTTCATAGAATTTCAATGCATGGACTACCGCAGGCACAGAAATATTATGTAAACCTTCGTTGTGCCTGCCTGAATATATGAGTGGTGGTGGAAAGCATGGGCGAAGAAAAAAAGTCATCCGAACGGGATCATCAGAATATTATTCTCCGGGACAGAAGAAAATTATTGATTACTGGTGTACATAATGTTGAGAGTTTTAACGAGGAAAGTATTGTAGTGGATACTCAGCTGGGTCTTGTGATCGTACGTGGGTTTGATATGCATATCAATAAGCTGGATGTTGAAAGTGCAGCTTTAGATGTTGAAGGTGAGATAGGACTTATTGAGTATCTGGATAACACAGTTACGCAACGCAAAGGTGGATTTTTTTCAGGCCTTTTTAAGTAGGTATGGTAATGTATGTTAGAGGAAATCAATGTTTTTTTAAGCGCTTTATGCGCCGGTATAACAGCGGGATTTATTTATGATCTGTTAAGGATGAAAAGAAGAGCAATAAAAACACGTACATTTTTTATCGGTGTTGAAGATGTTTTATTCTGGGTAATCGCTGCATTACTTACTTTTATAACCGCATATATCAGTAACCAGGGTGAAATCAGGCTTTATTTTTTTCTGGCTATGGTGCTGGGAATAGGTATATACTTCTGGCTTTTTTCCCGTTGGATTACCCAAATAATCACATTCATAATTAAAGTCATTGTATGGCCCTTTGTAAAAATATTTAACTTCTTAAAACCTCCCGTGAAATGGTTAATTGCCCTGGTTGAAAAAGGCACGCAAAAAACCGGTAGAAGGCTCAATAATTATCGTTTAAAAGCAGGCCGCAGGTTCAGGTCTATCCGCAATATAATGCGGAAAGTTTAAAGCATTGTTATACAGGAAACATTTGTGTGGCAAAATATATAACCCCGGTCAGCGTTATTGACGATAAAATTGTGGATACCATTACCACCTGTGATGCGAAATCGGGATGGTTTTTAAATTCCACACTAATCAATGCAGTATTGACAGCTGTCGGCAGCCCGGCAGAAATAATTAAAACCTGTGCCATAATTCCGTCAATACCAAAAAGCAAAACAAGCACCAGTGCTATTATTGGTCCGCAAATCAGCCTTGAAAATACCGAAAGGTAAACATTTGGATCCTTAAGTTGAAGCTTCGTATGGGATAATTGAATTCCTAAAGTCAACAGCGCAACGGAAATAAGACCATTTCTCGCATAGTTAAACGCCGGCCACAGAGGAAACTGTGTAAGATCATATGGCACCAACTTAAACAGGAAAGCTGCAATTACAAAATACAGGGAAGGCATTCTTAAAGCTTTTTTTAACGCAGCACCAACTCCTCCTGAAGAAGCTCTGCTTGCATTAAATGCACCGAGATTGTTTACAGATACATTCTGAACAATCATTACAATTACCTGTACTGTAAGAGCAAAGTCAAGATATGGGGTTTCACCGTTTATAATAAAAGGTTTGCTTGAATAAACAAGAGTTATTAAAGGAATTCCGAAGTTACCTGAATTGTAAAACATTATAGAGTTCACAAAGGCATTGGTGAGTCCTGTATCAAAGCGTCGTATTTTTCCGATTACAGAACCGAAAATCCAGTTGATGGCAAGAATAAGAATCACTATTGCAAGGGCTTTTAACATATCTAAAGGTATTTTTGTTGTGTAAATATTAACAAATACAAAGGCAGGTACGAAGAAGTATAAGTTTATTTTAGAAAGGGTTGACACATCAAGGTGAAATTTTCTGTCAATTAAAATGCCCATGCATATTAACGCAAATATTGGAATGAGGTTATTGGTTAAAATAAATAAAAAAACACGCATATTTTTCTCCGTCTTTCTAATAGCTTAGCTACAAATTATTAATGAGGCATAGATATTATCTGCCTCAATATCTTTTGCTGATTAATAGCCCTGCTTTCAAACCACTGACAAACCTGAAAAGGATTATGTCCAACACAAGACATTCATTATTATAATTGTAATTTACATAACATGCAAGAAGTAATCAAGGAAGCTTGCAAAAATGCTTGCACGCGGGCCCTGCTTCGGGTGTTTTGTTTTCTTGAGCAACAAAGCACCTACCTGTACCCACGCTCCTTCGTATAAAAATGATTCTGCGTGGAGGTCTTTATATCCCGGGTGGCCCAGCTCCACGCTCCCGGCTTACAGCAATGCAGCATGGCTTCGAAGATGTTGCTCTGCGCCTCCAAAAACACCCGAATCACCCGCGTATTTGAGGCTTGTTTTTTCTCGTTTCCTGTTGCAGAGCTTTGATCCTCATTCGGCTAAAAGTTGACTTGAATTGCACAATATCTACCAGGTAAGAAGAAGAGGGACAATTCCTTTGCTTCCTGACTCAATTATGCTTGTATATTGAACTTTTGCTGTTTTATGGTACAATATAATTAAGCCATATTGTCACTAGTTAGAAACTATATTCTTTTTTACAAAAGATAGGGTTGATTATATGCAAAAGAAAAAGAAGCTGAATGTGCTTTTATTGATTGTAATGTCGGGTCTTCTTGTTTATTTTGCAATTACCTTTTCAAAACAGCAGGAAGAAATCAATATGATTGAAAATGAAATGAAGGTTTTGAAGAATAAAATTGCAAAAGAAAAAGAGATCCAGGAAGAGCTCCTTGAACAGCAAAGTATTATTGAAACAGATGAGTTTATAGAAAAAATAGCAAGAGAAAAGCTGGGTATGGTAAAAGAAGGAGAAAGAATTTACGTTGACATGGATCAATAAATGAAACCTTATCTTTTGACATGGCTTTTTTAAATCCAGTTCTCAGATTTAAGTTTCCCCAGTTTATTCCAGTTGTTTTTTTTAAAATCACCAGGTTTTGCTTTACAGGTATAGTATAATGGCGTGGAAGAAGGGGAAAGTTCTTTTGCTTCCTTTCAAGAGTTCAAAGAGCGGGTGATTCGGATGCCTTTGCCGGCGAGAAGCAATATACTTCGAAGCCATGCTGTATATCAGGGTTGAGAACCGTGAAGCTGAGCCACCCGGGATATGGAGACCACAACGCAGAATTTTTTGCATAGCCAGGAGCCGGTGTTACTAAGCCAATGGTTGTGTAGTTTTGGTAAATCCATTATAATTGAAAACAGGAGAAATGTTTAATTAGCAGTGTGAATTAATGGGTATTATAAATTACAGGGTCACTGTTGTATTAAAAGGATGATATCCGGAGGAGATGAAAATGGAACTTAATGAATGGCTCAATCGTAAACTACCCGATATAGCAGATAATTTAGAACAGATAAACAGGAATCATTTTATTAATGAGCAAACCATCGGGTTTGCCGGGAAAGAGCAGGTATACCAGGTTTTAAGAAGGCTTCGTTCAGCACTTTTCCCTGGTGTTTACGAGAAATACCCGATAGATGAGTCTAGCATAAACATAATTATCGGAAACAATATACGAAGGGCGGCTTTAGAATTAAAAAGCCTTATCGAGAGGTGCCTTATTAATGAATGCGGCATAAAGGATGTTCAGCAGGGAACCTGTACCAAATGCGTAGAAAAAGCCAATGATATAACAATAAACCTTTTGGAGCAACTTCCAAAAATCAGGGAACTGCTTCATAAGGACATAGAGGCAGCATATGAAGGAGATCCTGCAGCTAAAAGCAGGGAGGAGATTCTTTTAAGTTATCCGTCCATTGAAGCATTAAGTGTGCACAGGATTGCCCATGAGCTTTACAAACATGACGTACCGATAATACCAAGGATTATGTCGGAATATGCCCATACAAGAACAGGAATTGATATACATCCCGGTGCCTCCATTGGCGAATATTTTTTCATAGACCATGGCACAGGCGTTGTTATAGGAGAAACATGTGTTATAGGAAACCATGTTAAAATTTATCAGGGTGTAACACTCGGTGCGAAAAGCTTTCCCGTTGATGAAAAGGGAAAGCTGGTAAAAGGCATTAAGCGGCATCCAAATATTGAAGATAACGTTGTTATTTATGCAGGTGCCACAATACTGGGTGGTGACACTGTGATAGGTCACGATTCGGTCATTGGCGGTAATGTCTGGCTGACACGTTCGGTGCCTCCCTATAGTAAGGTACATAACGCTCAACCATCACCAATTATTAAGAATGGTAAATTATAAACATCAGTGTTTATAAAGAATGAAAGCAGTATTGTGTATGAGAAGTTAAATTGAACATTCGTATTTTGCAAGACAAAAAGGAGAGATTCTTATGAAACTGTATAATACATTAACAAAAAGAAAAGAGGAATTCATTCCTATAAAACCCGGAGAAGTAACAATGTATAGCTGTGGCCCCACAGTCTATAATTATTTTCATATAGGAAACGCGCGTCCTTTCGTTGTATTTGATGTGTTAAGACGTTTCCTTGAATACCGCGGATATAAAGTAAAGTTTGTGCAAAATTTTACTGATATAGACGACAAAATGATAAGACGTGCAAACGAGGAAGGGAAAACAGTTTCTGAAATAGCAGACAGGTATATTAAAGAATATTATACCGATGCCCGTGGCCTGGGGATCAAAGATCCGACAGTTGCTCCAAGGGCAACTGAAAATATCGGTGCAATCATTGATATGATAAAAAACCTTGTTGACAAGGGTTATGCTTACGAAATAGACGGGGATGTTTATTTTAATACATCCAGGTTTGAGGATTATGGCAAACTGTCGGGGCATAATCTGGAGGATCTTGAAGCAGGTGCACGAATTGGTGTTGACGAAAGAAAAGAGAATGCAATGGATTTTGTGTTGTGGAAAGCTCATAAACCGGGGGAGCCTGCCTGGGATAGCCCTTGGGGTAAGGGCAGACCCGGATGGCATATCGAGTGCTCTGCCATGGCTAATCGTTTCTTGGGCGAAACAATAGATATACACAGCGGCGGCCAGGACCTGATTTTCCCGCATCATGAGAATGAGATAGCACAAAGTGAAGCATGCAACGGCAAAGTGTTTGCAAGATACTGGCTGCATAATGGCTTTATTAATATAAATAATGAAAAAATGTCAAAATCAAAGGGTAATTTCTTTACTGTAAGGGATATTGCGAAGCATTTTGACTATGAGGTAATCCGTTTCTTTTTACTTTCGGCCCATTACAGAAGTCCGATAAATTTTAGTGATGCTATGCTCGAACAGGCCCAGAGTGCTTTGAACAGAATATATGAATGCCGTGATAACCTTAACTTCTTCCTTTCAAATACTGAAAAGGATACATTTGAGGAAGATGTTTACCAAAGTTTTGATGTTTACCGCGACAGATTTATAGAAGCAATGGAAGATGACTTGAATACCGCCGATGGTTTAGCTGCAATTTTTGAGCTGGTAAGGGAAATAAACACCAGGATTACTGCAGATTCCGGCGTTGGTAAAAAGACAATCTCCAGGGCTCTCGATTTGCTTAATGAACTTACCGGAGTTCTGGGAATTATGAGAAAAGAACAGGATGTAGCTTTAGACGATAATATTAAGGCTTTGATTGAAGAACGTCAGAAAGCCAGAGCTGAAAGAAATTTCAAACGTGCGGATGAAATACGCGATCAGCTTAAAGAAATGGGCATAGAACTGCAGGATACTCCACAGGGAGTGAAAATTGTTAAGAAATAAAGGTTTTATAAATTAAAAGGTGCTGTCCTACAGGCAGCACCTTAAATTATATTACCTCTTTATCAGCGGATTTTATACCTCTTTAACCTTTCGTCAAGCTCGAGGACAAGCTCCTCAAGGCTCTTTGATGCTTCATTAAGTTCGTCAAAGGCTTTCATTTGGGAATCGGTTGTAGCTGACATTTCCTCACTGGCTGCTGCTGTTTCCTGGGATACAGATGAAATATGTTCTATAGAGCGAATAACTTCGTCCTTATCTTCCTGCATTTTATTCACAGATTCATTAACGCTTCTGAACTTGTCCACGATAGCATAAATAGCATTGGCAATATCACTGAAGGCCTGTTTTGTTTGTTCAACCGATAAGTTTTGTTCTTCGGATGTTTTTCTTAAATCTTCTATAACCTCAATGGCTATTTTAGAGTCTTCGCTAATACTTTCAACCAGATTTGCAATTTCAAGGTTTGACTGTCTGCTTTGATCGGCCAGTTTTCTTACTTCATCGGCAACAACTGCAAAACCAAGCCCGGCTTCACCGGCTCTTGCAGCTTCAATTGCTGCATTTAAGGCAAGAAGGTTTGTCTGCTCTGTAATATTTTCTATTGATTCGGTAAAAGAAGTAATTTGCTGGACTGTATTCATAAACTTTTCAACAACTGAGAAAATCTTTTCTGAAGCCTCAAAATTCTTTTCGGATTTTTCTCTGAGGGATTGAACGGCTTTAACGCCGGCTGTATTAACTTGCGTGATTTTATCGGTTTCCACTATTACTTCGTTTGAACTGTTATATACAGAGTTTATTTGATCTGTCAGTTTTTCTACTGCCAAAACACCTTTCTGGGCTTCTTCGGCCTGACTTGATGCACCTTTTGCTATTTCACTGCTGGTTTGAGCAATTAATTGCACAGCTTCGGCTGCATTTTTTGAGACAGTATTAACTGTATAGGATGAGCCTCTGATAGTAAGTGCTAATTGAAAAAAGCCATCAATAAGGTTTCTGATATCGCTAAGCACCGTGTTTACCGTTGAAGCGACCGGACCAAGAATTCCATATTCTTTTGGGGTTATCATAACAGAAAAATCGCCTTCTTTAATTTTCTGCATTTCATCGGCAAACCTGTTTGCAAGTTTTCGTACTTCAAGCTCAAGAATATTTTTAATTAAAATGGCTTCAACAAAGGCGAAAATGCCCAATATAACGAAAATTGAAGGGTTACCAGTTCTAATGCTTAATGCAATACCGATAGCCAGTCCTACTACTGTAGAAACTATTATTGCTATCCAATTCAAACTCATTTTTTTGTTTTCACCGTTACTTGCCATATGTATCCTCCTACAGTTAACATTCTTTATAATATTGTCGGCAAAAGTTATTAATTAAATTACCAGGAAACAATTATGACTGCAGAAAAATATTTAAACATAAGGCACAACGTATAAATAAAAGTCAGGATCTTTCTATTTCTTCTATCGGTATATCCCTTGTATGAGTGGTGTGTTCCCAGTCTTTTTTACTTGAGTCTTTAATTCCTGTAATTGTTACAGGAAGCCATGTTAAGCAATAAACCGGATAGACAAGAAAACCTATAAGAATTCTGACATCCCATTTTTTATCAAAGAGAACAATCAACGGGCCGAAGGATATCTGAATTAAAACAATCAACGACCAAATATCGGCTGGAAAGGAATATCCGATTATGTAGAAGGGCATTGATGGAAATGCCAGCTTCAACCATGAAATTATTACTGCCAGACCGAAGCAAATAAAGTGGACAGGTTGGATAAGATATATACTTCCATCCAAAGCCATCAGATTTCCTTCCACAAAGGACTTTTTTAAAAGCTTTGGCAGATATCTTTTTGCACAATCGGTATGCCCCTGCATCCAACGCTTACGCTGTTTCCATGATTGTATAAAGGTTAGTGGTTTTTCATCATAAACAACGGCATTTTTGCAAAAGGCAACCTTTTTATTATTTAAGATAAGCTTCATTGTAAATTCCAGATCTTCAGTAAGGCAGGTGGCTCCCCACCCTAATTCTTTAAGAACAGAGGTGCGTATGCAAAATCCGGTACCACATAAACCGCAGGACAAGCCCAGATTATACCTGGTTAGCTGAAATATCCTGTTAGACAGCCAGAAAGCTATTGAATAAGACAGAGAAATCCAGGAATCAAACGGGTTTTTACTGTCAATATAACCCTGAATAACCTCGTGTCCGTCATTAAGCATTTTATTTATTTCATTAAGAAATGTACCCGATACTACATTATCTGCATCAAAAACACATATGGCATCATATTGCTCCTTCAGAGCAAATATTCTTGCAAAAGCCCATTCCAGTGCATACCCTTTGCCTTTTTCAGTGTCATTATACCGCACAAGTACCTGTGTTCCTGCTTTACCGGCTTCATATTCGGTATTGTCGGTGCAGTTATCGCAAATAACGAAAATATCAAACAGCTCTTTAGGGTACTGCTGTTTATTGAGGCTTCCAACCATACTTCTGATAACCCTTTCTTCGTTATGTGCAGGGATAACTACTGCAAATCTGTGGTAGCGTAAAACTTTATTTTTATTTGTATTTTGCCCTGGAAAGGGTATCCACCCGGAAATCATAATAATTAAATAATATACGCTTAATATAAACACTATTAACTGAACAATATATGAAAAAGAGAACAAAAATAAATGGACAAAAATTTCCATATGTTCCTCCGCCAATCCTTCATATGTCTATAGACTTATTTTCTACATCAGGTGTAAAATTATGATTGGTAAAACAATCATTTTTATTCAGGACAAACATCGTGATTCATTAAGTAATACGGGTTGATATTATAATGCCGAAAGGAAACCCATGCACCTTATCAGATTTTGAAAATGACTTGGGTGATAAGCTGTAAAATAAAAAGGGTAACCGTAAAAGTTACCCTGACTGACTTCCTCACACAATGCTTTCATTTATATAGATTTATCTTCGAGATTACCGTCAAACTCGTAGGTTTTTCCGGCTTCAGCATTAAATCTGATTCTAAGCTCGCCATACCGGAGGCAGCAGAGTGAATTTACCTTTGCGTAGATCCGAACGTGCTCAAGCAGGCTTTCCTTCCATTCAAGATCCACAACAAAACCGCCTCTGGCACAAAGACCCTTTACCCGGCCGGATTTCCACACATCGGGAAGTGCCGGAAGAAGTTCTATTTCCGAACGGTGGCTTTGAATAAGCATCTCGGCCACACATGCGGTATACCCGGTGTTGCCGTCAAGTTCATATACATCTGCAAAGGATGGGGCACCACGTGTTGGCGGATGCTTTACCATAAGGTTATTGTCAGTTAATTCTTTTTGCATGGTGTGAATATGATCAATGGCCTTTTGTGCATCTTTCAGCCTGGCAGAGTAAAGCATGAGCATGCAACGTGCCCATCCGGTATCTTCCCAATTCTCGGGAGGATTCATTCTTTCTTTAATTGTTATTCTTGCTGCATCTGCCAACTCGGGAGTTTTGTCGACATCAATCTGACTAAAGGGATACAATGCCAGAAGATGGCTGGTATGCCTGTGCTGAGGATCCATAGCCTCATAGTCATGATTCCATTCTTTCAATTCACCCTTCTTTCCTGTTTTAAACGGGGGCAGAGCGTCCATAGAATCTTTCACCCGCAGGCACAGCTCATCTGAAACACCCAGAACCTCTGCTGCTTTCAGAAATATATCAAACAATTCACGTATAATGACTATTTCATAAAAGGGCCCTAAAGAGGAGCTGTAAGCTTTATCCCCAATACAAAAATGGTTTTCGGGAGATATCGATGGTCCCGAAGTAAGGCCACCTGTGGTAGGATCGGTGAAAAGGTAGTCAATAAAGAACAAAACAGCCTCCCTGAAAACAGGAAAAGCATGGTTTTTCAGAAACTCAACAGACCCGGTAAAAAGATAATGCTCCCACATATGGGTAGCAACCCAGGCACCACCGGTAGGGCACGGGCTTAAATTGATATGCCAGTAAGGATCGGTAAATCCCCATGCATTCGATACCAATTCTGCTACCCACCCGTTAAGGCCATAAAACATTTTTGCTGTTTCACGGCCCGATGGAACTAATCTTTCTTCAATCCATTTAAACAATGGGATATGGCATTCCGAAAGGTTTGTAACCTCAGCAGGCCAATAATTCATTTGTGTGTTTATGTCCAGATGCATATCACAGGTCCACCCAATACGGCATGCCACCGAGTCGTTCCACACCCCCTGCAGGTGAGCAGGCAGAGGCGAGTTACTGCGGGAACTGGAGATTAGAAGATATCTGCCATATTGAAACATCAATGCCGACAGAAAGGGGCTTACATAACCATTTCTGATTTTATCCAGAAGAACGTCGGTTGGAATATTTTCTTTTTCTGCAAGATACAGCTCAACGCGGTTAAACAGGGATTTAAAGTCTTCTGTATGCTCCTTAAGCAGGTCTTCATAGGAATATGCCGAGGCATTATCAATTCTTTCCCTGCATTTTTCAAAAGCATCGGTTTGCTCAAACTGGGTTTCCACGGCCAGATACAATATAACTTTTTTTGCATTTTCAATCAAAATGTCTTTGCTGCCACATTTTATTGTACCGCCGGAAGATACAGCACGTAAGCGCCCGTAAAATTCTACTCCTGTTTTTCCGTCACTGTGTTTTTCTTCAAAGGCATTACCTGAAAGAATGAGGTCTTTTGTTTCATCTACATAGGCTGTAAACGGGTTATCTCCACCATCAATGGAAACAGACAAATTCAGATTCTCTTTGTCGGATTCCATTTTTATCACCATTATCTGGTGGGGGTTTGAAATAAAAGCGGTATATGAATAACCTGTGTCATTTATTCTGTATGAAACATTGGAAACTGCGGTATTAAGGCTCAGGCTTCGCTGATAATCGGATACATCATCAAAGGAGTGTCCAATTTTAAGTTTAAGATGGCCCAGTGGCAGATTCGTGCCATAATTATTTCGTTTTCCAACAAATTTCTTCAGGTAATTGTGAGCAAGCTCGTAATCATTGTTAAGAAGAGCTTTCCGGGCTTTGTAAAAATACTTTGAGGGCTCTTCCTCGCAGAGGGTATGACCTTCTTCCCCCGAAAAGCATGTTATTTCCGATAAGTCAATTGTTTCGGTGCCGGTATTCCCATAAATCATTGCACCAACACGGCCATTGCCCAACGGAAGGGCTTCCTTCCAACAGGAGGCAGGCTGTTTGTACCAAAGTTTGAGAGTTTGATGTTCAGTGTTTGTTTTTTTGTCCATAATTACCTCCGTCAACCATTTTCTCTGAATTCAAAGGGAATCATTCCAACATATTTTTTAAATATCCTGCTGAAATAACCCTGTTCGGAATATCCCACCACTTCTCCAACCTGTTTTATAGTTAAGCCGGGATTTGACAGCAGTAAGTTTTTTGCTTTTGAAATCCTTAAGGATATTATATATTTTAATGGTGTAATGTTAAACTGCTGGGCAAATATTTTGGTTAAGTACCCGGGACTGTAATTGATATTCCTTGCTATAAGGTCCATATTGATGTCTTCGGTGTAATGGTTTGCAATATACTCTCCCTGAGTGAATCATAATAATACTTACAGGCTGAGTTTTCCTGGGAGTTTTCTGTTTCAAAAGGGTATATAAGCGCGTATATTACCCTTCCCATGTTGACCGGGGCCATAACAATAAATTTAGTATTTGGAATAACATACGGGCTTAAGGTCTTTGATATTATTTACGTTTTAACGAACGGCGGTCCCGGGCATGCCACAGAAGTCATAACCACTTATTCCTATACTTTATTTGCAAATGGTAAATATGGTATGGCAACGGCATTGAATACCATATTGTTTATCATTACTGCTGTAATTGGCATCATAGTAGTTAAATATATGAGTAAAATGGAGGTACAGCAATAATAATGAAAAAGCGCATGATAAACGTACTGAAACAGCTTGTATGTATAACACTAAACATTATTGTAATTGTCCCTTTTTATATGGTTTTTATAAATTCATTTAAAACTAAAAACCAAGCAGCGAGAATGAACCTTTCGTTGCCAAAGGAATGGTTATCTTCAAATTACCTGGTTGTTATAAAGGAAGGAAACCTGATACAGGGCTTTGCCAACAGCTTTCTGTATGCTTTTGTGTCTGCATCAGTTGGAGTAATTGTCTGTGCCATGGCAGCCTTTGTTATAAACAGGCGAAAGACAAAGTTTAACAAAAGGGTATATTATTTTATAATATGCGGGTTCTTTTTTCCGGTTAACTTTGTTACTCTGCTAAAGATATTTAATATCATCGGAATTGCCAATACCAGGATTGGACTGATAATTGCGTTCACAAGCAGTATGATTCCGTTCTGCATTTTTACCATCAGTAATTTTATAAGCACGATTCCTGTTGAAATAGATGAAGCTGCTGTAATTGACGGAGCAAATGCACTTTTACTGTCTTTCAGAATCATTCTGCCTTTACTTATGCCTGTGCTTATTACTACATTTCTTCTTCAGTTCATGGGGGTATGGAGCGATTTCATGACTCCGCTGTATCTGTCCAGCACAAGCAAGATGTGGCCTATGAATCTGGCAGTGTACAATTTCTTTGGGAAAATGAACAGTAACTGGCAATATGTTTTTGCCGATATAGTCTTAACGTGCTTGCCTGTAATTATTATTTATTTCATCGGGCAAAAGTATATTATTTCGGGTTTAACCTCAGGTTCGGTTAAACAGTAGCTCCAAGACACGAGCAAAAGTATCATAGAGGTTTTGTACAATATCTCTATGATACTTTTGTGTTTTTTATTTACTGCAGCAAAGCTGTTACTGCCTGGTCGCTTCTTCAAACAGCACCTGTATGTTCGCAGGGGGAATATCAGGCAATATGGCTTCATGGCTTGGTGAAATGATGAGGCCTGTAGGAAAAAGTTCTCTTGCCTTTTGCACCTGTTTGCGAATCTCTTCGGCAGTTCCTTTAACTAAAAGCTCCTGGGTATCAATTGCACCACAAAATGCGCCCATATCGCCAAATTTCTTTTTTATATTCTCCAGGTTCATTCCTTCTGCCAGAGCTTGTACCGGGTGAATGGCATCAACTCCGGCCTCAAAGAGATCGGGAATAATTTCGGCAATTGAGCCACAGGAATGGTAAATTACTTTCAGCCCATAACTGTGGGCCTGCTCGGTCAGCATTTTTGCTCCGGGAATTACAAACCTTCGAACCAAATTGGGAGATATCATAAGGCCTCTCTGGCTTCCGATATCGTTTCCAATGATAACTGCATGAAGCTTTCCTTTAGTGGCTTCAAAAAATATCTCGTTGGCCTTAAGATAAAACTTAAGTATTCTATCATTAACAGCTTCCACCATTTCGGGATTTATAAGCATATTTATCAGTGCTTTATCCATTCCGAAGGCTGCACAGGTGTCCTGAAAATGGGCTGACCAGATCATGCCCAGTATGGCCTTGTCTTTGGGTGCCTGCTCAGCTAGTCTTTTGCATTGCTCAACATCGATATACCTGGCCGGATCAGGCCAGTCAAACTTATTAACGTCGTCAGGATCCTCGGAGTGACAAAAAAAACCGGGTGCTGTCAGAGTTCTGTCCACAGCATCTACATTTCCATCCTGATACCAGTCAAAAGCTGCATAAATTGCCGATGCATTGGGCGATTCATATGGAATGTCGATTGTATAAATATCATCGCCAATGGCAAGCTTTAATTCGTGAAGGCCGGCAGCGCCAAAATGCTCCAGAAGGGCAGGTACAGAATGGGGATGTGGTACACCCAGCCAGCATGCAGGGCGATCTACGGGTTTTCTTTCTATAGTTCTTAGAAATCTCTCTATACTGTTCACTTTTCTACCTCCATTTTTCAGCTCTGTTTTCTGACTATAAAGATTAAAGCAGAGTTTTGTTGTAAGTTCTATAAGGCTTATACGTGCAGCTTTAAAGCGTGGGCATAGTCACAGGGAGGCTTTTCGGGCAGTTCAACCTCCAGGTAACTGTCTGTTTGGCGGAACATAACAGGTGCATCCGAACCAAGCAGTTCAATATGTTTGACATCAGGGTTTTCATCAGAACGCTTAAATGTGCGGATTCTAAGTACCCGGTCCTGAGGCCATCCCAATGCAATTGCAAAGATTGCATCGCCTTTTTGCGTGAACCTGAAGTCCCGGGCAGTAAATGTTTTAAGTTTTATATCCGAAGCAATTCCGTCGTTTTCCAGCTGTTTATTAATGCGATTTACATCATAATTCGAATCATCGACATCAGTAGGGCCCTCAACTGCTATTTTGTACGGTCTGGTGGCATAAATGGCCTCGCCGCAAACATTCAGCCAGTTTCCAACTTCCATAAGGATTTGTTTGGCTTCAGGATGGAAGGAACCGTCTGCATAAGGACCTACATTCAGAAGAAGGTTTCCGTTCTTTGCAACCACATCACACAGCTGATGAACAATTTCAACGGCAGGTTTGTACTTTGGATTTTGAACCATGCACCAGGTAATATTGTCTTCAAGCCGGTTGTCTGTTTGCCACGGGAATGACTTCGCGGTAGAAAAACGGCCGCATTCTATATCAAGAACACCGATATTATCGGGAAAGTCCTCCTGTTTGTAAGTAATAATCCCCTCGGAATTATTACTTATATTATAATAATAATCCACAACCTCATACTTATAGCGCTCGCCTATTATATTGGCACGGCTGTCAAAATACAAAACATCTGGACTGTATTTATCAATTACTTCTATTACCTTATTTCGCCACATTGTGTTAAATTCGTCGTCGGGAAGGCGATAGGGAATGTACCGGTTGGTTTCCAACGGCAATGCTTTGCCATAAAATTTTTCATTTTCGGGAACATAAACATCAGCCTCATTATCTGTAGACATAAACCAACCCCATAGCCATTGATGATGAAAAGTAGACAATATCTTAATGCCTCTTTCGCGGAATGCTTTTACGCATTCACCGGTGATATCCCGTTTTGGGCCATAATTCACACAATTAACGGGGTTTACCTGACTGTTCCACATGGAAAAATTATCGGCATGCTCGGTTACAGGCCCGGCATACTTCGCACCCGAACGGACAACCAGTTCGGCCCATTCGTCGGGATCAAACTTTTCACAGCGAAACATGCTGTAAAAGTCCTTATAACCAAATTTGTCCAAAGGTCCATAGGTCTTAATGTGGTACAGGTTTTGTGATGAACCTTTGGCGTACATATTTCTGGAATACCACTCATTTTCATATGCCGGAACGCTGTAAGGACCTAAATGAAAAAACAGGCCAAATTTTGCATCCCGGAACCAGGCCGGTGCTTCTCTGTTAACATCAGCCCAGCATAATGAACTGTTATTTTTCATTATGAATACCTCCTGACAATTGTTTTAACGGAATCTGATAGAACGAAACGATTGGTAAACAGGTAACCTCGTCAAAAGCAGGGTACATGGTGGGATTTGCTTCCCATCCAAAGGATATGGTTGCATCCTTAAGGGGTGTCCGTTCGAGAGTAAGATGCAGTACATTTGGCTTTTCACTATCTAACGAGAAGGCTGTTATTGCAACATCCCCTGAACTGTCCCTGACTGTGAACCCGCAATAACGAGGTTCATTACTGAATAAAGCAAATCCCCGTTCTACATTTTGAAAGATCAAAGAAAGCCTTTGATTGTTGCAAATGACTGAAGCAAGCTCGGGTGCACGGTATTCAGGCATATCATACAGTATATTTGCACAGAGTTTAGCCATTCTCTCACCCAGTTTTATATTTGCGTGGGCACTGTTATGTATCCCGTCAGACAACGAGCAGTCCAATGTTGGAAGCATATAAACACCTGGAATCCGGTGGGATGCCAGACGCTGGGCTTCTCTGACAATACCCCAGCATTCGTCATGTAAACCGCTAATCTGCCTGTTTAGCTGGAATGTGAAGAAGGGAATATCATAGCCTAATGCTTTTCTTGTTGAATTTACCACATGGCAGAAATTATTATAATAACTTGAAGCAGCTTCGGGTGTTGTGTCCGAGCAACCCTGATACCAAAGAATACCTGCTGCTTTTCGGCCACACTCTTTTATTCTGTTAATCATATTCCTGAAAAGATCACCATTCTGCTCACTATGCCATCTGCTAATTGGTGAACCCCCAAGAGCTGTGGGGATCAGGCCTACGGGATAGTTAGATAACTTAGTAAAATACTTGCCAAAGGATAAGTAGGGGGATACTCCCGAAACGCCCATTTCTGCATTTACCTCATCTGCAGCAAAGGTGGATTCATTAATAGGGTGGCAGGCCAGATCCCATTTTTTGCGGTTACGGTACAGATGTACACCCGGCATTGGAGGATCGAACGCCCAGTCCCTGCCATAACCTGATGAGTTGGATTGTCCTGCAATTACAAAAATATCACCCACTCCTATATGTACACGTACGTCGCCTCTGAAAGTCCACCTGAGATCGGGATTTATGCTTTTTGTATAAAGTCCGGTTTCAATGCGATATAGCCCTCCTGCTGGTACCTGTATTTCAGCATTCCAGGTTCCGTGACAGGGGTTGTCACCATGTGATATATTTGCTTCGGTCCAGGGAATAATCTGACTGTTATCGTCCTGATGCACTACCCGGATTAATGGAACCGCACTTTTTACTCCAATTTCAACGGCTGCTTTTGGGACCTGCCAGGTACCGGAAAAGGAAAGGTTGGCATATCCGTTGGTATGTTGTACAATCTGCCAGTCTGTAACACCATCTGTTATAAAAACACCGTGCATATAGATATCACCTCGAGTATTTGTTTTTTAAGTATGCTTCATTATGCCTTTGTATGTAATCGGCAATACCTTCCTGGTAATAACGTTCTAACTGACTTTCCCACATTTGAATTGGATCACCCTTGCCTATGATTATTCGTGTCAGATCATCCAAAACAGCCTGAGTACTGAACATATCGCTGGGTTCTTTCGGCATCAGCAGACAGTCAAAATTACGTTCTACCGGTATTGTATTTTCCTCGTTCCACAACAGCGACTGGTATGAAATATCAGTAGCATATTTTCCATAGCGGAGATAATTTATTTCATTGGGTTCAAAATCAGTCCGGTCCCCTCCCCAGGATGCCAGCGAAGGGAACAGTGTCAATGAAGGATATTTATTTTCCAAAGTTTTTACCAAGCTTCCCTCAGAAATATCCTCCAGCAAACAATGATATTTCCCGTCCTGTATGATGTAATCAACACCTTCCAGTCCATAACGTATCAAAGCATATCCTTCTTCGGAAAGCAGATAATCAAATAAATATAGAATCCGTTCCATCTTATTATCATCCACATTTGACGAGATTAATGTCTCAGACCAGAAAACATTGCTCACATTCCGGTACCGTTTTCCATCGGGAGCCGGGAAAATTTCCAGTAAACCCACACATTCTTCAAAGGGTTTGTCCTGATGCAATCTCCACACCGATTCCAATTCCATAATGGCTGACGGTGATACTTTATATTCCAGTGCACCAAGTTTTCCACGAGCGAAGTCATCAACTGCGTCAGTTGCTTTTTTGGTATAAAAATCGGGATCCAGACCACCGGTTTCATATAACCTTCTATAGGCTTGGACAACAAGCTTAAAGTCTTCGGTCAGATAAGACGGAATAAAACCCTGTTCGGTTTTGATCCAGGAATAAATATTACACTGGGGGGCAATTCCAAGAATCAGCCATTTACCTAACGCTGCCCGGTTGTTCACATTATATCCGATGGTATCGTGAAGCCCGTTTCTATCGGGATCTTTGTTGGCAAAGGCACCGACCAGTTCAATGAACTCTTCCAGGTTTTCGGGAGCATCCATTCCCAGCGTTTCCATCCAGTCCTTGCGCACAACCATACCCACATCTGAAAAAGAAAGTAACGGATCCTTAAAGGCAATTCTGGGAATTACATAGAAGTTGCCGTCTGCAGCCCGGATATAGTCCATGTTCCCGAAAATCTCCCGAAGGCGCGGAAACTTGGAAAGATCATTCGGAAGAGCACGAATATCGTGGTTTTCAATTAAAGTCAACAGGCGGGCTGAATCATTTGCAGAAGTAGAGGAGATGGTTACTGTTGCAAAGATATCGGGCAGGCTTTTGGTTGAGCTCATGATCTGGTATCTTTCCTTATAATTCTCCCAGCTGACCGACACCGGGTGGATGGTAATATTAAAAGTATTTTCAATTTCTTTAAGGATTGCATCCCTGTCCTTGTTATTGCTCATGTCGTGAATGTTCCAAAAACCAATACTTATATCCATATGCTCGCTAAAGGTAACGTTTTTCATTGAGTCGGGTATTGGTAATGTGGATCTGTGATTGACTGAGCAGGATGTAAATATGCACAGTATCATGAGCACAGTTATTATAGAGTATACAAAACGCTTCAACTCAGCCACCTCCCTAATCAATCAATTACTCGCTCAGCTCGGGATATTTTTCAGGTGTATTCCGGTATTCTGAGGGCGTTATGCCTGTTACCTTCTTGAATACTTTGGCAAAATAGAAATAATCCCTGTAGCCAACACTGGTGGCAATAGCAGAGATTGTCATATCTGTATTCCTAAGCAGATGAATAGCCTGCTTTATCCGCAGTCTGGTAATATATGAACTGAAAGTTTCACCCACCTCCTGATGAAACAGCTGGCTGGCATAGTTGGAATTAATAGAACAGAGCTCGGCTAGGTTCTGTATTGAGATGTCATCACAGTAGTGGGTTTTTATATAATCCAGCATAATCCTGACCACTTTGTTGTTTACTTTGATGATCCCAGGAGACGGAAATTCATCTGTTTTGTCTTTTGGTTCTTCTTTTATGGTCCTGTTCTGTAGTATGTTATAAGCTTTTTTCATGACGTCCATAAGCTCGCTTTTAGAGAAAGGTTTCAAACAGTAACCGATGGCGTTATGGTACATTGCCTTTTGGCGTAGGCAAATTCAGCGTAACCGCTAATCACAATAAACAGAGTATCCAGTTTCTTTGTATTGGCAGCATTTAATATATCCAGTCCGCTCATGCCCGGAATACGGATATCAACAAATGCCAGTTCGGGCTTCAGCTCCTCAATCATTTCCATGCCACTGATACCATCATAAGCTTCACCAATTATATTAAAATATTGCTGATCCCGAATGGTGGATACGAGGCTGCGCACCACCCATTTTTCATCATCAATGATTATTGCACGGTAAGTCATTCCAACCTCCTTTTTTCAGAAAACGGAATTTTGATTTGAATGTTCGTACCTACATTTTCTTCCGAGTCTATATGAAGTCCATGTGATTCACCAAAATACAGGGCTATCCTTCTATTTACATTGCAAAGCCCAATACTCTCCTTCTTTGTTTCAGGAAGCAGCTCTCTCTCTTTCTGATGTTCGGTGATCAAGTGATCTGCCTTTCTTTTTAAATTTCTGCGTATGGATTCGAGCATCTCTGCAGGCATGCCCACTCCGGTGTCGTATATCCATATTACAAGAGCATTTTCATCTTTATTGATACGGCTGCCAATCTGGAGCTTGCCTTTTTTCAGGCTTTTCTCCAGGCCATGTACAATTGCGTTTTCCACAAGGGGCTGGATAATCATTTTTGGTATCAGAGCAGATAAGGTTTCTTTGGCACAATCAAACTCTACTGTAAAACGATCTTCAAATCTGCTTGTTTGTATCAGTAAATAGCTTTTCACCACTTCAAGTTCCTGCTCCAATGTAACAATATCATCTCCACAGATACTGTAGCGGAAAATTTGGGACAGGGATTGTGTAATATCTATAACTCCCTGCATCTGATTTTCTGCAGCCATACCGCATATGACAGAAAAGGTATTATACAGAAAGTGAGGATTAATCTGGCTACGCAAAAAAGCAATTTCTGTTTTTTTCTGAATCATTTCCATTTCATATAATTTAGTATAATTCATAAATATGTTTGTATTCAATCGGTTTATTTCATCAAGCATTTCATTGAAGGCAGTGGTGGTGGAAATAACTTCACTGCTGAAAGTTTTGCCTGGATCCAGTGTAATCCGTTCATTCAGCCCGCTTCTTTTACCGCTGCGTATTTTTTTCATAACCCCATTTAACTGCAACAGTGATTCAGAAATGGATTTATAGATTGTCAGCAGCAATAGCGAGATGACAATGAAAGCAACAATTATTAAAAGGATCTGCCCCGAAAAAGAAATGAACATACTGTTGTCATAAGTACTTCTGTTGTAATAAGTATAAATACTGCCACCCATTGAGCTGACCTTTCCCTGCCTTACCCTGTATGTACTGTTGTCTTTGCGTACAGTAAATACATTTGCTGTTTCTTCCTTACTTAATACTAGCCTGTAAATTTCCTCATCTCCAATTACAAGCTGGTTTGTTTCGTCGGCAAACAATAATTCGTTGCTAACTATATTATCGGTAAAAATCGCCCGACCGAATAATTGGGCAGGATTAATGGTGGCAAATACAACACCGATTTTCCTGCTGCCTGCTGAAAGATTATATATTGGCATTGCTGCAATAATACAGGTGTACTTTCTGTTTGCAATGTAGTATTCGGTTTTGCCAAAATAATATACACTGTCAATATCGGGCGGAATCATTTCATACAGATGGTTGTATGTGGCTATGTCGCCTGATATATTGGCACGGTTTTTTGTTTCACCAAACAATGCAATATCGATAATACTGTCGTTCAAATTTTTTGTATTATTCAGTAAATTAATTACATGCTGGTATAATGTAAATTTATTGATGGGATCGGTCTCCAGTAAATAGTTTTGCACCAGCTGATTATAAGCAACACTGGAGCAAATATGTTCAATTTCTTCGAACCCTGTTTCGCACGATAAAAGCAACTGGTTAAAATATAATTCCTGGTTGCTTTCAACAGTATTTGTCATTTGCCTGTAAAATGTAAAAGTACTGTATAAAGATATAAATAATATATAAATACCAAGAGTGGCTATTAGAAGAATAATCTGCTTGTTCAGCGGTAAAGCTTTAAACTTCTGTATCATTATGTTTTCACTCCCTGAACAACATTTTACTACGAATCCCCGACCAGGGATATGGAATATTCTTTATTATGTATATAAAAAAGACAGATTATTGCCTGCTTCCCGATAAAAGCTGAGAATTTCATATATGGATTCAGAAATCATTGCATATGAAAACTCGTATTACTGAAATATAATAAACGTAGGATGTTTAAATTAATGACTCAAAATCACATGTTCACCCTTGTCAGAAGGACCCGAAATGTTTGCAGGCTCATTGGAATGTCCTTGTGCAGTCAAATAAGAAGGGAGATATCGAGATATAATGGAAAGATTACAAAACACATCCCGGAAAACATTAAAAGATTTTATACCTCAACAGGTTTTAAAATTCTCTAAACTGTTATGGAGACAAAAATCCCTTGTTTTTCTGGCCTTACCGCCGGTAATCATGGTATTTCTGTTTAGATACCTGCCTATGTATGGAATTCTGATAGCTTTTAAGGATTATAAACCTCTTAGAGGGGTTTGGGGCAGTCCATGGGAAACACCATTGTTTGAGAATTTTATTCGTTTTTTCAATTATGTCGACTTTAAACGATTAATTTTCAATACTGTAAAGGTTGGGATTGTTTCGTTGTTTTTTACATATCCTGCTCCAATTATCTTTGCTCTTTTATTGAACGAATTACGATTTAAGAAGTTTAAACGGGTTGTTCAGACCATATCCTATCTTCCTCACTTTATTTCGGTGGTGGTTATTGTAGGAATGCTGAATAACTTCGGCTCATTAGGGGGGCTTTTTAATCAAATCCGTGGCATATTTGGTTTGGAAGCTGTAAACATGAATTCAGGGGACAAGTACTTTCTGTTAATGTACGTTGGCTCGGCTGTATGGCAGGGAGTAGGGTGGGGCGCTATTATATACCTTGCTGCTCTGGCAAATGTTGACCCAACACTGTACGATGTTGCGAATATTGACGGTGCAAACCGCTGGCACAAGATATGGAATATCAACTTGCCTTCAATTTTGCCTACAACAACGGTTATCCTGATTCTGAATGCAGGAAACATCCTTTCCCAGGACTATACTAAGATCCTTCTTATGCAGAATGATACAAACCGATCGCTTATTGACGTTATATCAACTTTTGTCTACCGTGTGGGGATAGCCCAGGGTGAATTTGAATATGCGACTGCTGTAAACCTGTTTGTGTCGGTAATTAACTTTTTCCTGGTATTTATCACAAACAAGATAGTACAGAGACTCAACCCGGAAAACAGCCTGTGGTAGAAAGGAGTGCAAAAAGTGAGTTCAGTTGCAAAAAGAAAGGCAAAAAATGAAATACATATTGGAAGTCATGTCTTTGACGTAATGTTAGTTATTTTTATGATTCTTTTTTCTGTCGTGATGATTTATCCATTGGTCAATGTAATTGCGATTTCTCTAAGCAGTTCAGCAATGATAAGCTCGGGGAAGGTAACCTGGTTTCCAAAAGAGATTACATTTACCGGCTACGAAATAGTTTTTGGACAAAGTACCATCTGGATTGCTTACCTGAACACGGTAAAATATGCTGTAACCTATGCTGTGGTTAGTCTTTTTATGACCTCATTACTGGCATATACTTTGCTAATCCCGGAATTTGTACTCAGAAAGCCGCTTACGATATATCTTTTGATTACAATGTTTTTCAGTGGCGGTACCGTCCCTACCTATCTGGTGGTAAGAAACCTGGGTCTTATGAATACGATGTGGGCGCTGGTTCTGCCAGGGGCTGTTTCAGCCTATAACGTGTTTGTTTACCGGGCCTTTTTCAGGGGGCTTTCGATAGAGATCCGCGAGGCAGCCAAAATAGATGGTGCCGGTGATGCCACTATTTTATTCCGCATATATATGCCTCTGTCAAAAGCACTTTACGCCACCTTCGGTTTGTTTGCCATCGTTGGTATGTGGAACAGTTATTTTAGCGCTTTATTGTATATTAAGGACGAAGCCAAGCAACCAATTCAGAATGTTTTAAGGTCTATACTTTTTAGCTCGGGTGCGATGGGAGGAACCTTTGATGGTGTAAACCAGCTGGTTCAAAGCGGAAAGTTAAACCCAAAAAATGTACAATACGCAACTATATTTGCTACGGTGGCGCCTGTTGTGATGATTTATCCCTTTTTACAGAAATACTTTGCCCAGGGGGTACAGGTGGGTTCTGTAAAAGGGTAGATGTATTAATATGTTTGAATAAGACTAAGACAGGGTGGAATGTACTGCCCTGTTTTAGGGCGAAGTCCAAATAAACTGAAAAACAAGTATGAAAGGAGAGCCAACATGAAAACAAAAAGAAACTTTGCTGTTTTGTGTTTGGTATTGGTAATGGTAGTTTCATTATTTGCAGGTTGCGGCAAACAACAGCAACCACCAGCCAGCACTCAGACACCGGACACAACACAAGCACCTCAAAAGTCCGCAGGAGGACTTAAATTCCCTGAACTACCTAACAATACTTTAAAGCTTACAGTTAACATTCCAAACTTTGGAACCAGTCCGACCGATACACTGGTTCACAAGGAATGGGAAAAAAGAATGGAGGAATATTTAGGTGTAAAACTGGATATTACCTGGAATATTACTCCCTGGGCTGACTACAGAAGCAATGAAAAAATATTGCTGGAATCGGCTGATATACCTGATGTTGCAACCTATTCACAGGGTGCATATGTAAACCAGTACGGAGAAGACGGCATTGTACTTGACATTTTAAAGTACAGGGATTACATGGACTATTATCCTCTTTTTGCAAAAGAAACTTTTGGCGGAGAAGCATTTGCTTATAATCCCGACGGAACGGCTTACTATTTCATGGATGGTTTTGTGAATCCCGAAAATATTACGGGGGCTCAATCCTTTACATCCTTTGCCTACCGTTTTGACATACTGAAACAGCATAATCTGAAACCTGCAACAACCATTGATGAGTTTACAAAGCTGTGTGCTGATATTAAGGCATTGATTGACGCAGGAAAAATTGATGCAAAATATGTTATGTCGAACCAGGATAAAAACTATGCCTTTTATCGTGGCTTCGTAGGTATATTCCATACCTGGGATACACTGTACTGGAACGGTCAGAAATGGTCCTTCGGGCCTATTGAAGACAATTTCAGAACCATGCTGAAATATCTTAACCAGCTATATAGTGCAGGGTATATAGATCCCGAATTCTCTACCGATGATGGGGCGATGTGTACCGAAAAGGCAGTGAACAGTAATCATGTTATCGTGCCAACGCTGTGGTCGGGTATGGCCAGAGTGTGGAACACACAGACCACCATTGAAGGTATGGAATGGGGCCTTGCATTCCTTCCGGAGCATTCTGATTACGGAACACCCTGGAAATGGGGTTCAAGGCAGGAAGGAAGATCGCTGCAGACTCAAATGGGAATTATTATAAGCGCAAGAACCAAATATCCTGAGTATGTAGTAAGAATGATTGATTATCAGTACAGCGATGATATGATTGAAATGATGAACTGGGGTATTGAAGGAGTAACCTATACAAAGACTGCTGATGGAGACCATATTTTCTCCGATGAAATACTCAATGCCGAAGATCCGGTACAAAAAGCGGCAGATTATGGAATCATGTCTTCTTCCGCCTGCCGTACAGGTATTCCGTTTACACCACTGACATTTGAAGCAATGACTGAACAGATTCCGGGTGAACCATGGTGGAATCCTGTTGACGGATATTATGAAGGTAAGTACTGGATTGAATCTGGACGCCTGGGCGGACCTGAGTCCGTATCCCCATATGACCGCCCGCCTGTGCTTCGCCTTTCGGCAGATGAGTCAACAAGGAGAGCAGAACTGCAAACCAACTGTGATTCCTATGCCAGACAGGAAGCTTTGAAATTTATTACGGGTGTATTGGACATCAATGATGACGCTGTATGGGAAGCATATATAAAAGGAGTTAAGAGCCAGGTATCGGATTTTGATGGTACCTTAAGCATGTTGCTTGAAAAATCTGATTTAAGTTCACTCAGCAGATAAAAATAATATTTGAGATAAACATAACATTTCACCTGTCAGGGGCGTCCCATTTGGTCGCCCCTGATAAATAAATGTATGAAACAAAAGAAAAATCATAAGGAAAATATCTTCACCAAAAGAGAATCACTGGAGACATGTAACATGAAAATAATTCGTTTGAAAACCAATCACAGAAGTGAACCATTGGGAATTGATGAAATACCCATATTCAGCTGGAATATTGAAACCCGAAAAAATAACTGGTATCAAAGAGCCTACCGTATACTGGTATCCGAAAGTATGGAAGATTTAAAGCAGGGTAACGGTACCATGTGGGACAGTGGTGTAGTTCAATCCGACGTAATGGCCAATATAAGGTATACCGGCAAAAGGTTTAAATCCGGAACCCGGTATTATTGGAAGGTTTTCGTATGGGATAATGACAATGATTTTACCGAAAGTGCCCCGGCCTCTTTTGAAACAGGTCTGCTTTCTCAGGATGACTGGCATGGACAATGGATTGGTGAAACCCGGGATCACAGCTATCACATATATAGAAAAACCTTTACTGTAAATAAGGAAGTTAAAAACGCCAGGCTGTATGTCTGTGGTCTTGGACATTATGAATTCTATCTCAATGGTTCAAAGATAGGAGACGCTGTACTGGAGCCGGGCTGGACAAATTACAACGAAACATGTCTGTATTCATGTTACGATATTACCAGATACCTGGCCGGCGGTGAAAATGCGGCAGGAATTATTCTTGGTGACGGAATGTTTAATGTTCCGGGAGGAAGGTATGTTTATTATGCCCGCTCCTTTGGCAAAATAAAATTCCTTGTACAGATGAATATTGAATATACCGATGGAACAACACAGCAGGTGGTATCCGACGAAAGCTGGAGGATGGCGGTAAGTCCTGTTAAATTTTCTTGTATTTATGGCGGGGAGGACTATGATGCAAGGCTTGAACAGCCTGGATTCAGTGAACCCGATTTTATTGAGACACCTGAGTGGAAGTCTGTTGTTTTGGTTGAACCACCCAGGGGACGCCTTGTTGCTCAAAGCACACAGCCAATAAAAGTGATGGAAGAATACCGGCCTGTAGATGTGAAAGAAGTAGAACCGGGTAAATATCTGTATGATCTGGGTAGAAATTTTTCGGGATGGGTGAGGATTCAACTTAGAGATAATGCCGGTACTCCAGGAAATGTGATTACAATGATACCCGGTGAAATTTTGACAAAGGACGGTCTGCCCGATCAAAGGATAACGGGCAGAGGTTATTACTGGCAGTATATTACAAATAGCAAACTCAAACAAAGCTATGCACCAAAGTTTACATATTACGGTTTTCGTTATGTTCTTGTAACAGGTGCGGTACCTTGTGAATTTGCATCTGAAAATGAAACTAAACCTGTCGTTGAGAGTATGGTGGGTGAATTTATTTATCCCGATGTTGAAAAAAATGGTGAATTTACATGCTCTAATCCATTATTTAACCAGATTCATCATATCATTGTACAGGCCATTAAAAGTAATATGAAAAGTATATTCACCGACTGCCCTCACAGGGAAAAGCTGGGGTGGCTGGAGCAGACCCACCTGATAGGCCCGGCAGTTTTATATAATTTTGATGTCCACACACTTTATAAAAAGATTCAGAAAGATATGGCCCAGTCCCAATACGAAAAAGGTCTGGTACCAAGTACCTGCCCCGAATATGTTGTTTTTGGGTACCATGAGGGTTTTGTTGATTCTCCTGAGTGGGGAAGTGCATGTATAATTAATCCCTGGTATATATACAAAAGAACAGGCGATACTTCGTTATTTACAGAACATTATGACATGATGAAACGATATCTGGACTATCTGACAAGCCGCACCCACCACCATGTACTTCATCACGGGTTGGGTGACTGGCTGGATATCGGGCCTGTTCCACCCTATTCACAGAATACACCCGTGCCCGTTATAGCTACAGCAATATATTACTATGATCTGAAAATTATGGCCGAAGTGGCCAAATTATTGGGAAAAGCTGGGGATGAAGCTGCGTATCGCAGACTTATGGAACAGGTCTATAAAGAATACAATCTTCAGTTCTTTGATGACCAGACATACAGGTATGCAACGGGGAGTCAGGCAGCTCAGGCAATCAGTCTTGTTACCGGTCTTGTAGATGAAAAGAACGGTGAAAAGGTATTGGAGCATTTAGTAAAGGACATTACTGCCCGCGGGTTTTCAACAACCGCAGGAGATATCGGGCATCCCTTTGTCGTAGCAGCACTTATGATGAACGGACGCTCGGATATTGTCAATAAAATGACAAATATAACCGACAAGCCGGGTTATGGCTACCAGGTGATGCATGGAGCCACAACTCTGGCCGAGAACTGGGACGGACCAAACAAAGAAAACCCCCAGGGCTCTCAGAATCATTTCATGCTTGGAAGCATAGAGGAGTGGTTTTATGCCGGTCTGGCAGGGTTAATGAGTATACGTACAGAAAACCCCTTCGACAGAATCCAGATTAGGCCACATTTTGCAAAAGGCTGCGATGAGGTAAAGGCATGGACGAGGCATATTTATGGAATTGTACGAATTCACTGGAAGAGAACCAAAAACGATATAACAGTGGAACTGGACATTCCACCCAATGTTACAGCTGAATTTATTTCGGAAACCGATAGCAGCAGGCGGGTATTTGGTTCGGGCCACCACAGCTTTCAATTAAAGGCCGATGCTGGCACTCATGATTAACAGATTATTTTATCGGGAGGAAATATGATATCAATAAATGACGAGAGAATAAAGAAATATCTTACCCCATGCAAATACCCTGAGCCGGTACTGGTTGGCTCTGGAGTTCCCGGTGCCTTTGATGAAAAATCTGTGGACATTCCGTTTGTCTTTGCCCACAATAACCGATATTATATGCTGTATACCGGCTTCGACGGAAAGAGTTATCAGTCTGCACTGGCGGTAAGTAATGACCTGCTCAACTGGGAACATAAAGGTATTATTCTTAAAAGACTGGAAAACAGCAAAAGGTGGGACCGGATTGGAGCTGCCGCTACGTGGATGATTAAGGAAAGCGATAATCTTTATGATACTCCCAGGTTAAAAAAGATTGACGGGAAATATTGGCTTGTGTATCATTCCTATCCCGGTACTGGTTATGAGGAAGGGCCGGCCGAAATAGGCCTTGCCTGGACCGATGACGAAGAACTGCTTCACTGGAACCGCCTTGAACAGCCTGTGCTTTCCTGGAAGGACGGGCAGGAATGGGAGCGGGGCGGTTTGTATAAAGCTTGTATTATCAGGCACAATGATACCTGGTACATGTTTTACAATGCAAAAAACACAGAGAGACGATGGATTGAACAGACAGGAGTGGCCATCTCAGAAAACCTTTTAAACTGGAAAAGATATGACAAAAATCCTGTTCTTAAAGTTACACCCGGAAGGTGGGACGGAAGATTTGTTTCTGATCCGTATGTCGTAAAGGATGGCGACCTTTGGCTGAATTTCTATTTTGGCTATGATAACGGGCATGCCCAGGAAGGCCTGGCCTTATCAAAAAATCTTCTGGACTGGCAGAAGGTAGATGAACCCATCCTGAGGCACGGGAAACCCGGTGAACTGGATGAGGGCCATGCCCATAAAGCATCGATCTTCTACCATAATGGAACATTGTATCATTTTTATTGTGCAACAAGACCATACAGAGAAGGTGATCCGACAAAGGTGTTTAATGAATTCCGCACCATTGTCGTTGCTGCGGGAAAAGAACTGCCAACAGCTTAGAAGCTGATTTATGCAGGTTAAACAATGCAAAATAAAAAGAACAGGAGGAGCGGGGTTGTAACGCTGACAGTCCCGGAAAAAAGTATATGAAAAAGCTGAAGGAAGTATTGAACAATAAGTCGAAAAACTATATACTCCCATTTTTCTGGATGCATGGTGAACCCCATGATATTCTCCGGGAAGAATTAGACAGAATTGAAGAATGCGGGATACGGGAAGTTTGTATTGAATCAAGGCCTCACCCTGACTTTTGCGGACCGCACTGGTGGAAAGATATAGACTTTATTATTTCAGAGGCCAGGAAAAGGGGAATGAGGGTATGGATTCTGGATGACGATAAATTCCCCACAGGCCACGCCAATGGAGCCTATGAAAAAAAATATCCCGAGCTTTCCAAAATATATCTTGCCGAACGTCATATGGATGTTATCGGACCCGTCAAAAATGGTGTAGTATTGATACAGCCTTTTCTTGGCAAGGACGGAAAACTTATTTCTGTGCTGGCATGTCCCAAGACCGATACCGAAACCTTGGATATTTCAGCCGACGGTATTATAGATTTGACCGAAAATGTATATAACGGTTTTGTATATTTTGATCTGCCGAAGGGAAGATATCGTCTTTTTGTACTGTTCACAACCAGGAAAGGAGGCGGCAGGGAAAATTATATTAATCTCATTGATCGCGACTCGGTGCGGGTTTTGATAGACGAGGTTTATGAAAAGCATTATGAGCGGTATAAGGATGAATTTGGAAAGACGCTGGCAGGTTTTTTCTCTGACGAGCCTGAGCTGGGGAATACCCCCGGCTATGATTTCCATGAAACCCTTGGGAAACCCGATGTCCGGCTGCCCTGGAGCAATGCTCTTGAAACAGCTCTTAAAGAGCTTTGGGGTGAGGATTTTGCAAAAAACCTCCCTGCGCTGTGGTATGGAATGGGAGAGAAAACCATACCCGTCAGATCACAGTACATGGACCAGGTAACACGCCTGGTGCGGGAATGTTTTTCAGAGCAGCTGGGGAAATGGTGTGAAGAACATAATGTTGAGTACATAGGCCACATAATAGAAGACGACAATGCCCATACCAGACTTGGATGCAGTATCGGCCATTATTTCAGGGAACAGAAGGGACAGCACAGGTCGGGTGTTGATCTGGTTCATTTCCAGATCCTTCCGGGATTTAATGAAAAGGTACACCGGTGGCTTTCGTGGGAAACAGATGGCGAGTTTTTTCATTACGGTCTGGCAAAGCTGGGCAGCTCCAGCGCACATATTGATCCTAAAAAGCAGGGAAGAGCAATTTGCGAGATTTTTGGCAATTTCGGCTGGGCCGAAGGAGTAAGATTGATGAAATGGCTCACCGACCATATGCTTGTTCGTGGGATCAATCATTTTGTGCCCCATGCCTTCTCACCCAAATTTCCCGACAGGGACTGCCCACCGCATTTTTATGCAAGGGGGAATAATCCCGGCTATCGCTTTTTTGCACATTTAATGCGATATATGAACAGGGTTTGCCATCTTTTGAACGACGGAATACATTTGACAGACGCAGCTGTATTGTATCATGCCGAAGCTGAATGGACCGGTGAAGAAACTATGCTGTTCCAGAAACCTGTCAGAAAGCTTCTTGAAGCACAACTGGACTGCGATGTTATTCCTGCCGATGTTTTTGAAGAAGACTATGTACATGTGGAAAATAGCAGACTTTTTATTCACAGGCAGCAGTATGGCTCATTAATTATTCCGGGATGCAGGTGCATTCCGGCTAATGTGGCAGACTTTGTAATAAAGGCAGCGAAAGCAGGGCTACCCGTTTATATAACCGGAATTACGCCTGAAAAAGATACGCTGAACAGACCTTTACCCGAAGATTTTAAGAAATCTTACACAGCTTTACCGTTGGAGGATTTATCCGAAACCATCCGGAAAAATCAGAAAACCCAAATCAGCTGCAGTACAGTGAATAAAGATCTTCGTTTCCTTTGCTATAAACATGATGATGGAATATTGTACTTTTTCTTTAATGAAAGTGTTGATAATATGGTTGATACCGAGATAACCATTCACAATGGCTCATATTCACAGATTACTGAGTATGATGCCCTTAATAACCGGGTACATCATTACCGTCTGGAACAAAACCGTTTCAGGCTGGTTCTGGAACCCAGCCAATCAACTGTTTTTATTCTCGGTAATAGTTTTAAAGGACGGGTAGAAAGCCGGCCGGTTCGCACAGGATTTACCGTAATAGATTGTGACTGGACGGTATCTGCCAGTTCTACCAAAGATTATCCTGATTTCAAAAAGATACTGGAGATTCCGAAAGGTGAGGAAATGCCAAATCTGAACGGCCCGGGTTATTTTCCCGAGTTCTCAGGTTTCTACCGCTATGAAGGTTCCTTCGAAGTGAATGTTGGAGAAGATGCACAAGTGATGATAAAATTCCCAAGAATCAATGACTGTGCCCTTGTTTTTGTAAATGGCAAAGAGGCAGGTATGGTTATTGGAAGTCCAAACCGGCTGGATATCACCGGGCTTGTGAAGCCGGGTGTTAATGAGCTTGTAGTAGATGTCAGCAATACATTGGTCTGGCAGCTTAAGGATGGTGCATCAACACAGATGCAAATTGAACCAACGGGTATAACCGAAAAACCTTTGCTGGAAGTTTACCACATCAAATCTGACCGATAACCGGGGTACGGTATACATGTACCTGATACAAACATAAGGGGTGATATATTGGAAAGGTTTAAAAACATTAGCTTGAGGCTACCACCACTGCCCGATTTTGTTGAAAATATCAACAATCCCGTTATTGAGATTAATCCTGATTGGAGGATTAATGATTTTTCAGATAAAAGAAGTGAAAAGTTAGTTTCGGAAATCACAAAAGACGAGCCCTTCCTGCTGGATGAAGAGGGTCTAAGATATCAGACGTATATTTCAATTCCCGAGGAATTTCAAAACAAAACCATTCTGCTCAGGTTTAACAGAACAGGGTGTATTGCCACCGTCCGGGTGGATGGAAAATTCATCCGCAATCATTATGGCGGCCACACACAATGGGACTGCGACATAACCGATGTGGCTCAGAATAAGGCGGGTGTAGAGGTTCAACTGAATTTACAGGACCGACCGGGAGAATTAAGCCCCTATGCGAAAGCCGGGGTGTTCGGAAGTATTAAGCTTATTGCACTGCCCCGATCCTACATACAGAGTCTTTATACTGAGCCGGTAAGAGACAGTGATGGGAACTATTCTCTTAATTTATATTATGGGACGGTAATTGGAGAAAAAGAAGGGGAGTACACTCTGAAGGCTTATATTTCAGATCAGAATTCTGTGGATATTGCCACCGCCGATTTGGATATTAATAATACCCGGCAGAAAATTTTCTGTGGAAAGGTACAGGAATGGGACAGTGAACACCCGAACCTGTACAGATTGAAGCTCAGGCTTATGAACGGGGAAAAGATCCTAGAAGAAACCGTTCAGAACGTGGGTTTTCGAAGTATTGAGAAGAATTCAGGACAGATTCTTTGGAACGGGCGTCCGTTAAAGCTCAGAGGTATTAATTACCGTGAACCTCTTTGCGATGAACCATACACAGATATAAAGCGGGATCTTATGCTTTTCAAGCAAGCCAATATTAACTATATCCGCGGGCTTTTCTATCCATTCAGCGACGAATTCCTTTCACTGTGCGATGAAATGGGTTTTTATGTAGAAAACATGGCCCCGGCCTGGGAGGTGGACAGCCAGACCAGATCCACACAAAATGCACCCGAATACAGGGATGTGTATTTGAATCAGTTGTCGGAAATGCTTCAGACAGGCCTTTCACATGTAAGCGTTACAATCTGGTCACTGGGTAGTGACAGTACATGGGGAAGTAATTTCAGGGAAGGATACAGGATGATTAAAGCCATTGACGGTACAAGGCCTGTAAATTTCCATTTCCCGATGTCAATACCCGAAGAGGAGCCTCAAATGGATGTGTGGTCGGTTGCTCATGCAGACTATCGCCTTCCCCTTGATAAACACTACGATACTATGGTTATCTTTCATACCCATGGCAGTGACAATCCAATAGGATATGCCACCGGAAGTGCCACAGGCTACCAGATACCGGTGCTTCATACGGTATTTGCCCACCTTCCATGCCATAACCGGGATCAAATTGAAAGAGATCCGGGAATCCATGAATTCTGGGGAGAAAGTATCAAAAGATTCTGGGATATAATGTGGAAAACCAGAGGAACACTGGGTGGGGCGGTAATGGCTGCTGTGGATGAAGACGGCACTTTTTCGCCCAGGCTGAGAGATCATCATTGGGGAATTTTAAACGCGAAGCATGAACCAAAACCTGAATATTACCACATTAAAATGGCCTATGCTCCGGTGAAGGTATCAAATATTGAGATAAAGGAAGATAAACTGCGGTTTACCGTTGAAAATAGGTTCAACCACACCAACCTGAATGAAGTTACTGCCAAATATGTCCGGGACGGTAAAGAAAAAGTTTTTCAGCTGGAACTTGCCCCCGGTGAAGTTAAAACAGTGGAGTTAAGCCTGGATCCAAAGGGTGAAGGTAACAGAACTGATATTTGTTTTGACTACCGTAATATCCGTGTTTACGAAACTGCGGTGTTTTCGCAGAAAAGGGAACTGAAGGCAAGAGCTGAAGATGTAAAACCTGAATCTTTCAAAATCACCGAAGATGACAGAACCATATTTATTGAAAACAATATCTGCTCCTTTTTATTCTGCAAAAAGACCGCGTTAATGACAGAAGGAAGACTGGACGGGAAACTGGTTCTGTGTGGCGGGCCATATCTTCAGGCAACCCGTTTGAAACTGGAACAATGGGTGGGAACCTGGATATCCTGCACAATGAGCGAGAAAGGGGCAAGGGTGGTACTGGAAGGCAGGTATGGAAAGGTATGCTCGGTAAGATTTGTACTGGATATAGGAATTAACGGGGAGATTGATACCCTGTGTACAATTCTTTCACTGTCAAAGCACATGCCTCATACTGTGAAGGCAATTATCGGTGTTGACCCCGGCGGACTGGATGAGCTGGGAATACATTATATTGTTCCCGGAAGCTTCAGCCGGCTTGAATGGAGACGTGAAGGCCTGTGGCCTGTTTACCCGGATGATCATATAGGTCGTCCTGAAGGTCTGGCATTAGCTGAAAATCCTGATGATTTCCGCAGCATGAAACATCATATATATGGGGCCATATTAACAGACCCTGAGAACAGGACGGGTATCAAAGTTGTGTCCGACAAAACCCACTCCATACGCCTTGAAGCACAGCCCGATCCCGATTGTATAATTGATGACCGTGACGAAAGAATTCAGTACCATGGAACCTGGTACAGTATGGATGACTATTGCGGCAATTACTGTGATACCGAAACACTGAGCCGGACAAAAGGCGATTACCTGGAGTTTGGATTTAAAGGAACAGGCATAAAAGTGTACGGACCTTTGGATGTTCTGCACGGAAAATGCAATATTTCCATTGACGGCAATATTGTGGCAGAAAACATCAGCCAATACTTAAGTCCTGTTGATTTTCCGGGAGCCAGTCGGGGCTATGAAAAACGGTACAGGGTTCTGCTCTTTGAAATTACCGGTCTTGAATATAAAGAACACGTAATGCGTATTACCGTTACCGGTGAACATGAAGCCGGTGCTCAGGGGAGCTATGTTTCAATAGACTATTTTGTCGTTGAAAAACCTGATACCGATGGGCAGCTGAAACTGATTATAAATAACGATTATAACTATACCCGTTTGGTTCGCGGCAATTTTATGAGGCCAAAGGTGGAATTCAAAGTATCGGATCAGTTCGGAAACCGCATCAGGTTGATAAAACTGAAAGAGGACGGTGAAGATTTATGAATTTGAAATATAAAGAACCCGAAATACCCAAATTGGTTCCAAAACCCTCATATGTAAAGGGGGTTGTAAATCCTGTGATATCGCTGGATGGTACGTGGAAGATCATTCATACCGATGATTTTGCAAAAGCCCGTACCGACGAAAACTGGATGGACTGGGCCGACATAACCGTCCCGTCGGATATGAGGGTACACCGAAACAGAATAGAAGACTGGACAGGCTTATTTGTATATAAAAAGATGGTGACCGTGCCCGATGAAATGGCGGATATGGACCTGATACTGAGGTTTGAAGGTGTTAACGGATTTGCAAAGGTTTATATAGATGACAAGTTTGTTATGGAGCATAAAAACGGGTTTCTTACATGGAATCTCAATATAACCAGGTTTGTAAACCGAAAGAGGCAATTTGTTATTACTGTTGAGGTGGATAACATTTCAGATAAAGTCTGCTATCACAACCGGGGAGGAATAATCCGCAGTTCAATGATTTATGCCCTGCCGAAAAGTCATTTTACAATGCTGCATACCACAACAACCATGCAGGGCAGCCGTGATTTATGGAATTTAAAGATCCATTTTGATATATCGGTTCACCACCGGGATGTCGGTTATAAGTTTGAACTGGTCGATACCGACGGCAGAATAATTATGGACAATATACCCGTTGTACAGCTTCCGGGAGGCTCAACAGACGGTTTGGCAGAAGCAGTTGTACAAAACCCCCTGTTATGGGATGCCGAACATCCCTGGTTATACTATGTCAGGGCATCTGTATACAACCGGGGAGAGTTTGTGCAGCAGGTTATGCATCGGTTTGGATTCAGACAGATTACCCGGGTGGGGAACCAGCTGTTTGTAAATGGAGACGAAGTTAAGCTTCGGGGTTCGTGCCGGCATGAAGTTACGCCGCTGAACGGCCGTGCAGTTGCCAGGGAGGATATAGAGCAGGACATTGCACTGTTTAAGGAAGCTAACTGCAACTATATCCGCACTTCCCACTATCCGCCCAGTGAATACTTTCTGGAATTGTGTGATGAAAAGGGAATTTATGTTGAAAACGAACTGGATACGGCTTTCATAGCAAGAACTTTAGACTATACCCAGCGGGACCCCGAACATACAGAAAGATATCTGTCGCTGTTTGCCGAACTTCTGGCAAGGGACTACAGTCATCCCTGTGTACTGATCTGGTCATTGTGCAACGAATCCTTCGGAGGATACAATTTTGATTTATTGAACCGTTTTGCAAAAAGGATGGATCCGACCCGTCCAACGAAGTTCAGCTATCCGATGACCATGAGACAGGAACATGAACCTGTTGACATATGGAGTATTCACTATTCAAATCTTGAGGAGGATTTATCAAAGAAATGTGATAATGTCAGCGTGGGTTATACGCCCGGAAAGGATGTTCCGGTAATTCATGACGAATATGCCCACATTCCCTGCTATAACAGGACTGAACACAGACGGGATCCAAATATACGGAATTTCTGGGGAGAGAGCATCAAACGCTTCTGGGACAAGATATGGAATACCAAGGGAGCATTAGGGGGTGCCATTTGGGCAGGAATTGACGAAACCAATCTGTTCTTAGGGGGGGATGTTTCTCTTGAATGGGGAATCATAGACATCTGGAGGAGGAGAAAGCCAGAACACTATTTAACAAGAAAGGCCTATTCACCTGTGGTATTACGTCCTGAAACATTACAGATAAAGGATGGCGAACTGTCTTTCGAGGTTGAAAACCGCTTTTGCCACACCAATCTTTCTGAAGTCACCATGGTTTGGAGCTGGGGAAGCCAAAACGGGAAAACATTATGCCCCGATGTAAAACCAAGAGGTTTCGGACGGGTATGTATTACAAAATACGGGGATGCAGAATTGAACCAGCCAATCAATATTTATTTTGTAGATCCCTTTGGACTGCAGGTGGACGAGTACAGAATTGTGCCCGAAGATTATCTGAACACTGGGGAAAAGTCGGATAGTAAACTTTGGCATGCATCAGACAATAATCAGTCAGTAATAAGATATGACGAAGAGGGTAACGAGTTTACTCTGACAGCAGGCTTTTTTGCTCTGACCTTTGATAAAAAAACAGGGTTACTTAAGAATGGTTCGGTAGATGGTGAAACAGTTCTTATAGGGGGCCCGTTCCTGAACACACCTTACCTGAAGCTTGGACAATGGATAATGTCGGACTTTGACATACGATTAAAAGAGCCTTTAAAATGCGAAATAAAAATTAGCGGAAGTTACGGGACTCAGATGGATGTGACCTTTTTAATCACAATTTTTGCCGATGGTACTGTACATACCCGTTACACAATAGATGAGCTTAAAGTGCCGCTGCCAAAACAGGTGAAACTTCGTGTGGGAGTTGACTGCGGAGGCCTGGACGAAATAGGTGTATATTTTATAGCCAGTCCGGTCATGGATACATTCCAATGGAGAAGAAAAGGCCAATGGACAGTTTATCCCGACGATCATATCGGCCGTTGCGAGGGTATTGCGAAGAGGAGAAGCGTCGGAAGTGAATTTGGCAAAAAGCCTGAAATACCCTGGTGTGAAGAGATGAAAAGCTATATCCTGAATGGGAAATATGATGTGGATTACAGGGGAACCAACGACTTCAGAAGCCTTAAGGCCAATATTCTTTCTGCATCGCTGTACAGAGCCGGAGGCAAGGGTGAAATTGAGGCAGTATCCGGGGGCAGCCATTCTGTTAGGCTGGAGATACAGGAGCCTGAAAACAGAATTATACCAAATGATGATCCCCGTATTATCTATAAAGGCAACTGGTACAGGATTGATGATTACACCGGCAGCCTGAACGGTACAGAGATGTGGACAAAGGAAGCGGGAGCATATGCAGAGTTTACCTTTGAAGGCACCGGAATTGTCTGGTATGGACCGGTTGACACTATTTATGGCACTGCCCGTGTATATATTGACGGGGAGCTTATGGACGGAGCTGTCAATCAGAAGGTGAACGGGGTTGATTTCCCGGGTTCAGCACCGGGTTATGACAAGAAATACAATTACCCGGTTTATTCAATTACCGGTCTTGAAAACAAAGCCCATACCATACGTATAGAGACTACAGGAGAGAAAAGCGGAGGAGTAAAGGATTCCTACATTGTTCTGGACCATTTCAGGGTTATTTGTGAAGAAAATGAGGAACCTGTCGGCTTCATTATCAACAACGACTACAATTATCCTCATATTGCATGGGGTAACTACTGTAAGCCCGCAATAATGATAGATACAGGCTATAGTAACAGTGTTGTTATGAGGCTGAAAAAAAGAGTATAACCTGTTAATGGGTTTTTATTGACCTTATTTACATGTATTGCTATAATAAAATTACTCGAACATCCTACGTAGTATGTTATAGTGAAGGTGATTTACAATGAAAGTTGCAACTGTCTATACAAGTACCACCCCGGAATTAATACAAATGGTGGATGACTATCTTGAAAAACATTTTCAGGGCGAGGACCTGACAATAATGAAATATCAGGATCCCAGCATTTTAAAGGAAGCCATTGATAACGGATATGTAACAAAGGGTTGTGCCAGACGCCTTTTGGATCTTTACGAAAAAGCATGTGATGACGGGGCACAGATTCTTTTCAATATCTGCTCATCGGTCGGTGATGTGGCAAAACTGGCAAAGCCTTTATATGAAATGACGGGCGTTAAATTTGTTCGAATTGATGAAGATATGGCAATGGCTGCTGTTGAGGCAGGCAGCCGGATTGGGGTTTTAGCCACCCTTCCCACCACTTTGGAACCTACAAAGCGCCTGGTTCAGGATTGCGCCGACAGAATAGGGAAGAAAATCGAGATCATAGACGCCCTTGCAGAAGGTGCCTTTGGCCTTGACCAGGAGCAGTTCAAGAAAAAGCTGATTCAGACAGGTCAAAAAGTTAAGGATTGGATAGATGTGCTTATTCTTGCCCAGGGTTCAATGGCTTATGCCGAGGAAGCAGTATCACAGGCGCTGGGGCTTCGGGTTTTCTCCAGTATAAGGTACGGTACTGCTGCAGTGAAAAAAGCTGCTGACAGTATAGAAAAATAACGAGAGAAAGTTTTGGTGGTTTATATGAAACTTATAAACAGTATCTGCACGAATCTCTTTTTCCCGGATTCACGTAAGGATATCCACTCCTTTCATGACATGGCCCAGTTTCTGTCTGATAAAGGAATTGAAACAATTGAGTTTTACCACGACGGACAGCAGCGGGGGAAGGTTGGAAAGGTCCTGGCAGATACCGGGTTAAAGGGAGTGTATATTGCAGTAATACCATCGAAAGAGAAAAAGCTGTACCTGTGCGATGAGGATGAACAGGCAAGACGCGAGGCTGTTAATCTTTTTAAATATTGTATTGACGAAGCACAGGATAACGGCATCGGTGAGGTTATGCTCAATTCAGGCAGGCTGGGGAACAGCATAGACCAAGGCCTTTTAAATCTTACCCAATCGGTTGAGGAGCTTTTTAACCATATTGACAGGAAAAACTACAAAATAAAGCTCCTGCTGGAACCATGTGACAGTAAGATTGATGCTTTTCATCTTATCGGTCCTTACAGCCGTACTCTTGAATTTGTTAAAAATTTGCGGGAAAAAGGATTACCACTGGAATTAACAATGGACACAGCCCATACCGTTGAAGAAGGCGAGGATTTTTTAGAAGCATTAACTGCGGTTAAGGAATACTGCAACCAGATTCATTTTGCCAACTGTTATTTAAAAAATCCGGCCGATGAACTATATGGCGATAAGCACCTGGGCTTTGAGTATCCTGATACAGAATGGACGGTACCTGCCCTGGAAGAACTTTTCACAGAACTTGAAAAACTGTACGCCAACGATGAACCATTAAGAATCGGTCTTGAGGTATTATGCCGGACCGATGATCCTTATGATTACTTTGAAGATACGTGGAGCAGCCTGCCTTTTCTGCATAAAGAAGAATAAAACCTGGCAAACAGCCAAAAAGAGACTAATGAAAACAAAAAGGAATCGGATTATGTTTGGGGGATAGAAATGACTACAAAAGAATTAAAACAAATGGCCAACAGGCTTCGTATGGATGTGGTTGAAACAATCCACCATGTTGAGGATGGACATCCCGGACCCTGTATGTCCATTGCCGAAATAATCACTGTACTTTATTTCAGCGAAATGAATATCCGCCCCGAAGAGCCCCGATGGCCACTACGTGACAGATGTATTCTTTCAAAGGGTCACGCCTGCCCCATTCAATATGCCGCAATGGCCCGAAAAGGGTATTTTGACATGGATGAGTTGAAAAAACTGCGTAAACTGGATGGAATACTGCAGGGGCATCCCGACATGAATAAAACTCCCGGGATTGACTCTGTTTCGGGTTCGCTGGGCAATGGTGTGGGTATCGGCCTGGGCATTGCTTTGGGATGCAGAATGCAGGGCATTGATAATTTTGTTTATGTAATTATTGGTGACGGAGAACAGCAGGAAGGCGTTGTATGGGAAGCTGCAATGGCTGCAGCCAAACACAAGGTGGGAAACCTTATTGTGCTTGCCGATTGTAACAATAACCAGTCGGGGGGTAAGGTCACAGAGCTGAGTTCCCTTTATCCGGCGTCTGAAAAATGGAGTTCCTTTCAATGGCATGTTCAGGAAATTGACGGCCATGACGTTGAAGCAATAAAAAATGCCATCGCAAATGCCAAAGCCGTTACAGACAGGCCTTCATATATTGAATGCAGAACCATAAAAGGCAAGAACATTCCCTATATGGAAAACAATAATGCATGGCATAAGAGAGTTCCAACAAAGGAAGAGGTTGAAATTGCAAGAAAATATCTGGGAGGTGCGGTATGAAAACAAAAAGTACACGTGAAGCAGCAATGCGTGCCATAATAGAATTGGCCGGACAGGATGAACGTATTGTAATCGTATCTCCTGATTCACTTCTGGCATCCAGAGCCGTACCTTTTCTGGAAAGATTCCCCGACAGATTAATAGAGGTTGGAATTGCAGAGCAAAATGCCGTTCTGGTAGCAGCCGGGCTTGCAACTACCGGAATGAAGCCTGTTGTCATCTCTTATGCAGGGTTTCTGACCATGAGGGCATGCGAGCAAATCCGTACCTTTGTTGCCTACCCGGGCTTAAATGTAAAATTTATCGGTTTAAACGGGGGTATGCTGGGTGGCGAAAGAGAGGGAGTTACCCATCAGTTTTATGAAGATGTTGGAATTTTGCGTTCAATGCCAGGTGTAAGTGTTATTACTCCGGCAGATGCAGGGCAGGCATATAAAGCCACAAAAGCAATGTTTATGCGGGAGGAACCCTGTTACATGCGTTTGGGAAGTGGCCGTGAACCCGAAGTTTTTCCCGACGATACGCCCTTTGAGTTCGGGAAAATCCGGGTTGTTAAGCATTACGGTGACGATGTGGCCATTTTCGCGTCGGGCTTTATTATGAACAGGGCTATTGAGGCTTTGGAGCTTTTGAAGGCTGAGGGTATTAATGGTCTTATTGCAGATGTCTCCACTGTAAAGCCCATTGACAGCGAAACTGTTACTGAAATACTGAAGAGAACAAACTGTGCAGTTGCCGTTGAAGATCACAATATTTACGGTGGTATGTCTTCGGCTGTCAGCGAAATATCTTCACTTTACCATCCCTGCCGCGTAATACGTCTTGGTCTTAACGATATATACCCGCGCAGTGGTCATGCTGATGAACTGCTGGATGCTTACGGTTTGTCGGTACAGTCAATAGTAGATGGAGCAAAGAAGGCAATGAGCAAGTAAGCAGGTGATTATTATGAGAAAGGCAAATATTAAAAAAGATGAGAGACTATTGGACCCCATGGATAATAAATCTGTTGTGGATCGGATTATTGCAAGAATCACAAACGCAATAATCAATGGTGAACTGCTTCCCGGACAGAAAATACCAACAGAAAGCGAACTGTGCGAATCAATGCATGTAGGGCGTAATTCTGTGCGTGAGGCAATAAAGGTTTTGGTGGCCATGGGCGTGCTTATTATAAAACGGGCCGAAGGCACCTTTGTTGCTGAGGGGTTTTCAGACAGAATGCTGGATCCGATGGTGTATGGCTTAATACTTGAAGGCGGAAACACCAAATATCTGATTGAATTCAGAAGAATGCTCGAGGTAGGAGTGTTGAACCTTGCCATACAAAACGCAACAGAAGAAGACATTGAAAAACTTAAACAGTCTTTTGACAGATTCTGCAATACGGTACGTAATAATTCATCAATTGAGGAAATCCTGGATGCCGATATTGAATTCCATCGTACACTGGAAAAGTCGGTGCACAATCCGCTGGTGGAAAAGATCTGCAATGTGGTGGAGAGATTGTCAAGAGAAACGCGGGCAAGGGCCACAGAACAGTTTATTACAAAAGAGGAACTGGACAGAATTTGCGAATTGCATGAGCGTATCATTAATGTTTTGATAAACAGGGATGAAGCTGCGGTATTGGGTGTTATTGATGACCATTATCAGTACTGGAAAGATGAAATTAAATAAAATCTAAATTGAAATAATAAATTGAAAACTTAACAGGAGGGGAAGCAATGGGATATTTTAAACGGGTGGCTGAACTGACACCAACACGTTTATGGATAAACAATGTAACGGCAGAACAGGCCAGGAGAGGAATAAAAGCCGGTGCTGTCGGTTGCACGCAGAATCCATCCTATGTGTCAAAAATGCTCCAGTTTGACGGGTCCTTATGCCAGCGTTTGTTTGACAAGTGGATTGAAATTGAAGATGATGACAATGAAGTATTAATACAGGTCCAGGCAGAGCTGGTAGGGCTTATTGCCAAAGAATTTCTGCCCCTTTATGAAGAGTCCTGCGGTAAGCTGGGCTATGTAACAATTCAGGGTGACCCCTTCAATGAAACAACCGAATCTATTATGCGTCAGGCAGAGATAGCAAGACAATACGGTCCCAATATTATGATCAAAATACCGGTTGTGCCCGAAGGTATTAAAGCAATCTCTGCTCTTGCCGGCGAAGGCATACCTTTGTGCTTAACTGAAGTTTTTGCACTGCGACAGGCCATAGACATTTGCGAAGCGCTGCTGGATGCAACAGAAGGGAAAGTAAAGCCTGTTGCATACCTTGCACATATTGCAGGCATTTATGATGAGTACCTGGGTAATTATGTGAAGGAAAACAATATCGATATTCTGCCCGATGTTTTATGGCATGCCGGGATTGCATCAGCAAAAAAGGTATACGCAGTGGTGAAGGAAAGAAGATACCCGGTTGAGTTTTTGGGTGGCGGTGCCAGAGGAACACATCATTTTACCGAAATGGTTGGTGCTGAAGCATCTGTCACAATTAACTGGGCTGGAATGGGCGAAACACTGGATGCTTCCGATACCCTTGTTATACAACGCTTTTTTATGCCAACGCCTCATACAGTTATTGATCAGTTGCTTGATAAATTGCCCGATTTCAGAAAGGGTTATTTTGAAAATGGCATAACACCGGATGAGTTTGAATCTTTTGGTCCGGTTGCATTATTCAGAAACACTTTTGAAAAGGGATGGAAGGAAGCACGGGATGCCATTTCCAAAAGACGTGCAGAATTAAAAAATGGAGGTAAGTCATGTTAACAAACACCGAACATTCACGTTATGCAAAAACTTACTCGCTACCGTGGAATGCGGTTAACTGGACCGGTGGCATATGGGCTGACGTATTCAAAACCTGTGCCGAAAATACAATTCCGCATATTAGGAAAATGTTTGAAAGCAAAGATATCAGTCATGTTGTAGAAAACTTCAGAATAGCAGCGCGGGAAAAAGAAGGCAGATTCAACGGAACTCCTTTTGGTGACGGTGATTTTTACAAGTGGATGGAGGGAGCTATCTATGTAGCCTGTAAAAATAACGATGAAAAATTATTAAAGGTGATTGATGAATATGTTGATTTAATCAGCCGCGCCCAGCTTGATGACGGGTATATCTCTACGAAACAGATAATTGGGGAGATGAACAACGAAGATGTATCCCGCCTTGGTGATATTAATGACTTTGAAGTATATAATTTTGGTCATTTATTCACCACTGCCTGCATCTACAAACGCCTTACCGGAAAAGACAATTTGATGAATGTTGCTGTTAAAGCTGCCAACTATTTAGAGAAAACATATCAGGAAGCAGCAAGGACAGGTGAGGTGAAAACTGCAGTTTGTCCTTCCCATTACATGGGCTTGATTGAAATGTACCGTACAACAGGCGAAAATCGTTTTCTTGACCTTGCACAGCTGTCAATTACCCTCAGGGATTCGGTGAAAAATGGTACCGATGATAATCAGGACAGAATACCGCTTAAAGAGCACGAAAAAATAGTAGGACATGCAGTGCGTTCAAACTACCTGTATGCCGGTGTGGCAGATTTATACGCTGAAACGGGTGACAGTGATTACCTTGATATGCTCAACAAGGTATGGAAAAACCTCGTGGAACAAAAAATATATGTGACCGGAGGCTGCGGTGCATTGTATAACGGAGTCTCGCCTTATGGTAATTTCTGGATAGATCAGAAGGTACATCAGGCTTATGGTCATGAGTATCAACTTCCCAATATTACAGCCTATAATGAAACCTGCGCGTCAGTGGGCAGTGTATTATGGGCATACAGAATGTTTACAATTCAGCCCGAAGCACACTACTTTGACATAATTGAAAAAACAATGCTGAACGTGAACCTTGCTGCTATCAGCATTGACGGACAAAAGTTTTTCTATGAAAACATGCAAAGAAGGGCCAAAAAACTTCCCTTTGAACTGTGCTGGCCATTAGAGAGAAAAGAGTATATATCAAGCTTCTGCTGCCCTCCAAATCTGGCCAGGCTTTTATCCGAAACATCGGAATACGCATATTCCTTATCCGAGGATACTGTGTGGCTGGGAATGTATGGAGAGAATGAAGCCCAAATTGAGCTGAAAAATGGTGCTTCCTTTACACTGGTTCAGAAAACTCAATACCCCTACTGTGGAAAAATACATTTTTCATTTAAGGATGCAAACAGCAAAGCCTTTAAACTCAATATTCGCATACCCGACTGGGTTGAAAGCGGGAGTATATCTGTTAACGGTAATGTTGTAAAGGAAATTTCGGTTCAGGACGCTTCTACATATTATACAGTGGAAATTGAAGATCCTTCAAAATCCGATATAACAGTTTATTTCGACATGCCTGTCAGGTTTACTGTTGCCCATCCTCTTGTTGAATCCAATACCAACCAGGTAGCCGTTGAAAGAGGGCCTATAGTATATTGCATTGAGTCACAGGACACAGAACTTGAGACCCTTGATGATTTAATGCTGAAGATAGACGGGGAATTTACACCTGTGGAATACGAAATTATGGGCAGAAAAATGATCGCCCTCGAAGGGGAAGCCTGGCGAATTAAAAGAGATTCATACAATCCTGAAAAATTATATCAGCCGATGAAGTTTAAAGGGCTGGATCAGGTATCCATCCGTCTTATTCCGTACCATGCCTGGGATAACAGAGGGTTTGGTGAGATGAAAATATGGCTGCCTGTTGCAATTGGACAGTGATATGTATAAGGCATTTCAAACTAAATAAATTAATTTTTGAAAGGTCAGGTGAATCAGGTCCACCTGACCTTTTTCAGATAATAGAGTTAATTTATCTATGCTGCACTCGGCTAAAAGTTTCGGTCATTACACGGCAGCCTGAGCATTATCTCCGATTTGATAAACTTCACGTTCTCAACTTACAACAATGCAGCACTATTACTTTTCCTGCAGTAACTTTACGTTAACTTTACAGCATGTATTGCGATTTTGCGGGAAATATTCAATTTCATTCATTGATTGGGAATGATATAATTTTGTCGGTACTAATTTTCTGTCGGAGGATATTATGGGGAAATCGTATATCAATAATGCCGTTATAGGAAATGGCAGTATGCTTGGCTGTATTTCGGAAACAGGCGAGCTTATAAGGCTGTACTGGCCTGAAATAGATTTTCCTCAGCATATTGAAAAAATGCTTGTCGGCTTTTTTGATAAAAGCATTCCAAACAGTACAATGTGGTTTAGCGAAGGCAACCATGAAGTATTTCAAACATATATTGAAGACACGAATATATTACAGACTGTGGTTAACATAAGCAGATTATCGATACAGATTGTCCAGACAGACTTTTGTGTTCCAAATCAGGATGTACTGATTCGCCGGTATAATATTAAAAATACCGGCAACGATAGCTTACACCTGGGTATGGGGCTTGCCTCCCACGTCATTTCTCATACCTTTGATATGGGCAATACTTTGTTTGATTTCGAGCTGGATGCCCTTATCCATTACAGACATGATAACTGCTGGGCTATTGCATCGGATATTGAGGTGAAGGAATTTCAGATAGGGAATAACCCGTTCCGTGCAGTATGGGAAGGAAGGCTTAATGGTATCGACAGCATAGGTATGTCTCCTGATGGCGCAATATTGTGGGATTTTGGCGATGTTTCTCCGGGAGAAGAGAAGTGTATAACCCTTTATTTGGTTTTTTCGGAGAATATGAATCTGTTAAAAAGTTTAATACGAAATGTAAAAAACATTAAATTTGATCAACTTTTTAGCATTACAAAAGAATACTGGACGAAGTTTTTAAAAAACTGTGTCATTGTTAACAGTGGTAATGACAGAGTAGATAAAATTTACCGCAGATCCCTTCTTCTGTTTAAACTGATGTCGGATAAGAACACCGGAGCAATTTTAGCATCCCCCGAAATAGACGAAGGTTTTACCCAGTGTGGAAGGTATGCTTATTGCTGGGGAAGGGATGCAGCATTTATTACAACAGCCCTCAATGAAGCCGGACTATATAAAGACTCTGAAAGGTTCTATGACTGGGCAGTAAGGGTGCAGGACAGTGAAGGTTTCTGGCACCAGCGCTATCATGTTAATGGAAACCTTGCCCCCTCGTGGGGAATACAGATAGACGAAACAGGTTCAATTCTGTATGGTATGTGGAAGCATTTTCTGTACGTAAAAAATGTAAATTTTTTAGAGAAAGTATGGCCTTCTGTTTTAAAAGCAACTGCTTTTCTTGAAAAATTTATTGACAGTGATACCGGACTGCCTCTCCCAAGCTTTGATTTGTGGGAAGAGAGGATGGGTGAGCATACCTATTCCACAGCAGCGGTTATTGCAGGTTTTTATGCAGCAGCAAATATAGCAGAATTTTTGGGAATTTCCAAAGATACGGTTGATCTTTGGCTAAGAATTGCAGAGAAAACAAAAGAGGCCCTTGAAAGAAACCTTACAGATAAAGAAGCCGGTGTTTTTCTGAGAAGCGTGCGCACAAAGCTTAATCCCTGGGGGAAGGAGCCTTCTTCCAATACCGTGGTTATTAATGTAAATCCGAAAGGATACATGAGGGAAGTTTCTGCAGTGGATGACAGAATTGATATAAGCCTTCTTGGATCCTCGGTTCCCTTTGATATTTACAGGCCCGATCATCCCCTTGTTCGCAATACCGCCGGGAAAATAGAAAAAACCCTTTACTGTGAAAAGGCCGGAGGGATCTATCGTTATTATGACGATAATTATGCAGGCGGAAACCCATGGATTGTTTCAACTCTCTGGCTTGCACTGTACCACATAAAAACAGGCAATATTGCAAAAGCAAGGGAGTACTTCCACTGGAGTGTAAAATGCGCAACAGGCTTGGATTTTCTGCCCGAACAGGTTGATAAAAATGATGGGAAACCATGTTGGGTCATACCTCTAACCTGGTCCCACGCAATGTTTGTGCTGGTATTGAAAGGGCTGATTAAAAATGGAGGTATAGGGCAGCCCGATGCCTTAGCATAATCAATACGCCGGCAGTGTAAAAAATAAAATTAAAGGTGGTTATGTATTCGTGAAGTCAAAAACTAAATTTGTTTGTTCGGAGTGTGGATATGAAACCCGTAAGTGGCTGGGGAAATGCCCTGCCTGTATGCAATGGAATACATTCACAGAAGAAGCGGCAAAAGTAACCCCGGGTGGTATATCCACAGCCCCACTGCCTAAGGCCATACCTCTTACCGAAGTATCGAAGGAATCGGAAGAAAGGGTTAAAACAGGGATGCAGGAGTTAGACAGGGTGCTGGGTGGTGGAATAGTTGACGGTTCCCTTGTGCTGGTCGGAGGAGATCCGGGTATTGGAAAATCCACGCTGCTGCTGCAAATATGCGGCATATTGTCGCAGAACATAAGGATATTATATGTTTCAGGGGAAGAATCGGTAAAGCAAATAAAATTAAGAGCCGAGAGGCTTTCTATCAATAATGAGAATATTCTAATGGTTTCTGAAACCAATTTTGAGAATATAAACAGGTTAATAGAAGAAATTAAGCCCCAGGTGGTTATACTCGACTCGATCCAGACCGTTTACAGTGAAGAACTTACTTCGGCACCGGGAAGTGTAAGCCAGGTGCGGGAAGTTACCGGCCAACTGATGAGGATTGCAAAAGGTCAGGGCATAACAGTTTTTATTGTGGGACATGTTACAAAAGAAGGTGCAATTGCCGGACCCAGGGTTTTGGAGCATATGGTTGACACTGTTTTATACTTTGAAGGGGAAAGGCATCAAAACTATAGAATTCTTAGGGCCGTTAAAAACCGTTTTGGCTCAACAAACGAAATAGGTTTGTTTGAGATGACACAGCAGGGTTTAAAAGAAGTAAACAACCCTTCGGGATTACTTCTTGACAGTCGTGCAAAGGATCAATCGGGGTCGGTAATTGTTGCAAGCCTTGAAGGGACAAGGCCAATGCTGCTTGAAATACAGGCGCTGGTAACTCCAACCAGTTTCGGAATTGCAAGACGCATGGCTACAGGGATAGATTATAACAGGCTGACAATGCTGTTGGCTGTTCTGGAAAAAAAGATAGGAATGCAGTTGTTTAATCACGATGCCTATGTGAATGTTGTGGGAGGGATACGTATTGATGAACCGGCCTGTGACCTGGGTGTAATAGCTAGCGTTGCAGGGAGCTTCAAGAACATGCCCGTAGATCCCGACATTGTTGTTATAGGTGAAGTGGGACTTACCGGAGAGGTAAGGCAGGTGAATCAGGTGGATAAAAGAATTATGGAAGCAAAGCGGTTGGGGTTTAAAAAGTGTCTGGTGCCATCGGGTAACAAAAGCAGTTCTGTGACCAATATAGATGGAATCGAGCTGTTGTTTGCCGGTACCGTTGAAGAGGCACTGGGCTTTTTGTTTTAATGTCCATTATATTAATGCAAAGCAGTTTATGCTGCCTTTCTTATTGTCGTGGCTTTGTGGATATAGTGAAATGCCTCGGACGCTTGCTGTAGGGGAGTCCTGCGGTCTCCCGCTTGTGGCTTGAATTAGTTTAATAACGAAACCCGTAGCATCCTATTTCCTGCATCGTGCTTCGGTTTGTCGGAACATGCAGTTTGGCTCGGGCAAGCAGAAACTCGTAAAAATGCACTGCCCGCGGGTCCTGCTTCGGGTGCTTTGCCTCCTTTTGCAGCAAAGCACCTACCGGGACTTACGCTCCTCAGTATAAAAATGATCCTACGTGGGGGTCTCCATATCCCGGGTGGCCCAGCTTCACGCTCCCAATGCAGCAGGACTGCGAAGTGTGTTGCTCTGCGTTGGCAAAATCGCCCGAATCTCCGCGGTTTTACTACTAATATTATTCTGTGAAGCTGTCCAAAATTTTGTAGAGACAGGCTTAGTATTCAGAAAACATTGGTTCGTATTTAACTGATTCGATTATTTCAGTGGCTTTCGAGACCTGCTCTTCACTGCCTGAAACAGCGATATAGCAGCTTCCTTCAGCTCCGCAAACGCCTCCTGCCGCTACAAGGTGCGCCGATGCTCCGGTCATTATATTGATGGCATCCAGTTCGGTAACTATCTTCCCGGTAACAGGCATCAGCCTTGGTCCGGTTGTATTTGGTGAATTCATAATGGCTGCCAGTTCATCAATATCCTGATATACTCTCTTTTCAAGACCTACAGGTATATATAACCCGGCCCGCTTACCTATAACGGCGGTTATTGCTGCCTGAATGGTGCCTCCTTTTGGATGACCGATAAGCACACCTGCTTTTTTGTTAGCCAGATCAACAGCGTTTGCTCCCTTTAGGATTATGTCGCCTTTATCTAAATCATCCAGAACGTCAAAGATGGTTTTTCCCTTTTTATAAACACCCTTTTCAATAATAACATCACCGGGAAATTCAACCTTTTGGTCATGGTTCTTATAACCCGGCGGTAATGTGATACCGCGATAAAAACCCTTTGTTGTAAAGCTCTCAGAGCTGTCTGTAAAACTTAACAGTTCATTGGCAATATAGCCGTTTGTTGTGCCTGCAACTATAACAACAGTCCGTTCTTTTAAAGCTTCTTTTATTTCAGGAATGTAAACAAAGGATTTTGCAATCAGCTTTTTACCCGCAGCAGGAGTAAGTAAAAACTGTTTTGTAATAGAGTTTTTATGCATACAATCATCCTTACGTTATCTTAAACTGTATTTTCCCAAAAGTTTTAACCTTTTTAATTCTTTAATTATAATGTCGTATAAATTTAAATCCAGAGTATTGCATATTGCAGCAAGATAAAAAAGATTGCGGCCAATATCTTTTTCCAGCAAATCGCGACAATTATCGCATAATGAACCTTCCAGATGGGTTTGCATATGAGATTGCATTTCTTCGAGAGTGTCCGTTAGTTTGGGTATTTCCTGTTTTTTACCGCTTATACGAATACAACCGCATTGAGTTACAGCTTTTGCCAGTGTTCTGGATACTCTTGCACATGAGTCGGTCATCTTTGTAGTAGAATCGAGTATACTTTTATTGCGAATAAGAAGGTCCTGACATGAATATTGAAATTCATCAAGTAGAGTATTTTTCAGGCTTGTCACCCTCTATGCACCTCATTTCCCTGCAACACAGTAATAGTTGTACATGGCCTATATAAACATTATAAATTTTTTCCATCAGATTTGTCAAACAAAAAAGGCAGAACCGGGATAGCCTTTCATCGCAATATACCACAAAAAACACTGTAATTCTTCAAATTTATAGCAAGATTTAAACCTTAAAAGAACAGCCTTGAGACTTCGGAATTTTGACAATTAAACAAGCTTGTAGTATACTAAAAATTGACACTCTAAAAGGGACAAGTGTTTAAATGAGGGCATTGCTTACACAATCACACTTTGAATAGTTCTCCTGACTGTATTACACATTTTGCTGTTTTACGCATCCGGCGTTATTCTTTCCGGGAAATGTGTACACGAGATAAAAATATAGGGTATGGATGCTGAAGAAGGAGTGTAAACATGTATCATGTATGAAGTTGGCGACAAAATAGTGTACCCGATGTATGGAGCCGGAGTAATTGAATCCATTGAAGAGAAAGAAATTCTTGGCGAAAAGAAAAAGTATTATGTTATGAAAATGCCCTTTGGTGAAATGAGACTGATGGTTCCAATTAACAAAGCAGGAAGCATTGGAATCAGAGCAGTTGTTGACAAATCTGTTGCAGACAGGGTTCTCAATTCTCTTGAAGATAGAAATATTGAACAGACTTCAAACTGGAACAAACGGTATCGCGAAAATATGACCAAGATTAAAAGCGGAAATGTATTTGATGTGGCTGAAGTTGTAAAAGATTTAATTATTCGTGACAGGCAGAAGGGTTTGTCTACAGTCGAGAAAAAAATGCTTAACAGTGCGAAGAGAATACTGATTAGCGAACTGGTTTTCGCCGAGAATATGGAACCTGACGAGGTAGAAGACCTTATCAATTACAGAATAAAGCTTTAAGCTGATAATAGAGGCTAATCATACATTTGACAGGGATATTTATATGGATATGATGTCAGGAGTAGGTCTAATGTTAGAGAAAGCTCTTAAGTACACTTTTGCCATAGTTGGAGGCATAACTGGTTATACAGTTACACGGTTTGTGTTTGTGAGGGCTGGGTTAAATCTGAATTCATTCGTTGGCATAGGCATTATTGCAATTGCTTCGGTAACGTTTGGTGCTCTTATGTTAATAATAGGGAGCAAAACAGTCAGTTTTGCGGTAATATCGGTTGAAAAGGTTGAAAAACTTCTATTATCCCTTACACTATACGAACTGATGATTTGTGCCGGCGGGCTTATAGCCGGACTCATTGTTGCAAATCTTCTTTCTGTTGCTTTTATGAGAATTCAGATTATAGGAATACCCTTAACAATAATCACCAATATTCTGTTTGGCAGCCTGGGTGTTTTTCTTGCCTTGTCCAAAAGAAACGAAAACATACTGGAAGATAAAAAAAGACAGGGATTTATAAGAAAAATACTTGATACAAGTGCTATAATAGATGGCAGGATTTTAGATATTTGCCGTACAGGGTTTATTGAGGGTGAAATTATTATTCCGGATTTTGTACTTGAAGAGTTAAGACATCTTGCCGATTCTCAGGAAGACCTGATCAGAACAAAGGGGCGCCGCGGGCTTGACGTCTTAAACAGCCTGAAAAATGATTCACAGATCCCGGTAAAAATTAATAAGACAAAATATGATTCTTCTATCGAGGTAGATGAACGTTTAATGCAGTTTGCCAAGGATGAAAAGGCATGTATTATTACCAATGACTATAATCTGAATAAGGTTGCATCTATAGCGGGGATCTCAATATTAAACATAAATGATCTGTCCAATGCGCTGAAACCTCTTGCAGTGTCAGGTGAGGAGATGACAGTAAAAATTGTTAAAGAAGGGAAGGAAAACGGGCAGGGTGTCGGATACCTGGACGACGGTACCATGGTTGTTGTTGAAGGAGCATGTGAATACAAAGGCTGTGAGGTTGATGTAATAGTTACCAGCGTTCTTCAGACATCGGCCGGAAGAATGATATTTGCAAAATTTAAAACAACCAGTTTGTCAGTGGTTAAATAAGAAAAAGAAAAGGTAATTTTATGAGTATTAAATATAATAAGGTTTCGGCTATAATTGTAGCTGCAGGAACAGGAAGCAGGATGAAAAGCAGGATTAACAAGCAATACCTGCTGCTAAACGGTAAACCCGTTTTGGCTCATACAATTGAAGCCTTTGAAAAATCAAACTGTATATCTGAAATAATCGTTGTTATTAATAAAAATGATAACGATTTTTTTATGGATTTAATTTTAAAGCCCTATAATTATAAAAAAATAACTGCCATTGCCGAAGGCGGAAAAGACAGGCAGGAGTCGGTGTTTAACGGTCTTTGCCGTGTCAGCCCTGAATCGGATATAATAGTAGTACACGATGGCGCAAGGCCTTTTGTGACAACCGATATAATAAAAACATCGGTTGATGTTGCAGCAAAAGACGGAGCGGCCTGCGTGGGCGTACCCGTTAAGGACACAATAAAGAAGGTAAACAGAGAACTTAAGGTGGAACACACACCCGACCGCTCAGCGCTGTGGGCCATACAAACCCCTCAGACTTTCCGCAGGAGTATACTGATGGAAGCACATAATAGTGCAGCCAACAGCGGGTTTCGAGGCACAGATGATTCGGTCCTTGCAGAAAGGCTGGGGTACGGGGTGCGTATGGTTATGGGCAGTTACACTAATATAAAAATAACAACTGCTGAGGATCTTGTCTTTGCAGAAAACATATTAAAGAACTTCCTCCAAAGCAGTGATTAACCTGTTGTTTTGTTCCTGTGTTCCAACGGTTATTCTGACCCAATTTCCCATGAATGGACGGATTATAACACCCTTATGCAAAAGTTTGTTAAATAATTCTGTGGAAGCAAGGCGGGTTTCCACCCAAACAAAATTGGTATAGGATTTAACATAACGAAGGTTTAACCTGTCAAAGGCACTATATAAAAAGTTAAGGCCTTTCTTTGTTTCATTTACGGTATTATTCACAAAATCCTGATCATCAAGGGCTGCAACTGCTGCCATCTGTGCCAGGGTGTTAACATTAAAGGGCGGACGTATACGATTAAGGTAGGAAACAATCTCACTTGATGCCATTCCATAGCCTACCCGAAGAGATGCGAGACCATAAGCCTTTGAAAATGTACGCAGTATTATTAAATTCGGATATTTTTCAAGCAGCGGCACCGTTTCAGGATAATTTTCTCCAGTTGCATACTCATAATAAGCTTCATCAAGCACTATTACTATATTTTTGGGTACCGAACTCAAGAAGTCATTTAGCTGCTGCGCTGTAATTATTGTACCTGTGGGATTGTTAGGATTACATATCCAGATAATTTTTGTTTTATCTGAAATAGCATTTTTCATAGCATCGAGATCGTGGGTATAATCTTTTAACGGAATTGCTACAGGTTTTGCCCCCGACATCTTTACAGCTGTATAATACCAGGTAAACGAAGGGTCAGCATATATTGATTCATCGCCCGGATTTAAAAATATTTGAGCTATAAATGTTATGATTTCATTTGAACCGGCTCCAAAAACAAACTGTTCCGGTTTAAGACCAAATTTTTCTGCAAGTTTTTCACGAAGAACGGTAGCATTTCCATCAGGGTATAAGGGGATATCTGAAAGGGCATCTTTTAACACTTTCTCAACATTTCCGGAACAGCCGAAGGGATTTTCATTTGATGCAAGCTTAATAACTTCGATAAGCCCAAGTTCCCTTTGAACATCACTTATCGGTTTTCCCGGAACATATGGTGAAATACCTTCTAAAGCATCTCTATAGGGCAAAGACATGAATATCATCCTTTCTTAATTTTTTTAGTTTTTTCCTCCGGGTAAGGTCACAAAGTGATCTTCTCCATGAAAGGTTATATATAATTTTATTAGAAAAAACAGGAACAGGCAAGGGATAGGATTGTGACAACTTAATTGGTATATCGCAGGATTCATATAATACCAACATATACTAATGGAAACCATATAAAGGATCATGGTATAATAATCAGTATTAAAAACATTCATAAAAGGAAAAGTTATAGTTTATAAATAAAAAATTTCTATTTCTATATTAACAAATTGTGAAGTTTGGTATAATACAATATAGGGTTTAACGTAAAAGTATTGATTTTGGTCTTTTAATAGAATATTATACATATTGTCATTCCAAACCCGAACAGTTTGAAAACCTTAAAATGGGGTATATTTTATTCCCTGTTATGGCAAGTACAGTTTAATTATTATAAATCTAATAATTTTTTATATTTAAGCAATTCTGCCTGACTTGCACAGGCTAAAATAAGGGGGAATTGGTATGAAAGAATATAGCGTAGACAAAATACGCAATGTTTGCCTGCTTGGCCATGGAGGGGTGGGCAAGACAACACTGGCCGAGTCGATGCTTTTTAATGCCAAGGCAATCGACAGGTTTGGCAGTGTTGTCAATGGAAATACTGTCATGGACTATGATCCGGAGGAAATTAAACGTCAGATAACCACCAATACATCATTGGCACCTTTGGAGTGGCAGGGACATAAGGTTAATATTATTGACACTCCCGGTTATTTCGATTTTATCGGTGAAATGAAACAGGGATTACGCGTAGCCGATGGTGTTATTATTCTGGCAAGTGCTAAGGATGGCGTACAGGTTGGAACCGAAAAAGCATGGGATGAAGCATCGGCATTGGCTCTTCCTAAGTTAATCTTTATCAGTAAAATTGATGAAGAGCATTCAGACTATTACAAAGTTTTTGAACAGTTGCAGGATAAATTCGGGAAAAGCATTATTGCCTTTGAATTGCCCATTATGGAAAATGGGGCTTTAGCAGGAATTGTTAACGTTGCAACTATGAAAGCAGTTCGCTTTAAAGGTAATGATTTAGTTGAATCAGATATACCTGCTGATATGTCAGATATCGTTGAAAAATATCGTGAAGGTGTTTTAGAGGCTGTTGCCGAGACCGATGAAGAACTTCTTGATAAATATTTTTCAGGAGAAGCCTTTACACAGGATGAAATATTAAAGGGCTTGCAAACAGGTATTAAGTCCGGTGATATTGCACCGGTATTCTGCGGTTCAGCCGTTAATCATGCCGGAGTAAAATTACTACTGGATGCAGTAGTTAAGTATATACCTGCCTTCTGTGAAAAAGGAAAGATAACAGCTAAAAAACCCAATAGCGATGATACTATAGAGCTTAATGCTAATACTGACGAAACATTATCGGTATTAGTGTTCAAAACAATAGTGGACCCGTTTGTTGGTAAGATTTCATATGTAAAGGTAATGTCGGGGGTTCTTAATTCAGACTCTACTGTATACAACGTTAAGAAAGACAAAAACGAAAAGATTGCTCAGCTGTTTTTACTTAAGGGTAAACAGCAGATTAATACCGACAGGCTGGTTACAGGCGATATTGGAGCTGTTGCAAAGCTTACGGTTACAGAAACAAATGATACTCTTTGCACAAAAGAAAAGCCTGTGATATTACCTGAAATTGAATTTCCTCAGCCCATGCTGTCTATGGCTGTTATGCCTAAAGCCAAGGGAGATGAGGAAAAGATCGGTGCCGGCCTGGCTCGTCTGATGGAAGAGGATCCAACCTTCAAAGTTGAACTGAATTCCGAGACCAAACAAACCATTATATCGGGTATAGGAGATCAGCACCTGGATTTAATTTTAAGCAAGCTTAAATCCAAGTTTAAAGCTGAGGTTGAATTGACTAAACCCAAGATTGCTTATCGCGAAACCATTAAGAAAAAAGTTAAGGTACAGGGTAAGCACAAGAAGCAGTCTGGCGGACACGGCCAGTTTGGAGACGTATGGATTGAGTTTGAACCCGGTCCAACAGAGGATCTGGTATTTGAAGAAAAGATATTTGGTGGGGCTGTTCCAAAACAGTACTTCCCGGCAGTAGAAAAAGGACTTAGAGAAAGCATACAAAAAGGTGTGCTGGCCGGTTACCCTGTAGTCAATCTTAAGGCAACGCTGGTCGATGGTAAGTATCACCCTGTTGACTCCTCGGAAATGGCGTTTAAGATTGCAGCAAGCCTTGCATACAAAGAAGGACTGCCCCAGGCAAATCCTGTGCTGCTTGAACCCATTTCACATGTTGAAGTTTTAGTTCCTGACAGCTATATGGGAGATATAATCGGTGATTTAAATAAACGCAGAGGCCGTATTCTTGGTATGAATCCATGCCAGGGCGGTATGCAGCAGGTCGTAGCTGAGGTACCCGAGGCAGAAATGTTCGGTTATGCCACCGACCTAAGATCTCTTACACAGGACAGGGGCTCATTTACAATCAGGTTTGAAAGATATGAAGAGGCACCTGCCAACGTAGCTGAAAAGGTTATAGAAGAAGCTAAAAGAGAAGCTGAAGAGTAATAAAAATTTAAAGGCTGTAACAGAACTAATGTTACAGCCTTTTTCCGATCATAATAAACTTTTGCTTATTGCGGGATATGGTGTAGCTGAACAGCTACCCACCTCTCCGCATTTGGCAGGGTTACTGTTATACAGGGAAATCATCTGTTACCCGGGGCAGATGATGGGAATAACGTTTGATTTTTCGGGTGGTGGTTTTTTCAAATTCGCTGTCACGGATACTGATGAAACGAATATGCTTATATAACGGGTTCTTTCGATTAACACTCTTAATTACTTCTCTAATCAGTGTTCTTATCTCTTCGGTGTCAATGCCCAGATTCACATTTTTCAATTTCTCACGTATAGCATCAAGGTTTGGGAAGATCTGTGCCTTTACCTGAGTTTCGCCGGATTTCTCATCCAGCTCGCCATAAACAATACATTCTCCGACAAAGGGACTGTTTTTGATATGGTTTTCAAGTTCTTCGGGGAAAATGTTTTTTCCGTTCTTAGTGACAATAACATTCTTCAATCGGCCTGTGATATAGAGGAATCCACGCCTGTCGATTCTTCCCAGGTCGCCGGTATGGAACCATCCGTCAACAAGCACGCGGCGGGTTTCATTAATATTATTGAAATAACCCTTCATAACATTTGCGCCTTTTACGAGAATCTCACCAATTCCTTTTTTGTCGGGATTGTGGATCTTCATCTCAACACCCGGGATTGCAATTCCGACAGAGTTGTTACGATAGGCATTGTCCCGGTTTCCGGCCACAAGGGGAGAGCATTCGGTAAGACCATACCCCTGCAGTACAGAGAACCCCCATTTACGAAATCCCTTTGATATGGAAGGCTCAATGGCCGCAGCCCCGGTAATAAACAAACGGAGCTTTCCCCCAAAATTCTCGTGAATTTTATCAAACAATTTACGTCGTACATCAATTCTCAGAACATGATATAAAAACCCACTGATAAACTGCCCCATAATCAGTTTTCTCTTCATGCCCTTTTGCTTTTCAGCCTGTGCCCAGACCTTTGAATACACATTTTCCAATAATAACGGTACGGTAACTAAAATAGTTGGGCTATATTCCTTCATGTTCCTGGGAATGTGTCTCAACCCTTCGCTGAAGACTATGGATGCACCACTGTAGATAATGGTTAAGAACCCCAACGTACATTCATAAGTGTGATGAAGGGGCAGAATGGAAAGCACCCTGTCCTCGGGAGTTACTTTAACCGTCGCAGACACTCCTGTAATAACTGTACAGATATTTCTGTGGGACAGCATTACCCCTTTTGCAAAGCCGGTAGTGCCAGAGGTAAACAGCAATATCGTGGCCTTATCAGGGTCGATGGTCAGGGCTTCAAACTCATTTGACTCTTCTGTCAGGCTCTTTTCTCCCTGTGACATTAAATTAGAGAAGGGTGTCAGCCATTCTTCTACAACATCATCCATACAAATCCAGTGCAGGATGGCAGGTAATGTATCTTTAATCTCTTTCATCACATTAAGATAGCGGCTGGAAAAAATCACTGCTTCGGCCTGAGACTCCTTAAGCAGGTTTTGAATATCATTAACCGGAAATTCTCTATCCAAAGGTACAATGGTACCAACTCCATTAACCACTGCCAGATAGGTTACACACCATTCGTACCTGTTTTCACCAATCAAGGCTATGGATTTTCCTTTCAACCCAATGTTTAAAAGAGCAGTACCGAATGCCTTTACATGGTTTCCAAAAGTATGGTATGTGATTTCCGATACAACCCCATCTGTATTCTTACCTACAAATGCCGGACGATTGCCAAACAAATCAATGCTTTGAGCAAGCATGTCCTTTAAATCTCGTACCGGTCTTACGGAATACAGCTTCTTTCTGTTCATTCGGTAACCTCCTGATTAGTATTCACTTCATTATATCATTGTCTTGGTTAAAATAGATCAATATTTTCAAAGTCTATATCAATTTCATCAAAATCATGGTAAAATGCTGCTGGGAATAAAATTTGTAACAGCCATCTTAATAATTGGTAAAATATTTGTAATAGGCGAATTGTTCGGTTGGAGCTGATAAGTATGAAAATAGTGGTTTTAGCAGGGGGGTTAGGCCCCGAGAGAGATGTGTCGCTGGCGTCGGGCTGCATGATTGCAAATGCACTACGGGAAGCCGGGCATCGTGTAGTTATGGTGGACGTATATGAGGGAATCCAAATTACAGGGGAGCTGGACAGTCTTTTCGAGGATAAAACAGGTACCCCTTACTTTTATAAGGTGCCCGATACCGAACCCGATTTAGAGGAAATCCGCAGACGGAATCACAACAAAAAAGCGTTAATTGGCCCTAATGTGTTAACATTGTGTGAAGCAGCAGATGTTGTATTTATCGCTTTGCATGGTGCGATGGGTGAGAATGGTCAGTTGCAGGCAGTTTTCGATACCATGGGAATTCGCTATACCGGTAGCGGCTATATCGGCAGCCTGCTTGCAATGGATAAAGACATTGCAAAACGGCTCATGCGCGAAGCCGGAATTGCAACAGCCGACTGGATGATTGCAGATCATACCGTCACGGTATCCTGCATCATTGATACAATAGGATTACCCTGTGTTGTAAAACCCTGCAGCGCGGGTTCCAGTATTGGTGTGTCAATTGTAGAAAACAGGGAACAACTAAATGAGGCATTAGTCTATGCCAGAAGCATTGAAGAAAATATACTTATAGAAAAAATGGTTAAAGGCCGGGAGTTTTCAGTGGGAATCTTAGGCGGGGAGGTTCTGCCCGTTATTGAGATTTTGCCCAATGAAGGTTTTTATGATTACAAGAATAAATACCAGGCAGGGCTAACCAAAGAAATTTGTCCTGCTCACCTATCTGATGAGGACACCAGTAAATTGCAGGCTTTGGCATTAAAGGTTCATCAGGTTCTTCGTCTGGGAAGTTACTCCCGTATTGATTTTATCATGACCGAACAAGGGGAGTTTGTGTGCCTGGAAGCTAATACATTACCGGGGATGACCCCCACAAGCTTACTGCCTCAGGAAGCACAGGCCATTGGAATTACATATGCAGAGTTATGTGATAAGATTGTCAGGCTTAGTTTTTAAAGGCCAATCCCTGTTTGATAAGCAGTATAGTGCAGTTTATAG
>JAAYNA010000138.1 GCA_012521105.1 Clostridiaceae bacterium
CTCCTCTTCTCTTGTTTTTTCATTAAGAATCAGTCTTTCTTCTGGAGGAATTGATGAGGAAAAGGTCTTGGAAATAATCTCCCCACTATTATCCGTTACTACATACATAGTTTCATAATAAGGATCCATTTCTATATGAAGTAATAATGAATCGGCTTTTATAATTGCACCAATAAGAAAATCATAAACCATAAAACTTTTAACAACATAATTGTGTTCATGTATCTTTATAATGCTCCAGCGTCCGTTTGTGTTGATATCGTCAAAAACACTTTTTGAATTAAACAAGTCTGTTAAATGTGCTCTTTCGTCAGCTAAGATTCTGTTGCTGAACTGAACCAGGGATAAACCATCTTCCGGCTTTAAAACGAATAGTCCATCTTTGGAATTACTGGTTATTATCTTTGTTGTTAAGACATCTCTTAATTCAGTTGCCAATAGATATTGGTTCAGTTCATTTTCATTCCCATAATTTACTACATTCTCTATAAACCTGACAGAGATTTCGTTTATATCTCTGGACACTTCGGTAAAGTTACTTTTAATGCTGCTCATATATATAGACAACTGGTTTTGACAGGCATTTATCGTATTACTTTTCACAACTTTCAGCGAGTATATGTTACTTAATATCAGTACAATTAACAATATTGCTATTATTATTGTTAAACTGGCAGTTATCTTATAAACTAAAGATTCCCGAAGTTTTTTTATGCGCACATCATATCACCTAATTTTATAACATATTGATGCAATCTCATAACAATCTTTACCCACAGAGAATAACAAGAGAGCTGGCTTTATATATACAGCTTCATAAGTTGATTATAATACTTAAATATTAATGCCCAGTGGAATTTTACATTTTTTGATGCTCTATTTATTTATCATAATTATTAATCAATTCGATATTATAATAATGGTAATTTTGTGTCAAGCCATTGACATGTTTGCTTGCGAGCAAGTAAATAGGCATGATATATTGCTAATAAAAAAAATATACTGTATAATAAGTGTAATTTGCTGACACAAACTTTACTTTATTTTCCGGTTAGTGGTAATATACATATGGTTCACCCCAGCCGGAAACATGCAAAAATTATCTCTTAGGAGGGGTTTTTATGTATTGTCCTAAGTGCGGACAGGAGGTCGGAGATTACACCAATATTTGTCCGGCTTGCGGTGAGCTTCTGGATAGCAATTCAGCAGCAACTCAGCCTAACCAGACCCAAACTGATCCATTTCCCGAACCACCAATGCAAAAGGTGCCGGACTATAAGGTTCAGTCCATACTCTTAATTGTATTCAGTTCCATACTATGCTGTGTTACATGCCTTACAATTATAGCTTTACCTTTCGCTATAGTTGCTCTTGTAAATTCCAACAAGGTTGATGCCCACCTACAGGCAGGTAATTACGATCTTGCCCTCAAAGCATCCGAAGATACAAAGAAATGGTGCTGGGTAAGTTTTGGTATTCTTATAGGTACTATAGTGATTAGTATCATAATATCAATTGCTTTCCTTAACAGCGAGTTTTACAGAGAGTTTATGGATGAATTTATGAGGCAATATGAGAATTATTATGATTACTATTAATAGTCTTAGAAAATTGGGAAAATATTTTAATAAATGGCTTACTTTCTTTAGTAAGCCATTCATTCGTTTTATAATGCTGATATTAACAAGTATAATTATATTTACAGCTTGTAGTTTAGTATATAAAATAGATCCGTCAACTACACCCATTACGCCGCCATGCTCCCTGCGATATTTCACTGGCCTATACTGTCCGGGATGTGGAATGACCCGTGCGCTGCATGCTGCCTTGCATTTGAGGTTTGCTGAGGCCTTTTCATATAACCTTCTATGGCCTTTAATTATTATATTTATATCAGCGTCCTTTTACATCTGGTTCTTTTTTCTCATTTCAGGTAAAAACCCATTTACGCCCTTTAACAATTTTTTCAAAAAACATTCTTCAGCCCCGTATATTGTCTTAATTTTGCTTTTTTCATTCTGGATTTTACGAAATATTCCCGTATACCCTTTTACGTTGCTTGCACCGTAGATTTAATACTTGAACAAATCAAAAATTGTAAATCCTGCAATTGTCATTGCCACAACATATGCTATAAGAAGAATAATAATCCAAAGCAGAGACGCTCTGGATAGATTCCTTCTATGTACATTTCCTCCAGATGAAAAGGCCCACACTGCCATAACAATAATATTTACTACAGGGAGAAGGAACACAAATATAACAAGCATCCATTCCCCAACACTAAGTGTTTTTAAATCTTTGTCTGAAACAGTATCAACTTCTTTTTCCCGCTTATCTTCAGGTGTATCAGTTCTTTCCAAAATACTGTCTTTATCTTGTTCTCTTTCAGTAGAACCCAGCTCAAGCTCAAGCTTTGTATCCAGTAATTCATTGTTTTTTACATCCATTTTAATACCCCCAATTTATACATTATGGTTTTTCATATAGCGGAACTAAACTTCCATAATCATATATTTCGTTATAGCCTAAATTTACCCATTTTACATTGTGTTCATTTAAAAAATCTTTTATTTCATCTTTGCTGTCCAAATTATCAATATTCCCGGCAAAAGCGAGTACATTTTTACTTATGAACCCTGCAGTACCGCCAATAAATCCATAACTAAGCCCGTGTAAAAATATTTTTTTCTGTGGTGGAATTTTTAACACCTTAATCCCTTCTTTGCAAGCAGCTTTCTCAACTGAAGGATCGTCGGTAATAATACTATTACGGGATACCGGTAATATGGAGCATTTCGTATAACCCTGGTTTACATGTACCAGGCGGATATTGAGGCGGGAAAGTATATTAACAATGACCCGGTCAGTATATTTTGTGTTATGAAAGGCTATTTCTCCAACTATTGCAACATTATATGCCACATCAAGAGGATATTTCTTTTTTAACACAGTTTCTCCAAAATATATATCAAACCCATATTCTTTCAACTGTTGGTAAATAACAACCGGTAAATGTGGCTGACAGACCAATATATTGTCATGGATGTGAATTATCTGCATATCAGCGTGCCCGGCTACTGGTTCTCCAAGCTCATGATAAGGTGGTATTTCAACAAGGTTAATTCCGTATTCTCTAAGGACATTTTTCATGCCTGTTTCCATGCGCGCGTCAACTGCCAATAGAGAAACATCCCGCTCGGGTAATAATGTTTGTTCTAAAAAACCCAATATGCACACCTGCCCGCTATTTTGCATATGATATTTACAGCCAAAGGTTTTTGGGGCCCGGAACCTTTAGGCTTTTCAGATAGAGCGCCGCATCCTTATATTTTTGGGGTGCGGCATTCATTCCTTTACATTCTCAAGGATACTCTTCAACTCTGTAATTGCTTCCAAAGGTATGGCTAAGCCTTTTTGACTGGGTTTGTAGGTATTGTCATTGGAATCGTACCAAAAAGTTCTGATGTCCACGTAATCTCTTCCATTCTTCGAAACCTGCTTTATATGTATTTCCTCACGACTGTTTTTTGTTATTTTCCCCAATAGTTTTTCTTTGTCCCAAAACGAAGCCATGTTCTAACTCCTTTAATTTCTTAATTTTCAATATTTTGTCTAAGTTTTGCCTTTTTTGAATGAATACATTATATCATAGCAAAACTAACTACTGCAATCATTAATGATTCAGCAGTTGGATATCCTTTTTATAAAAATTAATATTTTTATGATCCCCATGAAAAAATAAGTGTGTTAAAATTTTTCAATTTTTTTAGAAAAATGTTGCCGGGTATTTTTTTTATTGATGAAGGTCATACTAAATTCGGGATCCTGTATATACTATTTATATTATTATGGGATCTGAAGGTTTCCGGCTGTAAGACAGCACAGAATCCTTGCACTCTATGATAAAAGGAGTTGTCATTATGAGAACACCTATTGACAGATTGGCAGTACTACTCATGATTGTGGGAGCATTAAACTGGCTGACGGTCGGGCTTTTCAGTTATGATTTTGTAGCCAGCATATTCGGAGGAGTCGATGCATTAGGCAGCCGAATTGTTTATTCTCTGGTAGGTATTGCCGGAATTTATAGCATTAGTCTTTTATTCAGGGAAGCTCCTGCATCTGAGTAATTCCGGCTTCCTCATTAACTCAAATAAAAAGTACAGGAAGCCAGGCGCATTAAGAAATGCGCCTTTTTCCATATATAAATTTTATTAAGCATATAAATTAGGATTAGTGGTTTCAAGGTTAATTGTCAAAAACATTCTTTCGTTAAAATCGAACTCGATTTTTTCTACCCGAAGCTCCATAGGTTTTAAAGCTTCATTAATGTCTTTTTTAATTAGTTTTTCCAATACATCAACAATTAATGCTTTTTCCATAAACAGACCCCTGATAAAGTATATTTCTGGGAATAATTAAAAATTTAGTTTTTATGATTTTATACTATTTCCCGAAAAAACAAAAGGGCCTGCCAGAATATCTGGCAAGCCCAAACAGAGAGAAATCTTATCCGTATTCGGATTAGTATTTCGAAAATATGGAGAGTGTTTTACTTAATTATCATAAACTCAATTCTTCTGTTTTTATTACGACCTTCTATGGTATTGTTGTCGGCTATTGGCTTATATTCACCGCACCCTGATGCTGTTAATCTTGCCGGATCAATACCAAGATCATTTACTAAATAAAGAACTACATTGGTCGCTCTTTTTGTAGACAATTCCCAGTTAGTGGGAAATAAAGGAGTGTTAATTGGCACAGTGTCTGTATGCCCTTCTACAATAATTTGATTATCTATAGCCCGTAAAGAATCAGCCAATACATTCAGTGTATTTTTACCGTCCTCAAGAATTTCAGCACTTCCGGGTTTAAACAAAATCTGTGCATTTAACCTTACAAGAATATAATCTTTTCCCTCTATAACATCTACTAAATCTGAAATTCCTAATTCAGAAAAATCTTGTTCCAATTGTTCTTTAACCAGTGCATATTTTTCTTCCCTTATTTTTTCCTGATCATCCAGGATAATTCCCTCAGCGGTCTCTATATACCGTTCATTGTCAACTACTTTTTTCCCTGTATCATCAGGATTTACAAAATTTACTGTAAGTATTCTTTTCCCCATATTATGATGCAAGGTACTTCCACCGCCACCTGGTCTGCTGATAAAAGAGCTTCTAAGCGCTCTTGACAAAGATTCAAACTTTTGCGAATCAACTACTGACATGGAGAAAAGCAGTACAAAGAAGCAAAGAAGATTAGTAACCAGATCACTATATGTAGTCAACCAGCTTCCAGCATCGTCTGACGAATCTGCTCTTCTTTTAAGTTTCATCATTTCTACACCGTCCTAAAAATTACTGAACTCTGTTTGCATTTGCCTCATTTCCGGCAATTAGTCTTTCATAATCTTTCCTCTGTTCCGGAGAGAGGAATGTTTTAAGCCTGTGTTCCATAATTCTGGGGTTTTCACCAGATTGAATTGATAAAACACCTTCAATAATCATTTCTTTTATTCTGATTTCTTCTGTACTAAGCTCTTCTAATTTTGTGGCTATAGGAAGACAAATCCAGTTTGCCAATACGCTTCCGTAAAAAGTTGTTACAAGCGCAAGTGACATTGCTGCACCTATTTTCGAGGGATCATCCAATGATTTGAGTAAGTTTATCAATCCTAACATAGTACCTATCATTCCCCATGCGGGAAATTCTGCTGCAAGCGTCTTAAAAAAGGCAATTCCTTTTCCGTGCCTTATACTCATATTGTCCAATTCAAGCTGCATTGAATCACGGATTATTTCAGGTTCCACACCATCTACAACAAGCTCTAACGCTTTCCGTAAATAGTTGTCTTCTATTTCCTCCTGGTTTGATTCCAATGCCAAAAGCCCTTCTCGTCTCGCTTTTTGAGACATTTCCACAAGCATTTGAATAATATGATAAGGGGATTGGTTCTCCCTTTTTATTAGTTTAGGAAGAGCTCTGAAAACATTCTTGATGTCTTCAAGAGTAAAAGCAATAATCGAAGAAGCAACACCCCCGCCAAAAGTAACAGCTAAAGAACTTAAACTCCAAAATGATGAGGGGTCACCCCCGTCATACATCCCCCAAATTAAGCATGCAGCTCCGAATAAAATGCCTATCAATGTTGCAAGATCCATAATCAATACTCCCATTCTTGATGGTCTTTTTCTCTTTAATAATAATTTTTAAAGCTTCTATATGGATATATCGTAAAATTTTTTCTTTAACTTAATAATAACAACACAGATTACTGCTTACTAATAAAATTTGATACCGGACTAAAAACTGTCTTCAGCCTTTTATAGATGGCCTGCATGGGCACAAACTATAAAGATTTTTCTCAACAATTTTTTATAGGAAAAAAATTATCTTGATAGTTTTTAATTTACACAAAAAAATATATTGAATTTTTATTCATTTTGATGTATAATCATGCAATACATTTCCTTTTGGAGGGATATCATGAAACATTTGATATGTTTAAGTGACTGGTCTTCAGAAGAAATATTTGATGTGTTGGATTTAGCAGATAAATTGAAATACGAAAATAAAAACAGGATTGCTCACGATCATTATCTAAATGGCAAAACATTGGGAATGATTTTTTCCAAAGCATCAACCCGTACTCGTGTTTCATTTGAAGTAGGCATACATCAATTAGGTGGATATGCCCTGTTCTTAAGTTCTTCGGATATTCAAATAGGGCGTGGTGAAACAATTCACGATACTGCAAGGACATTGTCCCGCTATTTGGATGGCATTATGATTCGTACCTTTAATCAAAAAGATGTGGAAGATCTAGCGGCATACGGTGATATCCCGGTAATTAACGGGCTGACTGACGAATTACACCCATGCCAGATACTGGCTGATTTAATGACAATAAGGGAAAAGAAAGGCTTTCTTAAAGGCCTTAAGCTCTGCTATGTCGGTGATGGTAATAATGTGGCCCATTCATTAATGATAGGTTGTGCAAAAACCGGGATGGATATTTCAATAGCTACACCTGAAGAATATTCATGCATGGAAAAATACGTAAAAATTGCACTGGAAATTGCAAGCAATACCGGGAGCAAAATTGAAATTCTGACAGATCCAAAGGAAGCAGTTAAGGATGCTGATGTGGTTTATACAGATACATGGGTTAGCATGGGGATGGAAGATGAAAAAGAGCAACGCATAGAAATATTTTCTCCTTACCAGGTGAACAAAACTCTATTATCAACAGCCAAACAAGATGTAATTTTTATGCATTGCCTTCCCGCATACAGGGGATATGAAGTTACAGAAGATATAATAGACGGTCCAAATTCAGTTGTATTTGATGAAGCTGAAAATCGTCTCCATGCACAAAAAGCAGTGATGGTTAAGCTTTTAGCTGACTACTCATAAGGAGGTTTTATCATTTGGACTGTTTGTTTGTTACAAGGCATGCTGTTGCTACAGATGCCCCATACATTTATACCCTATTGCAAAATGCTTTCAGGGAATACGCTGAAACAATAGGAATTTCAGAACTTGATGCTTTAAAGGAAACAATATCTGATATAGAGTATGAAATTAATAATAATACGGTATATGTAGCAATTATTGATGGTCATATTATTGGAACAATACGTGTTGAAATATCCGGCGATGAAGCGTATATAAGCAGATTCGCCGTAAATTCATCCCATCGTAACATGGGTGTGGGAGAATCTCTGATTAATCTTGTTGACAAATATCTTAAGTCAAAATGTATAAAAAGAGCATTCCTATATACCGCCTCCCACAACATAAACCTGGTGCGATTTTATTACAGCAGAGGATTTTATATTGACTCTGTAAGCCATGAGAGGGGCTATCCCCGTGCCAGGATGGTAAAAGAATACTCAGAGGTTATAACAGGAAAGGATTTATTGTAAACATCAAACAAACTCTTTCCATTGCAAATAAAGTCATTCCGCTGAAAATAAACTTGTTCCGTGGGAATAGGCTCAAGGGGCAAGGTTTAAGGGGTAAGGATATTGTCCAATAAAACAAATCAATCCTTTGTAATCC
>JAAYNA010000139.1 GCA_012521105.1 Clostridiaceae bacterium
GTACCGCCTATTAAAAATAGCAATAATAAAGGAATGCAGGACAATAAAGCAGACAGCGACATCAGTTTTGCTCGTCTTCTTTCTGCTGAGATACTTGCACTTTCCCATTGCTCAAGCGCTATATTGTATTGCTTCTGAATGGGAAGATTTGCATCAAACAGTCGCAGAATTGGGAAAACTGTAATCAGCATATCTGCGAAACCATTCATTTGGGCATTCGCCTGCTGGCTTTTTTGAACTGCTTTACCAATGACTTTGCTGGAATAAACAGTATACCATATAATAAATATGGTTGGCATATTTGCAAACAGCGTTAACTTCGGATTGATCCAAAGCATCCATGAAAAGGTAACGATAAATTTTATTAAATCATCTACAATAGCAAACAGGTTTGTTCGAAGAAAGCCGGAAACATCGCTTAATTCATTTTGAAGCCTGGAAAGCTGTTCTCCGGCATTCAGATTTTCAATTTCTGTTATTGACAGTGTCGTAAAATGCAATGCGTATCCCATGCGCAGATCGTGCGCCATAGTTTCACATGTCCAGCCTGAGCAAATACTCAGTAAATATGCCAATCCCATACTGGAAAGAATTGTAACCGCGGCTATAATTATTGTTCTTGCGGAAACCACACTGTTTATATTGATAGTGTTGATAATCCTGCTAAGTTGTGCATTACACCATAAAGATACTGCGACAGCAAATATGCTGATGCAGATATTCAGTATGACAAACCCAATGCGTTTGTATAATAGTTTTTTGAGTAAATCCATTTCTCTGCCCCCTTTGAGTTAAAGTGTAAACTATACCCCAAGGGCAGAGTCAATAAGTGGTAAGTTAATAACATAATTTCCTTAAGGATTTATCATAAACATATATTAATTTGCAGTCATGGCACTCAAATATTCGGAAACAAGATCAACATCTTTTACTGACATATACCATTCTTCTGTGTCATTGGATTTTATACATATATAGCTTTCATCCAGGTATACTGTTATCTTTTGACCTTTGTTATAAAAATCCATCTCAACAAGGTTTTCTGTTATTTCTATATCTTCAGGTTTTTCAATGCTAACCACTGTACCATCATTAATAAACCCCCGGATAAGACATGCTACCTGCCTGATTCTGAATATATCTGTGTTTCTTCCCCAAAGCTTGCTCTCGTAAATCTTTCTCAACAGAGAATTTTCAGGTATTTCTTTAGGGTAATAGAGGAAAGCATCTCCCAATACACTTGCATTACAATTGCACTCATAGAATTCGCCATTATACTCAATGAGATCAGTGTTATATACATTTATTACATATTCTTCATTGTCTTTGATGAATATGTATTTATAATCCTCAGTATAACTGCTTGGTGATGGAGGCGCATAACCCCCTCTAATTGCACCAAAAAGACTTCTTGGACTTATTGATAGCAAATCATCAGGTAAAGTGAACTTATAACTATCGTCATGCCTGACTGTTACAACTATACTATCCCATTCATATGATTTCATCCATGAAATTTCTTCTTCCTCGTAGGAATAATAGGTAAGATTTCTTATTTCTTCTTCCAAACCTATGATTTTAGCATTCAGTTCTTTCAGTTCAGCATCTTTAATTGCTAATTCTTTTTGCAATTGCACAATTTTTTCTTTATATTGTTCTGATACAACATTTACTTCTGAATTTGAACACGCACTAATAAAAATAATACATATAGTTAATAGCATACATGTTTTTTTCAAAAAAACAACCTCCCTTATAGTGCAACAGAGACTTGTTTTTTATGTAGCGGCACCTGTTAGGAAAGGTACCGCTTACTACTGCCCTGCGCAGTCCCTCTTCACAAGCTTTATCATAAGCCGTATAATAAAACTAATGTGTGGATATTTTTTACTATATTAATATTTTGTAATAAAAATACTTAAAAATATATTCAGTCAGACCATGGTCTATATCTATAAGGTGTATAACCCCATGTATTAAAAACTTGAGTTTTTGTATATACATTATTTTGAGCGCATCCACCATTTTTTGACGTGGATTCATATACGTATATATAGTTATCATCTATATCATCTATGACCATAACACGAGACTCTCTATTAAGTATATCAAATCTATCAATTTCATCAACGGGTATTTGCTTAAACGGAACACTATCAGAATCATCTTCGCCAGGCTTCTTGGATAAATTATATAGGTCATCTTTAAATCCCATAGTTCCCCTTTTTGGATATCCTAATTCCCATATCGCACATATGTATCCGGAACAATCTATCCCTGCTGTTCCAGGCATGTATTTTCCGTAGGCTTTTGAAGTGTTTCCGGCATATCTATTTAAATAGATCGCTTCTTGGAAATTACTCCAAGTGCTAGGATTAGAGCTTGTGTACGAACTATCATACCCTCCCCAACAATAAGGAATA
>JAAYNA010000140.1 GCA_012521105.1 Clostridiaceae bacterium
CATCCCAAGACTTACAAGCAATTGATTGATAATGCCGTATTCATAACCAAAAACAGCTTCTTCAACGGCTACAACCACTACCCAGGAAATAAAATAAGGAAGGAACATAAAAGACTGGAAAGCTTTTTTAAACCACCGGCAGGTTATTTCATTGATAAAAATCGCGAATCCCACTTCCATAATCATTCCTACAACTATAAAAGCAAAATTGTACAACAAGGTGTTTCGCGTTAAAGGCCAAAGCTTATCGGATATGATAAGAAACTTGAAGTTGGAAAGGCCGCACCATGGACTGCCGAAAAACCCCTTCGCGAAATTGTAGTTTTTAAATGCCAACAAGACACCGCCCATTGGAATATAAGAAAAAATAATCACATATAGTACAGAGGGCAGAAGCATAAGCAGAAGCAGCTTGTTGGCGGATACTTCCTTCATAAAACCTTGCTTATGTACGCTATTAGCGGTTTTTAAAGGCTTGTCCTGTTTTCCCATGGTATTCTTCCCTATAATTCATATTTTGATTATTCATTAAGAATATAGGCCGATCGGAATCCTGCCAGTTCATAATTCATAGTGCGGGGATATGTCAACCCGACAAAGAAGACACCCGCATGATTGAGCGCACGATGGGCTCCGCCGCACAGAGGAAGGCATTCCCCTTTTACTTTTATCCAACGCCATCCATCATATTTTCCCTGTGGAATTTCTGGACATAAAATCAATGAATAAATAATTTCGGGAATTTCTAAACCCTTTTCAATTTGAATATCCCCAAAGCTGCAGTTACAAGATTCATTGGTATCATTTTCAATCCGGGTGGTAATAACGATTTTTCCGTTCCTGAAATCATACTTCAAAGAATCCCGCGAACCGGGTTTGGCGAGACTTCCATCCGGAAGGATAGCCCGCCAGTCACTGGAATTTTCGGACATATCACATTCCGGAATGGCACAGTTACCGCCGGGGATAATCTGTATTTCCCCGTCCACAAGCCTGAGACCTGCATTCCACTCATTTACATTACCCGTTAAATCATAAATGCCATTCCAGTTTTTATTGTGTGTCCAGGTCACAGGACCAGAACCGGTAGCTACCCGGCCTCCGGTAGTAGGTATGCCTTTTTCATTCCTATAGAAATAATTGCAACCTTCGTCGCTGTTTCCACGTGGCAAAAAACCGTTTTTCCATGTCCAGAGAACCAACGCGGAACGAAGTGCGAATGAAAAAAGATGCCATCCGTTCCCTTTCGTTCTGCAAGCATTGCTGGCCATATCAAATGTCACACCGTATGCCGGATCTTTAAGTGGAAGAGAATACCCCCGCCCCCCAATAAGTATATTCTGGAATTTTGAAACATATAGTGCTTTCTGTGGTTGCTCCCGAATCATAAATGCAGGATGCACCGTATCAGAACCATTCTGTAAAAGTTCGCGATTCGTCAGCAATGGAAAACGAACCATAACCGAAGGGATTCCCCAGTCATCAACGAGTACGGTGTTTGTCCCTCCGGAGATAATTTCCACAGAAAGCTTGAACTCCCGTAAATCACTCTCGCTCCAAGGATGTATGGTATTATACCCTGTCATATTTTCGAGTGTGCGAACTGCCATAACTTCAATTGCTTCCTGCTTCTCGCCGCTTGCTTCTTCAACACCGTATGTAACTCTTATATGTTGTTCTGCCTTTAGTAATTGCTCTTTTTTCGCTGATTTATCTCCACCTGTAAAACTGGACAAAATGTTTCCTCTTTTCTTTTTAATTGTTATTCATTTTGCAACTTTTTTAATTCGAATCTAAGTGATAAAATTTAACTAAATTATTTAGCTAATAAATTGCTCTATTAATAATTCTTATTATAGCATGCGTTATTTTTAATGTGGAACAAAATGATAAGTAAAATACACAGAAGAAACATTTTGTTAACTTTTTTAAACAGATGCTAAAAGGATAATCCTAAGACACAATTTTTACAGTTAAATGAGTTGCAAATTTTATCTGATCAAAGGAAATGATTTTAACGATATATTAACACCTATAAAAAAAGGCTCCTTCATTTTAGTGAAGGAGCCTGCCCCATGTATTGGATTAATTGCCGTAGAGTTCGGTGAAATATTTGGTACGTTCTTCAATTATCGTTTTAATTCCTACTTTTTCGAGTTCAGCCATGTATTTGTCATATGTCGCGTCAAATTCTGCTTCAGGGCAGGTGATACACTGGACTGTATATTCATCTCTTACAAGTCCTATATCTGTTATCAAATCGGGTGTGGAGGGGGATGTATAAGTTGTGTCGTTTACTATTATACCTGTTAAAGCATTTCTATAGTTGTCAATAACGTGCTGCTCGTAACCCGGAGCTTCCTTTGCGGTACATGCGTTAAAATCGTCAACGGTTGCAAAATAACCCTGGTTTCCTGTAAGGAAGAGGTCGGTACGGATCCAGTCCTTATCCTTGCTGTTGTATTCAGCATTAATTACAACAGGTACACCGTTCTGGTCATAATTGAAGTGTTCACCTTCAAAACCATGATAAATTGCGAATCCGCCATCCTTTGTACACAGCCAGTCAAGGTAGGTCATACATGCTTCAACTTTTTCTGCGCTTGCGGTCTTCGGGCAGAAATTAATAAGTCCACCCAATGCATAACCTGCGCTGTATTGCTTGCCGTCATTAACATTCTTCAGAGGCTGGATGGAAATAATATCGGCGCCAGGTACATTTTCCTGCAAGGTTTTCAGCAATGAACCCCTGAGTACGTCAACACTTCCGTTTACGGCGTATTCAAAAAACGCAACCGTACCTGTGGCGATATAGGTTTTGAAATTATCTTCAGACATTGTATAGTATTCCTTATTCATTAACCCTGCATTGTACAGTTTATTCATGAAACGGTAATATTCACGCATACCGGGATCATAATAATCTGCGAAAGCATCATCGCCGTTGGCAATAGCTGCTTTTGTCTTATTGGAAGCCACCTGAGAAAACGCCATCTTCATATTCCACGCATTCCATGTAATTGCACCAATGGCATCCTTCCTGCCGTCGGGATTATTGTAAACCATTTTATATATTACATCATATAGTTCGTCGGGGGTTTGAGGGATTGACAGCCCCAGCTTGTCCATCCAGTCTTTGCGGATGAACAAATTAGATTTTGCCGTTGTTGCTCTTCTTGCAACTATACCATATAACTGTTTATTTGCATTCCTTCCGATATCAAGAACATCCTTGCCAAGGTATTTCTTCATGTTCAGTGCCTGATCGGGACCATCTATGAATTCTGTCAAATCCCATGTACCACCCTGGTTGAAATAAGATTCGGCATGAGCATATGTATATGTCAGGGTTATATCGGGGGCGGTTCCCGAAGCCATCATGGCCTGCATTTTTGTAACCTCATCCCATCTTGGGACGGGTATGAATTCAACAGTAATGCCCACTTTGTTCATCTGCTCATTGACATATTTAACCCATTTGTTATCGGTTATTGTGGAGCCTTCGGGCGCATTGCTGCGGTCAAACAATTCAACGGTAATTTTTACGTTATTGAACTTTTTGGAGCCATAGGTGGTTTGATACTTGCTGGAAGCCGTACTTTGCTGGGTTCCGCCGTCGATTGATTTTGTATCAGAGCTTCCCTGCTGTACATTTGTGTCCTTGGTCTGCACCTTGGCATCACCGCATCCGCTTATTCCAAGAACAATCAGGAATAAAGCCAATATGCAGATAAAAAGTCTTTTTTTCATAAAAAACCATCCTCCTTACATAGTAGTTTAAAATAGCAAAGGCTTTTGTTTTGTCAATCAGCCTTTTATAGAGCCTATCATTACACCTTTAACAAAATATTTCTGAAGCCATGGATATACCACGATAATAGGTATTGTTGACACAGCTACGGTAGCCATTTTTAAAGACTGGGACATAACCTCGGTGCCAATGCCCTCCAGATTTGGTCTTCCCGAAGTATTCAGTTCTTCGCCAAACAGCAGGCTTCTTAGACGCAACTGCAGCGTATATTTATCAGGATCCTGAATATAAAGCAAAGCGTCAAAATATGAGTTCCAGTATCCAACCGCATAGAACAAAGAAATGGTTGCAATAATGGGAAGTGAAAGCGGCAGTACCACTTTGAACAATACCTGAAATTCGGAAGCACCGTCAATTTTAGCCGCTTCCTCAAGGCTTTTCGGAAGTTCGCGGAAAAATGTACGCATTACAATAAAGTTGAATACATTGACAGCCTGTGGAATAAATAATGCGCCCAGTGTATCAAACAACCCCAGTCCCTTAACCACCAAAAAAGTGGGTATAATGCCGCCGCTGAAATACATTGTGAACAGGATTAAACCTGTAAAAAAGCTTCTGCCTGGAAGGTAATTTCTCGATAACGCATATGCTGCGAAAATTGTCAGTACCAAACTGGTGGCTGTACCCATCAGCGTTACAAGAAGTGTTGTTCTCATCGCAACCCAGATTTGTGTTCTTCCTAAGATTTGTTTATAGGCCGACAGGTTAAAATCTATGGGATAAAAAGTAACTCTCCCTGAAAGTACCGCGTTATATCCACTCAATGAATATGCAATCACATTTAAAAACGGGTACAGGCATATAAATATTAAAATTGTAAGGGTAAAATACAGTATAACAGAGCCAACGGTAATATTTCTTCTGCCAATGTGTTTCACATTCATTTTCCTGCCCTCCACTCAGCCTTAAATAATGCCTTCTTCGCCAATCATCTTGGTAAACTTGTCGGCAACCAGCAATATAATGATATTTACAACCGACTGGAACAAACCGATTGCTGTAGCTTCACTGAATTTGGCATTCTCAATGCCAAGCCGGTAAACATATGTACTTATAACCTGGGAAACCGACATGACTTTGTTGTTTCCCAGAAGCAAAGGCGCGTCCAGCCCGATAGTCATCATTCTCGATAACTGAAGTATCAGCATTACAACCACAACAGACTTAATTGACGGGAGTGTAATATAAATAAGCCTTTGAAATTTAGTGGCACCATCCAGATAGGCAGCTTCATACAGCGTTTCATCCACACCAGATAAGGCTGCGAGGTATATTATGGTCCCCCACCCTACTTCTTTCCACACATTGCATACCACATAAGTAAAGATCCACCACCCGTTGTCACTCAGAAAAGGAATGGGCTCAACCCCAAAGGATTTTAAAATCCAGTTTATTGTTCCCCCCTGCTGTGAAAACAGGTTTGTTGCAATACCTGCCACAACCACCCATGATACAAAGTGCGGCAAATATAAAATGGATTGCGCCAGTTTTTTAAAGGCGGCACGGGAAACTTCATTAAGCATTAATGAAAGAATGATTGTCAGCGGAAAATACGCTATCAGAGTTGCAAAATTCAGAACCAATGTATTTTTTATTGATCTCCAGAAGTTTTCACTCGCAAAGATTTTTTTAAATACGTCAAACCCGCACCACGGACTGCCAAATACACCTTTGAATATGTTGTAATTCTTGAAAGCAATTGTGACACCATACATAGGCAAATACCTAAAAATTATGTAGTACGCGATTACCGGAAGAAGCAGCAAGTAAAGCATTCTGCAATTCCATATATTTCTTAGTGTCTGTGCAAATTTTTTTCTGGATTTTTCCGCCTTTACCATTGGTACCCTCCCTATGAAACTGTTAACAAAGTCCGATTTCTCCATGAATTAAACCCGAAGGACATATTGTTTATTCTCCATAACTTTTACTATCTTCAGTATAGTATTTTTGTGCTAATATACCTATGTTTTAGTTTGACTATTTCTTTGCGTAAAGCGACTTATTGATTAAATTTTTTAGATTAAGTCTATATAATGGTGTAAAAAGGAGTTGAGCCAAAGCTCATACCTCGGTAAAATATAGTTGCTAAACAAATACCAAACCGAGGAGGATGAACCATGGCTCAGTTTAATATTACTA
>JAAYNA010000025.1 GCA_012521105.1 Clostridiaceae bacterium
TAACAGGAGATTACACTGGGGACTTAAGTTAAAAACACCTAAACAGGCATATAAAGAATATGCTCAAAAAACTGAAAAAGTAATAGAAAAAGCAAGTTAATGTCCAATTTTAAGGGGCCAAAGCAATCAAATCGGTTATAGATAATTTGGCAAAGCAACTTATATTCCCCATCAGATGGCAAGAATCGGTTACTTATCTTGCTAATAATGGTGTGAAGTATGTGATAGAAATGGGGCCAAAAGATGTTTTGAAGTTTTTAATTAAAAAGATCACACCATTACTGAATCCATATTCATTTAATGACTTCAAGCAATGTGATGAGTTGAGAGATATTCTGTTTGTAAAAGAAGATGATTATTTAAAGATTATTGAAAGATGTATGAAGGCAGCAACGAGTACAAAAAATTATAATTCGAATTATGAAGAGTACCGAGACGGAGTAATTCTACCATATAAGGCTGTTGAAGAAATATATGTTAGTAAACGAAAGGATAAAAGTGTTCCTTCAGAGGCACAGGTAATTCAAGCAATCAATATGGTCATGTCAGTAATGGAAACAAAAAAGGTGCCTAAAGAAATAAAAGAAAATAAAATGAAACAGATTCTTGAAGGAAAATTCCTAAGACGGAACATTTCAGGCACATAAATAATGACAGTTTTAAGTCTGATTTATAGATATTACCTGATAATATAAATGGGAGGTAAATTTAATGAATAAAGCATCTGTATTTAAAATGGATAAGAATAAATACGAACTCATTTTAAGGTCTTTCGATATAGATAAGTGTACTCTGGCGATTAAATCAGTACTTTTAAATCATTCTCCGGGAGATGTATATGTGGATTCTGTCATAAGCCCTAAAACCGCTTTTATATGGAATAATGAGCACCACTTTTTTATTTTAGGAGACTTGGATAATAAAGTGTATAATGAGCAACTTAGTAAGATAATATACGAGAATATTTTTAAGCAAGCAAAGCAGAAAAACAACTTACTGGATTTTTATATAAGATTTTTCCTTAACAATTTAAGCGATAAAGGTAAATATGAAGAGATGATTTCGGTTTTATTTAAAGAAAACCCTGTTATGATAAAAAAATACAGGTATTATATGTTAGATTTATCTGAATATGAGTTTAAAAAAAGAGTGGATATCCCATTGGACAGTGGCATCAGCATAGAATTTATTGATAGCAGTTTTCTAAAAAGAACACATCTTAATAACTATGACCAGATTATTGGAATGATTAACGAGAATTGGATATCTGAGGAGGTGTTCTTAAATAATGGATTCGGATTTTGTCTAGTTAAGGATGATTCTATTATTAGTTGGTGTATTTCCGATTACAATATTGATAAGCAATGTGAAATTGGGGTGGAAACGGATGATGTATACCGGAGAAAAGGATATGCAACTATAGTTGTTACTGAGGTTCTTAATTACTGTAAGCAGAGAGGTTTGAAAAAAGTTGGATGGCATTGTATGGATAGTAATGTAGGTTCATATAAACTGGCAGAAAAAGTTGGATTTAAGAGAAAAGATGATTATATTACATACCATGCATGGTTCAACATATTTGATAATTTTTTAGTTAATGGACATTACTATCTTACAAAAACGGAAGAATATCGAAAAGCTGCAGAATGCTATGAAAAGGCATTTGATATGAAATTAAAGAACAGTAGTGATTATTTGGATTCAGTTATTTTTTCTGAAAGCAATAATATTAAATGGTGCTATTACAACACTGCATGTGCATGGGCGCTGTCAGGTGAGTGTGAACGTGCATTTTCCAGTCTTCAAAAGGCTATAGAAGCGGGTTGGAGAGATGTAAATATGATGAAGGATGATGAAAGACTTAATTGTTTGAAAGACGACAACAAATGGACGGAATTACTGAAAACATTGGCATAATTTAATTATAATTGCATGAGAATTAATTCAAAAAAGAGGAATATTTGATGGGAAACAGCAATAAAAAACTTGATAAAAATAATATTGAGAATATCCTTTCCTTATCACCAATGCAAGAAGGGATCCTTTATTATTATCTGCTGAATAAAAAATCCGACTATTATTTAGAGCAGCTGCAAATAAAAGTTACTGGAAAAATTGATCCTGTAATTTTTGAAAAGTCTTGGAACATCGTGGCAAAGACCAATGAAATGCTCAGAACCGTTTTCAGATGGGAAAACCTTAGCAATCCAATCCAAGTCGTTTTGAAAAGTCAGAAAGTAAAAGTCTCTATACACGATATTTCAAAGTGTGAGGACGTGGAAATTGCCGTCAATGCTATTATTGAAAAAGATAGAAAAAATATGTTTGATTTGACAGAAGTGCCTTTTCGGGTTACACTATGCAAATTGGATGATACTTCATATATGATTCTTGTTACCAACCATCATATCCTTTATGATGGTTGGAGTAATGGAATAATACTGAAAGAATTCTTTGAAACATATAATGCCTTGGTAACTCAGAAGGCTGTTGTAATACCTAATAAAACAAAATATCGCGAATATATAAAGTGGATAGGCAGCAATGATAAGAATGCTCAAAGAGAGTATTGGAAGAGATATCTCAGTGATTATAAACCTAAATTGATTTTGGAGCGCAGTTCTCCAGAAGATGCAGTAAGTGAGAGTAATATTTCCTGTTTTATGATTGATATTCCTAAAGATCTTGTTGACAGTGCAAGAAATTTTGCAAAATCCAATGATATTACACTTGCTGCACTTTTGTATAGTGCTTGGGGAATTGTACTTTTGCATTACTGCAATGAAAACGATGTTGTTTTTGGAACGACAGTTTCTGTAAGACCTGAGAATATTAGTGGAATTAGTAGTGTCGTAGGACTGTGCATTAACACAATTCCTTTAAGAGTAAAGGCAGACGGTAACGAAATTGTATTGGACTTTCTGAAGAAAATAAACAAATCACTTCAGGAAAGAAAAGAGTATGAAGCGGCTCCATTGACAGATATTATGGCTTGCAACGGGATTAGCAGGGATGAGAAACTTTTTCAGTCTATATTTGTAATCGAGAACTATCCTATTAGTTCAGATATATTTGACCAGAATAATGTGCTGAAAGTTGAGGCATTTTCGCATTATGGAAGATCCAGCTTTGACATTACGGTCATTGCCAAGACGTTTGATAAAAATATAAATTTGGAAGTACAGTATAACAATTTAATATTTGATGCGTTTATAGCGGAAAGAATGGCAAAGCACTTTGAAGTCGTTTTGGAAGAAATTATTATAAAGCATAAGAACAAGTTATGCTCATTAAATATATTGAGCCATAATGAGAAGGATGAAATTCTTTTTAAATTCAATAATACAGAATGTAATTTTGAAGCTGATATCTGTATTCATGAATACTTTGAAAAAAGAGTAGCTGAAAACCCGGAGAAAATTGCTGTTATACAGGGAACGCGAACCATTACTTATTATGAATTAAATGAAAAAGCCAACAAATTAGCAAGACTTATATCCCGTAAAAAAAATATAATGCCCGATACTGCTATTGGAATTATGGTTTATCCCTCCATCGAAATGATAATAGGGATAATGGCTATATTAAAAGCCGGCGGGGCATATGTTCCACTTGATCCGGATAACCCGCCTGACCGGAATGCATTTATACTGCAGGATTCTTGCGCCTCAATGTTGCTTACTTCGTCAGATTTTGCTCAAATAGAGTTTTGGGATGGAGATACTTTATTTGTTGATGGGGAATTAACTGGAGAAAGTGGACAGAATCTTGAAAAAACTTCTTCGCCGGGTAATCTTGCATATATTATCTATACTTCCGGTTCTACCGGATATCCGAAAGGAGTTATGATAGAACACAGAAGTGTAGTCAATATATTAACGGATTTGGAAAAAAGGTTTCCGGTGGAAGAAAATGATACCTTCTTACTAAAAACAACCTATACCTTTGATGTCTCTGTCACAGAAATAATGGGATGGTTTGTGGGAAGAGGAAGATTGGCCGTTCTGGAAAAAGGGGATGAAAGGGACCCAGCGAGAATTATTGATGCTGTTAAGACTTATAATGTGACCCATATGAATATTGTACCATCTATGTTTAGGTATTTGCTTGAATACATATACCAAAAAACAAGTTCAATAAAAAGGTTAAGCAGCCTTAAATATATATTCTCAGCAGGGGAAGCATTAAAAGCGGATTTGGTTGAAAAATTCAACAGCCTAAATACTAATATTTCATTAGTGAACCTATACGGTCCAACAGAATCGACAATCTATGCAACCGCCTATTCCTTAAAGGATTTTAAAGGTGGGACTATTGTTCCGATTGGGAAGCCGATGTCAAACCTGCATGCTTATATTCTGGATAAGCATAACAGGCTTCAACCTGTCGGTGTTCCAGGTGAACTTTGCTTAAGCGGGGCCGGCATTTCCAGAGGATATGTGAATAGAGAGCAATTGACAAGAGAAAAGTTTATATCAAACCCTTATAGAAAAGAAATTGAAAAAAAATCAGAACTATTATTTGGATATTCTTACGACAAAATTTATAAAACGGGGGATCTGGTCCGGTGGATGCCGGATGGAAATATTGAGTACCTCGGAAGGAATGATTTCCAGATAAAGATAAGGGGATTCAGAATTGAGCTTGAAGAAATAGAGAATAAACTTCTAAGTTATGAAAAAATCAATGAAGCAGTTGTAATTCCCAAGACAGATACATGTTGAGTGTGTAGTATTGATTACAAAGCTTTAAGCCTTGATTTTACTGAGTTTTAGTTAAAATCATCTTTATGGCATAAAAACCTGCTTTCTTTAGAAATTTAGCCTTTCTTGATTTTTCACTGTGTAGAATTTCTGATTGAAGAAGTTTTAGCAGGTATTCCTGATGGCTGTCTGCCTGTATCTTACCTGACATTTCAACAATGTTTCGGCTTAAGCGGAGCTCTTTGCAGCAAAAGGAATTTGTTTAAAGAAGCTGTGCTAGAAAGAGGTATTCCCTCTCTGCGATATACAGACAACGGAAAAATTTATCGTTCACAACAGTTTGAGTTCATATGTGCGAACTTTGAAGGTATTGGCTACAAGAGTTTATATGTTTCCACAAGAATATGTAAGATAACACAATTGCTAATTGATATCATAGCATGAAAAGAGTATAATATGATTAGAATATTACTACAAGGAGTTGATACCATGCAGATTAAACCATCCGCAAGTATCCGGCAAAACTATAATGAAATTGCAGCTTTGTGCAAGTCCACTGGAGAACCTGTTTTTCTCACCAAGAACGGTGAGGGTGATCTCGTGGTTATGGATATAGAAGCTTTTACCCGTCGAGAAAAAATGCTGAAGCTAAGGGAAGAACTGCTGGTTGTTGAGGAAGACCGCTTGGCTGGCCGTACCGGAGTTACACCGGATGAATTGGACAGCTATCTCGAAAGCATTATAGACGAGGTGGAACATGAAAAAAAAGATTCAGTATAAGGTTATTGTTTCCGACCGTGCCCGTCAAATGTTGGCGGGTCACGTACGGTTTTTGGCACAAAAAAGCCCTACTGCTGCACGTAAAGCAAAAAACGATCTTATGAATGCTATTCGCTCTCTTTCTATAATGCCTGAACGATTCCCATTTCTTACTGCAGAGTTTATTCCACTGAATAAGTATCATAAGATGTTTGTTGAAAAATATTATCTGATTCTGTATCAAATCAAGGACCAGACAGTGTTTGTTGATTATATTGTAGATTGTAGGCAGGATTATGGATGGTTAGTGCGGTAAATTAAACCTTGTATTGATTGTAGATATTGTTGGAAGAATGTTGTATGTTGTCAAAGAAATGGAATGAAAGAAGTTTATGATTACATCCAAGAGAGCCCCAAATTGTACATATCCTTGGTGCATCAGGTTCAGCTGTATTATGATGGATATGCACCTCTATTGCTTCTTTCAGGAGGTGTCAGCGTAAAAAGCGGAGAATTCCCTGTACTAAATCAAAGACTGATATTTATGATAAGGAAAATAAAACTGAATATGAGTTTTATACCGATGTACTGCTAAAAAAGGGTGTCCCTCATGATGCTATAATCTGTGAGAACAAATCCGGTCATATAGGTGATAATGCCTTTTAGTCACGTAAGGTGATTGATTGATGAGAAAGGGTTCATTATCAAAAAGGCGATGATATGCTGTAAGTCCTTTCACGCAAGACGATGTTTGATGCTGTATCAACTAGCCTTTCCTGAAGATGAAATATCAGTTGTTCCTGTTAAAAACCAACCAATGACACAGGATATGCCTTTCCCGGCGGGCATAGGAGGAGATATTGCTGGTGATTTGACTATTGAAGAAATTCCGGCACTTACATGGGCTATATTCAAATGCACAGGTGCCATGCCAAATGCAATTCAGGAGCTATGGCACAGAATTTATTCCGAATTCTTTCCGACCAGCGAATACCAACCTTGCGGAGGAATTGATTTCGAGGTATATCCCGAGGGCGATATTCATTCGCCAAATTATGAAAGCGAAATATGGATTTCAGTAGCAAAGAAATAGCGTAACTGATTGCAGCCCCTTTATTGGGGCTTGCAGTTTATTTAAAACATGACACATACTTGTCATATTTAGAAAGTTATTATAAGGCTGGAGGGCTAGCTGGTATTATTTGCAAAATAATCTGCGCATTCACAAAAAAGTGGTAAATATTATCTGGTTCTGTATCAAATCAAGGATAAGACAGTGTTTGTAATTCGTATCATTAAGAACAAAACTGATATAAGCGACAATTCAGCATCCGATTGAGAGGTTACGACTATGAATCCCCAAATATACAAATAAATATGGGTATTAATACAATAATTTAAAAGACCAGGATGACTGACTTGTTGACATAGGTACCATTATATGATAATTTAAATTACTGAAGCGGACCATGAAGGTTCGAACGGATTAATGTGATTTCAGCCAACAAAAGAATTTGGGAAAGAACAACCATGAAGGGATGCTGCAAGAAGCAGCGGACTTTTGTGGTTTTTTTATTATAAATCAGTTGTAAAGGATGGATTGATACATGAAGGGGTCAGCACTACTATTGCTACAGTTTAAAAGAGAAGGTTAAAGAGGAGGCAATGAACAGTGAACAGGAAATTATGGGACAAAGCGGTGGCTTTTCATGGGCATGAGTGTCCGGGGCTTGCAATTGGTTTAAAGGCTTGTGAGGCCGCGATAGAAAAAATGGGGATTGGATTTTCCGATGACGAATATATTGTCTGTGTTACCGAAAACGATGCCTGTGGAGTGGATGCTGTTCAGGCAATCCTCAGTTGTACGATGGGAAAAGGGAACCTGATCTACCGTGGAACTGGAAAACAGGCTTTTTCATTTTTTAATCGTAAGACAGGGGAAAAGTTGCGTGTTTACCTGAAACTGAAGAAAAATCCGGACATGGAGCGGAGCGAGTGGCAGGAATATTTACTAAACGCGCCTGTAGACGAAATTTTTTCTTTCTCGGTACCCGAATACGACCTGCCCGAAAAAGCCAGGATTTTTAATACAATCATATGCAAAATCTGCGGTGAGGGTGCACCGGAGCATAAGATGCGTTTGCAGGACGGCAAAACCGTATGCATTGACTGCTTTAAAGATTACAGCAGAGGTTGGTAGTAATGAAAGGAAGAAAATCAACATGAGAAAAAGACAGATGTTTGGCTCAATTTTGATACTTGCTTTAATCCTGAGCGGGTGTATGCCTGATGTTTCGGCTCCTTCTGCTGATCTCCGTGAAACCCGTATCGTTACGGATGTATATGGCAGACAGGTAGAAATACCGGAAAAGGTTGAGACTGTTGCAGTTATTGGCTCGGCTGCCCGTATCCTGACATATGCGGGATGTGCAGAAAAGTTGGTAGGGGTGACCGATATGGATAAGCAAAATATTTCAGCGATGCCCTATTCCGTCGTCAATGCTGAGCATTTTGCAACCCTCCCTTCTGTTGGCAGCGGCGGTTCCAATGATATTCCCTATATTGAAGAATTAGTGACTCTTGCGCCGGATGTGATCATTGGTTTAAAAGATGAAAATACGATCAGAAACGTAACTGACAAGACAGGTATTCCTACTATCGGAATATATCCTCAAGGGGTGTTTGACGAAAGCTTTTATTCTGCTTTGGAGTTGATTGGACAGGTCATGGGTACGGAGGAACATAGTTCCAAAGTGATTAATTATATAAAGGAGTGCCAGGCAGATTTGGAACGCCGGACAAGTGACATCCCGGATGAGGAAAAGCCTATTGTCTATGCAGGTGCGGTAAGTTTTCGGGGTCCCCACGGAATTGAAGGTACCCATGCCAACTATCCGCCTTTCACTGCTATTCACGCTAAAAATGTAGTGGATGAAACAGGTGAAAAAGGGGCGTTTATTGTGGATCTGGAAAAGATAACGGTATGGGATCCGGATATCATCTTTCTTAACCCTGTAAATATGAACCTTGTCAACGAGCACTACAAGAAAAACAAAGCGTTTTATCAGAGCCTGAAAGCAGTTAAAAATGGACAAATATACACTCAGATATCTTATAATTATAATTCGACAAATATGGAGATCGCCATTGCCAATGCTTACTATGCAGGCAAAGTGATTTATCCGGAAAGGTTTGCCGATGTAGATCCTATAAGAAAAGCAGACGAAATATTTGCTATCATGCTTGGTCAGCCCTTCTATGAGAAACTGGCTGCGGACGGAATGAGATTCGGGAAAATCACCATAGGAGAATAAGGATGAATGAAAGATTCAATGACATATAAAGACTATATACGTTATAAAAAGCTTTTCATAATGTTTATAGGTTTGGTTGTTGTACTGACCGCTTTTTGGGCAATCAGTTCGGGTTCTGCAGAACTTTCTTTGAAAGAAGTTATATCGACACTTTTTGGATATGGTAGCAAACAATCATCTGTCATCGTTTTTAACCATCGGTTGCCAAGAATAATCACTGCAATAGTGGCAGGTATGGGTCTTGCTACTATAGGTTGTGTTATGCAGAGTTTATTGAAAAATCCCCTGGCATCGGCATCCACATTGGGGATTGCTCAAGGTGCAGCATTTGGTGCGTCCTTCGCTATTATTGTTTTAGATGCGGGAGTGCAAAATCAAACTTTGGATGGTATAACCATTTCCAACCCTTATGTGGTTTCTGTCTGTGCTTTTGTAAGTGCGATTTTGTCCACGATAATTGTATTAGGGTTATCGTACTTTAAAAAAGTTTCACCGGAATCCATGGTACTCTCAGGTGTGGCACTTAGTACAATGTTTGCCGGCGCTACGACTTTGCTGCAATATTTTGCTGCCGATGTAAAAGTAGCTGCGGTCGTGTTCTGGACTTTTGGTGATTTGGGTCGCACTGGATGGAAAGAAATAATCATAATGGCAGTGACGGTTGCTGCGTCACTTCTGTATTTTTCCTTTCAGCGCTGGAATTTTAACGCTCTGGAGAATGGAGACGAAGCAGCTAAAGGGCTTGGTGTAAATATAACCCGTATACGTCTTTTAGGAATGCTTATCTGTTCCCTGACCGCATCGATTATTGTTTCTTTTGTCGGTATTATCAATTTTATCGGGCTGATTGCACCCCACCTTATACGGCGTATTATTGGAAATGACTACCGGTATTTATTACCTGCGTCAGCATTAATGGGTGCGTTACTTTTGGTGGTCAGTGATACAGTGGCTCGGCTTATAGTGGCCCCGGTTATTTTGCCTATCGGAGCCATAACCTCTTTTTTAGGCGCTCCCTTGTTTCTTTATCTTGTGTTTAAGGGGGTGGGCAGAAGGTGATTCATGTAAAAGAATTAGTATTTTCATACAACCGTGATCGTGCAATTCTAAGAGATATTAATTTTTATGCTCCGAAAGGCCAGTGCACAGCTATTTTGGGGAACAACGGAGCTGGGAAAAGCACATTAATTAAATGCCTCAACCGCATTCTGGAGCCTCAGCAAGGGATTGTTTATGTAAACGGGAAAAACACTTTGCAGCTAAAACGAAATGATGTCGCGAAGTGTTTGGCCTACGTGGCGCAACACAATGTAGGAGGCAGATTTACGGTATTTGATACAATTTTACTGGGGCGAAAACCATATATTAAGTTTGAACCTACTCAGATGGATATCCGAATTGTTGAATCGGTTATAGCGCGCATGAAGCTGGAGGATTTCGCCCTGCGCTATATCGACGAGCTTTCCGGAGGAGAATTACAAAAGGTTATGCTGGCACGGGCATTAGCTCAGCAACCACAGGTGCTGTTATTAGATGAGCCTACCAGCAACCTCGATCTGAACAACCAATACGAAGTATTGAGAATTATACAGGATATTGCAAGAACAGAGCAGATAAGTGTGATTCTGGTCATTCATGACCTTAACCTTGCATTACGTTATTGTGATAAATTCATGCTGTTGAAAAACAACCGTATTTTCTGTTACGGTGGGATTGAGGTTATGACGCCAAAAAATATCAGCGAGATCTACGAAATCCCTGTTACTGTTCAGGAGGTGAACGGTGTAAAAGTTGTTATACCGTTTCCTGATAATCATTAAGAATAATGTGCTTCGGGAACGGAAGAGTGATGGGATGTGTAATCATGATTAACATTACCTGTTGTGGTACAATATCCTACCAAATCTACAAAAAGCAGGTACAATCACGATGTTGTTCAAAAAACAGGAACTAAAACAAAGAACTGCCCTGCTATTATTTTGCAGGATTGTTCTTCTTATAATGAATAAGGGTTACATAATCATATTATGAGGTGTACCATATGGAATTAATCGATTTTTTCAAACGATACCGTCATGTCGCAATAGCTTTTTCGGGAGGTGTTGATTCCACATACCTGCTGTATGCAGCAGTCAATTATGCGGAAAAGGTTCATGCGTATTATGCCAAATCAGTTTTTCAGCCGCAGTTTGAGCTGGAGGATGCAAAACGTATAGCAAAGCAGTTTTGTGTGGATATGACGGTCATTGAAGCTGATGTGCTGTTATACCCGCAAATCGTGGCAAATACTGCAGAACGTTGTTATTTCTGCAAGAAACTCATTTTCTCTAAGATCTTGGAACAAGCAGCCAGGGATGGATATGGCACCCTGCTTGACGGGACTAATGCTTCCGACGACCCGGGTGATCGTCCGGGAATGCGGGCTCTTAAAGAATTATCCGTTCTCTCTCCGCTTCGTGAATGCGGTCTGACCAAAGAGGAGATTCGCCGACGCTCAAAGGAGGCAGGGCTTTTTACATGGGATAAACCGGCTTACGCCTGCCTTTCCACGAGAATCCAAACAGGAGAGCCGATCACAAAGGAAAAACTGGAATACACGGAGCACGCCGAGAATTTCTTATTTTCTCTTGGTTTTTCAGACTTCCGTGTACGTATGTCAGGGACTGCTGCTAAACTGCAAGTTCCGGCTTCTCAAATTGAAAAGGTTTTTGAAAACAGAAAGGCTATTGTGCGGGAACTGAAACGATATTACAGCGCGGTAACGCTTGATTTGGAGGCGAGAAATGAATAACTTAGTCAAGAATGTACTTAAAGCTGTACAAAATGGCAGTATGTCTGTTGAAGACGCTGTGATGAAGCTCAAGATTGCGCCCTTTGAAGATATCGGTTTTGCAAAGGTTGATTTGCACCGCACGTTACGGCAAGGTGCTGCTGAGGTCATATATGGGGCAGGAAAAACGCCTGAGCAGATAACCGGTATTATTGATGCAATGCGCAAAAGCGGACAAAACACCATACTCATTACAAGACTGCCCTCAGAAACTGCTGAAACGATTAAGAATGACCTTGGTTATGACCTTGATTACCATGCCGGGGCAAGAATCGGCATTATTGGAACAATACCCGAACCGGACGGTATCGGGACGATTGTTGTGGCCACCGGAGGTACCAGCGATATACCGGTAGCTGAGGAAGCAGCGCTTACCGCTGAGGTTCTTGGAAACAAGGTCACCCGGCTTTATGATGTGGGCGTAGCAGGATTGCATCGGTTGCTTGCCCACCTGGACGATATTATGAGTGCAAGTGTTATTATTGCTATCGCAGGAATGGAGGGCGCGCTTGCCAGTGTGATCGGAGGCCTTGCTGAGTGTCCGGTGATTGCAGTGCCTACGAGTGTTGGCTATGGAACTTCCTTCGGCGGAATATCCGCGCTGCTGTCAATGCTCAATTCCTGTGCAAGCGGCGTGTCTGTCGTAAACATAGACAATGGCTTTGGAGCTGGGTATCTGGCAAGCATGATCAATCATATGGAGGCAAAAGCAAAATGAAAACTCTATATTTAGACTGCAACATGGGTGCTGCAGGAGATATGCTGGCGGCAGCCTTGTTGGAGCTTATACCCGACCAGGAGTCTTTCCTTGACGAACTGAACGCACTTGGCATTCCCGGTGTTAAAGTAAAAAAAGAATTATCCGTAAAATGCGGTATCAGGGGCACGCGCATTATTGTGACCGTTAACTGCAAAGAGGAAGAAGCCGAAGACCTGCATGGTCATGATAATAGTCACCGACACACCCATGACCATAAACATGTGAACAATGCTGAACATACACATCATCACAGGGGAATGCACGAAATTGAGCATATAATTAACGGTCTGAACATTACGCCAAAGGTGAAATCAGATATTTTGGCAGTCTATGCCCTTATCGCAGAGGCGGAAAGCCACGTACATGGCATTCCTGTAACCGATATCCACTTCCATGAAGTCGGCACAATGGACGCTATTGCAGACATTACTGCTGTCTGCATGCTTATGGATAAGATCGCTCCACAGCAGGTCATCGTTTCACCTGTTCATGTAGGAAGCGGTCATGTGCGTTGTGCTCACGGCATTCTTCCCGTTCCTGCGCCGGCCACAGCGTACATCCTGCGCGGTGTTCCGACTTACGGAGGCCGAATCAAAAGTGAGCTTTGTACACCCACCGGTGCTGCACTGTTGAAGCATTTTGCCACATCCTTCGGTGATATGCCGGCAATAGAAATTGATGCAATTGGTTATGGTATGGGCAAGAAGAATTTTGAAACAGCGAACTGTGTCCGGGCTTTCCTTGGTGAAACAGAAGACAAGCGTGATACGATATTTGAGCTCCACTGCAATGTGGACGATATGACTGCAGAGGAAATCGGCTTTGCTATGGACAGACTCTTTGAGGCCGGTGCGCTTGAAGTATTTACAGTGCCGGTTGGTATGAAAAAATCCCGTCCGGGAACACTTATCTGCATACTGTGTCATGAGCAGGATAAAGAGATTGTTGCAAGAGCTACATTTAAGTACACGACAACCATCGGAATACGAGAAGTTGTTTGCAACCGATATGTTCTGGAACGCAGTTTGACAACGTTACAGACCCCATATGGCGAAGTACGGCGCAAGGATTCCGCCGGTTACGGTATAAGCCGTTCCAAGTACGAGTATGATGACTTGGCGAGAATTGCCAAAGAAAAGAACATAAGCATTTCAGAAGTACTCAGAATCATCGGGGACCGGTAATGGCCAAATTGAAAACACAGCTTGGTGATAAACGCTGCATTGCCGAGAATACCGACCATATTATGCTTCAGGTGCTGTCTCGGACTTAGTGTTGGCAGAAAAGCCATCGCATATTCCTTTGGAAAGTGTCAAAAACCATAAGTTTATCTCGATTGTACTTATGGATAGGCCGGGAGACCTGCCTGAGTGCTCGTACGGAAACGATTGTTTCAAACCACGAGTAACTGGTTGTACGTACGTTAGAATTGCGGGATTAAATTTTTCTATTGGATTATAAGAACCTGCAGGTTTATTTTGCTCGTAAGCTATTTACCAGTCGCTGGTAAATAGCTTTTTTGATTGCTGTACTTTTGTGGGTATCAAACCTCGTTTCCGTATCTGCACACATATTTAATTAAAACAGAAGGAAGGAAATGAGGGAGATATGAAAAAACGATTAGTAATGTTGGCAGTAATGCTAAGTGCATGCTGACTGGCAGGCTGTGCTGTGTCTAAAACACAACAGGAAGAAGCAAACAAAACTGTTCAGAAAGAAAGTACTACTGTTATCGGTTCGGGAGAGGAGCAAACCGTCTCTAACAGGGCAGATGGTACCGGGGAAAGAAGCAATGAGCTTGTATACGTAGGCAGTATGGAGCTACGGTCAGAGAACTTCTCTGTAGATTATTACGAGGGCGGGTATACATTACTTAAAATAACTGACGGTACCAGGATTTTTGGTAGTACCCGAAGATAAAGAGATACCTGAAGGCTTGGACGAGGAAGTTATAGCTATGAAGAGGCCGGTAAAAAACCTCTATCTGGTATCAACAGGTGTAATGGATATGTTTGACGCTATAGATTCTTTGGATACAATCAGGTTTTCGGGGCAGAAGGAAGATGGCTGGCATGTTGAATCCGCAAGAGAAGCTATGAAAAAGGGGGATATCATTTATGCCGGAAGTTATAATACTCCGGATTATGAACTGCTGGTCTCAGAGCATTGCTCTATTTCCATTCAGGGTCCAATGAATTTATACGCTCCGGAAGCCAGGGAAATGCTTAATCACAACAGAAGGATTGGAAATGGGCAGAGCACAGGTAATGCAGGCCGAAGCTGCAGGGATTCAGCCGATGGTCTGCATGAATCCTATTCTGTTAAAACCCACAAATCACACAGGTTCCCAGGTAATAGTAAACGGTGAAGTGCTCGGAAATATGAGTGCAAAAGAGTATTTTGCCTATAAAAAAATCTGATTTCCGAGATAAAAAAGCCTTTTCTGAAGCTTGAGGAGTTTGCGGATATTATTGTGATAGAAGGCGCAGGAAGCCCTGCAGAAATTAATCTGAAGAAGATGATATAGTCAATATGGGGCTGGCAAAAATGGTGGATGCTCCTGTGTTGCTGGTGGGAGATATTGACAGGGGAGGCGTGTTTGCACAGCTGTTAGGGACATCGATGCTGCTTACGGAGGAAGAAAAAGCAAGAATTAAAGGGCTTATCATTAACAAATTCCGTGGTGTTAAATCAATACTTGATCCCGGAATTGAAATATTGGAATATAAAGGGAAAATCCCGGTTGTAGGAGTAGTACCCTACATGGAACTGTCTTTGGAAGATGAGGACAGTTTAACCGAGCGATTTGATAAAAAGGGTTCAGGACTTATAGATATCGTTGTGATTCGCTATCCCAGAATCTGAAACTTCACAGATTTTAATGTGTTTGAGCAGATTCCTGAGGTTACGGTGCGCTATGTTACTTCCGTCAATGAACTGCAACACCCTGATCTGATTTTCCTGCCAGGAAGCAAGAATACAATGGGGGATTTAAAATGGATGCGTCAGAACGGACTGGAGGCTGCAATCAAGAAGTTCGCCGGGGATATTCCTGTGTTTGGTATCTGCGGTGGATATCAGATGCTGGGTTATCTAATAGAAGATCCTGACAATGTGGAGGAAGGCGGCAGCATTCGTGGTATGGAGTTGTTACCAGTAAGAACAGTACTTCAGAAGAAAATGAAACGTTGTCAGGTGGAAGGGGTAATAGAGAAACTGGACGGAATTTTCAGTATGTTATCGGGATGCGCTTATAAAGGATATGAAATCCACATGGGTCAGACCATGCTGATGGAAGCATGCCCGGAAAACGCAGATGGTATGGACGGAGCCGGTGACAGTAGCAGGATTAAAGACTATGTGATTATCTCTGACCATAATAAAAATATATATGGCTCTTATGTACACGGGCTGTTTGATCATGAAAGCATGGCCAACTCAGTTGTGCAGGCTTTGGCCAAAAGGAAAGGAATTGAAATAGAGGGCGGAGTGTTTGAGAACTATCAGGCTTACAAAGAAAAGCAGTATGATAAACTGGCGGATATGTTGAGAAAATATCTAAACATGGAGGTAATATATGGAATACTTAAAGAAGCCCATTTGGAATAGATACTCGAGGGAAGAATTAGGACAGCTTGTTGTCCAGGCGCCTGATGAAGATACAAGAAGAAAAGTATTGAAAAACTGGGATACCGTTGCAAAGCCCATTGACAGCCTTGGCAGGTTTGAAACGCTAACCGCACAGATAGGAGCTGTCATTGGTACCGATAAAATAGACATTTCCAGAAAGGCTGTTATTATCATGTGCTCGGACAACGGAATTGTTGAAGAGGGAGTCAGCCAGTCGGGACAGGAGGTAACGACCATTGTAGCCGAATTGATGGCAAAAAATCAATCAGCGGTAGGAAGGATGGCAGCAAGCATAGGCGCAGATACTTTTCCTGTGGATATAGGCATCAATAATAAAGTGACCATTCCAGGACTTGTGCAAAGAAAAATAAGTTATGGCACTAAAAATTTCAGAAAAGAACCCGCTATGACAGAACAGGAGGCAATCCGAGCTATAGCCGCCGGTATAGACATGGTATCCTACTGTAAAGAGGGCGGCTACAAAATTCTTGCAACAGGGGAACTGGGAATGGGAAACACTACTACAAGCAGTGCAATAGCAGCAGCGTTGTTAAAGTGCAATGCAAGTGAGGTCACAGGGAGAGGAGTCGGACTAAGCGACGAAGGGTTCTTTCGCAAGCAGCAGGTGATTGCAGAAGCAATAGAGAAATATGATCTGTACACTGGCAGTTTTAGCAACTGTGGGAGGGCTGGATATTGCGGGTCTTGCAGGTGTTTGTATTGGTGGCGCTATCTTTCATGTGCCCGTTGTGTTGGACGGTGTTATAAGCATGGTGTCAGCTATTCTGGCAGAACGGATTGTACCTGGTACCAGAGATTATTTAATTCCCTCTCATAAAGGAAAAGAACCTGCGATAGAAGTAATCATGAAGGAACTGGGAGTAGAGCCGGTAATTTATGGGGAACTGGCGTTAGGTGAAGGAACGGGTGCGGTAATGATACTTTCATTACTTGATATAGCCCTCAGTGTATACCAGGATAGAACGACTTTTGACGATGTTCAGCTGGAACAGTACAAGCGGTTTTAAAAATGATGATTTTGATAATCGGTGGAAGTGGCAGTGGAAAGTCGGCCTGTGCCGAAGAGTATGCTGCCGCTCTCTCGGAAGATAGTAGAAGATACTATATAGCAACAATGAGGGTTAACAACAACGAGGGGCAGGCAAAGGTTGAAAGACATAAAAGGATGAGAAGGGATAAGGGCTTTAATACCATAGAACAACCTGTTGCAATTGAAAAAGTGATGGATATAATAGGACTTTCCCGGGCTACTGAGAGTACAGCGTTGCTGGAATGCATGTCCAATCTGGTTGCTAATGAAATGTTTTCCGGTGCAGCACCGAAATCGAGAGAGGAAGTAACCGAAAAGATCATACAGGGGATTAATCAGCTAAGTAAGGGTTTTAAGAATTTGGTGGTTGTTACCAACAATGTATTTGAGGATGGAATAATCTACGATGAAACTACAATGTCGTATATAAAGGCTATGGGTATTATCAATGAAAAGCTGGCTGCTATGGCAGATAAAGTGCTTGAGGTAGTAGTAGGGATTCCGGTTGTTGTAAAGGAAGGAAAATAGTATGCGAGTTATAAAATCCTGTATTATCGCATTCTCAATGTATTCAAGGATTCCTGTGCCACAGTTTAAGTGGAAGGATGGGGATATGAAATACGCGCTTTGCTTTTTTCCCTGGGTTGGTGCAGTGATTGGAGTTTGCGTTTATTTTTGGAGGGTACTTTGTGAAAGGTTTGAAATAGGAAACCTGGGCTGTACGCTGCTTTCAACAGCAATACCTCTGTTGGTTACAGGAGGTTTTCATGTAGGTGGTTATATGGATACTATGGATGCATTTCGTTCCTATCAGCCCAGGGAAAAGAAACTGGAAATCCTGAAAGATTCCCATATTGGTGCATTTTCCGTGATAATGCTTGGAGTCTATGGACTTATTTATTTGGCGGCATTTTCTGAAATTCAAAATACAACCTTATTAAGCATAGTGTGTGCAGGTTTTGCTTTGGCGAGATGTCTTTGCGGAATCAGTGTGATTTCTTTTCCTTCTGCAAAAAAAGAACGGATTATTGTACCTATTTGCAAGCAGTGCTCAAAAAAACACAGTGAAAGCATCGCTATATCTTCAAGGTGTGGTGTGCGTAGGATATATGCTGTGGCAATCTCTGCATGCAGGAATTGTTGTGGCAATGGCTGCACTTGGTGCATTTGCATGGTATTACTATCGGTGCATGAAGGAACTTGGTGGAATTACAGGTGATACGGCAGGATATTTTGTTCTTGTTTGTGAAGGGAGCATGGTGGTGGCAGCTGCCATAATAAATATTATAGATAGAGGAATGTGAGCATGAAATTAGTGGTTGGCGGGTATTCGCAAGGAAAACTGAATTATGTATTGCAGAAAATCAATACCGATAATTACTCCGTTTTTGACGGGATAATTCCTGACGATGCACAATTACAGGAGACTTTCGCACAGAAAAAGAAAGTAATTATCCATCGCTTCCACAACTGGGTAAAAGCGCGTATTTCGCAGGACGGAAATCCTGAAGAAGAAATACTGTTATTTATTCAGAAGAGCCCGGAGGTCATCTTGATCAGCGATGAGACAGGTAATGGTATTGTACCTGTGGATGCTTTTGAAAGGGAATACAGGGAACGGACGGGAAGAATTCTTGTGGAGCTTGCAAAGCGGGCTGATGAGGTGGTACGTGTGATATGCGGAATTGGTCAGAAAATAAAGTAAAACTGATAATGATACGCCCTACTGTCTCCAACAAAGAACACCGGTATTTGGGAAAAACCGATGAAGCCTTAAGTGAAGAAGGAATCAGCTACTTAAAAAGGGCGAAATATACCAATGTACATCCTGATGTTGATTACTTGTTTTCAAGCCCGATGAAGCGGTGCCTTGAAACTGCTGAAATTCTCTATCCTTCGAAAGAGCCGGTTATCATACCCGAATGGGAAGAAATGGACTTTGGTGCCTTTGAAGGAAAGAATTACGCAGAGTTGCAGAGTGACAAACGATACAAGTCGTGGATTGACAGTAATGGTACATTGCCTTTTCCCGAAGGGGAAAGCAGAGAGAATTTTATTGCGCGCTGTGAAAAGGGATTTCACAGGATGCTTAAGGTTCTTTCTGCATTACTTTGTGAGGAGTGCCATCCTGCCATAACCATAGGATTGATTGTTCATGGTGGCACAATAATGTCATTATTGAACAGGTACCATGGAGGAGAGTATTTTGACTATCAGGTTGCAAATGGCAGCGGATATATCTGTACACTGAAGGGAAGTATCGGAAAGCCTGAAATAGTGATGATTGAAAAGATAAAGGGAGAATAAAGTGTGAAATATCATATATTGGCGTTCTTATTTGGTTTTCTTCTGGATTTAATATTGGGTGATCCTTATTGGCTTCCTCATCCCGTTCGGTTGATAGGAAAACTGATAGCAGGTTTGGAAAAAAGATTGATGGAAAATGAAGGCGGCAGGAACAAAAAGTGTGAACTAAAAAGATGCAAGTGGTCTAAACCCTGTCATTGCCGTAGCAAAAGATGAGGCATTCTGTTTCTACTATGAGGATAATCTGCTTATGCTTGAGGAATATGGAGCAATAATAGAATGCTTTTCTCCACTTCATGATGCAAAATTGCCTGATAAATGCAGTGGACTTCTTATCGGCGGAGGTTATCCCGAATTGTATGCAGGCGAGCTTAGCAAAAATACGGATATGCTTACTGCTATAAAAAATGCAATAGAAGACCGAATTCCTGTAGTAGCCGAATGTGGTGGGTTTATGTATCTGCATTCCGCCATTAAAGATAAAGAAGAAAAATGCCATAAGATGGTGGAAGCAATTCCGTCGGTATGCCATTATACCGGAAAGCCGGTACGTTTTGGGTACCTTGAAATAGAAGAAAAGAATGGCAGCTTTTTACCAAAGGGTGAAAGAATAAGAGGACATGAGTTTCACTATTTTGACAGTGAGAATAATGGTAACGACTGCATGGCAATAAAGCCCGCCACAGGAAAGAACTACTCTTGTGTTATATCAGGAGAGAATTACTGGCTGGGTTTTCCCCATCTATATTATCCGTCAAACCCGTCATTTGCCAAGAGCTTTGTAGAAAAGGCCGGAAGATATAAAGAAAGAAGGGGATATTAAATATTATGAAAAACTCATATCGTTTCTTTGAAAACAGAGAATGTGAATATTTTCCCTGCCATGAAGGAATGAAAGAATTTAACTGTCTGTTTTGCTATTGTCCGCTGTACAATATCGAAAATTGTCCAGGAAATCCAAGTTTTCTTGAGAAGGACGGGAAAAAAATTAAGGTATGCACAAATTGTACATTTCCGCACAAACCTGAGAATTATGATGAGGTTATAGGGATTTTAAAAAGTAAGTTTTAACAAATGCGTTTTTTAGGCTTGTTTTTATGTATTTATCATATTTACAGAATGATTCTCCCAAGATATTCATATTCCATATTGTGGAAGGGAGGAAGTTAATTTCTTTCCATATGGCATTTTGTGCATCAGAATGACTGATATTCCATGAAGTAAATATAAGTATAGTGAGCAAATTTTTGATATAATTGAGGGGAGTGCATAGAAATAATTCCTTGGAGCACTCCTTTATTATTTATATTTATATGAAAGCTAAGCCCGAAACGCATGAACTGGGGGGATAAAGGATGAGAGTTCTGGTCTTGAATGGAAGCCCTAAAGGTAAATATAGTATTACATTGCAAACATCTCTGTATTTGGAAAAGAAGTTTCCGCAGCATAAATTTCAGTTTCTTAACGTAGGTCAGCAAATTAAATCCTATGAGAAAGATTTTACACCTGCGGCCGACGCAATAACAGCAGCTGATCTTATAATTTTTTCCTATCCGGTTTATACCTTTATCGCACCAAGCCAGTTGCATCGGTTTATTGAACTTTTGAAAGCATCCGGACTTGATGTGTCAGGAAAATTTGTTACTCAGATAACTACGTCCAAGCATTTTTATGATGTCACCGCCCACAAGTTTATTCAGGAAAACTGTCAGGATCTTAAGATGAAATACATTAATGGATTGTCTGCCGATATGGAGGACCTTTTGACTGAAAACGGACAGAAGGCTGCGAAAGAGTTTTTTGAATATGTATGCTGGAGCACCGAAAATGATATATATGAAACCATACCAAACCGTACAGTGGACTCAGCACATATTCCGGTTAGTCCTGTTACACTAAAGGAGGATGGAAAAAGCGGAGATGTAGTTATAGTTACCGACTGTGCCAGGGATGATGAACAACTTAATGATATGATAAACAGATTCAGGGCTGTTCTGAAACATAAAACCCGTATTGTAAATATATCCGAGTATCATTTTAGTGGTGGGTGCTTAGGCTGTTTCAATTGTGCAGCTACAGGTAAATGTGTTTATAGGGATGGATTTGATGACTTTCTGCGTGATAATATTCAGACTGCAGATGCCACAGTATACGCGTTTTCAATCAAGGATCACTCCATGGGCTCGATTTTTAAGATGTTTGATGACAGGCAGTTCTGTAATGGGCATAGAACAGTGACTATGGGTAAACCTGTAGGATACCTGGTTAGTGGAAATTATCCGGCAGAGGCAAATTTACAGATGATTATTGAAGCCAGAAGCGAGGTTGGGGGAAACTTTCTTTCAGGGGTAGCATGTGATGAAATAAATCCCGATGCAGAAATTGACAGGCTTGCGGCAAGGCTTGATTATGCAATCAGTCATAAATATATTCAACCCAGGAATTTTTACGGTGTTGGCGGAATGAAAATTTTCAGAGATCTTATATGGCTTATGCGTGGTATGATGAAAGCCGATCATAGATTCTATAAAAAACATGGAATATACGACTTTCCACAGAAGAAAAAAGGCACAATATTAAAAATGTATCTTGTAGGCGCCCTTATATCTTCTCCAAAATTAAGAGCTAAAATAGGTAATAAAATGAATGAAGGGATGATTGCACCATATAGAAAGGTTATAGATAAGTAACGGATGAATGTAAAATTTATTATTCAAACAGTGTAAAACTAATGTGAGATAATATACACAAATGATTAAACAGAGGTTTTTTTATGAAGAAAAATGATATATATGAAGTTGAGATTACGGGAATGACTCACGAAGCCATGGGTGTTGGGAAAGTAAATGGCATGGCTGTTTTTGTTCAGGGAGCAATAGAAGGGGAAAAAGTTGTTGCAAAAATAATTAAAGTTGCAAAAAACTATGCTGTAGCAAGGGTTGAAGAATGGATTATAAAAAGTCCGGAACGGCGAGAACCGTTTTGCCAGGCATATAAAAGATGTGGTGGATGCAGCTTACAACATATGACTTATGATATGCAGCTTAAGTTTAAGCACAAAGTTGTAACCGATAATCTTGAAAGAATAGGCGGGTTTAGAGGCATTCACATTAACCCGGTTATTGGTATGGATAACCCGATGAATTACAGAAATAAAGCCCAATACCCGATTGGTACGGGTGATGAGGGACCAATAGCCGGTTTTTACGCAAGACGCAGTCATACTATTATTGATTCTGAGACCTGTGGAATACAGCATACTGGCAGTGAAAAGGTAAAAAACACAGTTATGGACATTATAAGAAAGTTGAACATACCTGTTTATAATGAAAAAACAGGTGAAGGTATCCTGCGCCATATAATAACCCGGGTATCTTACTCAACAGGAGATATAATGGTTATATTAGTGGTTACAAAAGAAAGAGTGCCTAATCTTAATAAGCTTATTCAAATGGTTACAGACAAGATTTCTGAAGTGAAAAGCATAGTTTTAAACATTAACAGGCGAAGGGATAATATAATACTGGGTGATATCGTTAAAACCGTATACGGAAGCGGTACGCTAATCGACAGGCTCGGGCATCTAACATTTCATATTTCCCCGCTGTCATTCTACCAGGTTAACCCTGTGCAGACAGTTATATTATATGAAAAGGCATTGAAATTTGCAGGGCTTACAGGAAATGAAACTGTTTTTGACCTTTATTGCGGAATTGGCACAATTTCATTATTCCTCGCCGAGAAAGCCGAGAAAGTAATAGGCGTTGAGGTAATACCCGAAGCTGTTGAATCGGCAAATAAAAATGCAAAGCTTAATAATATTTCTAATGCAAAGTTTTACTGCGGAGCTGCGGAAGAAGTAGTGCCAAGGTTATACGATGAAGGAATTAAGGCAGATGTCGTTGTTGTGGATCCGCCCAGGAAAGGCTGCGATTCAACACTTTTAGAAACAATGGTAAAAATGCAGCCAAAAAGGATCGTCTATGTATCCTGCAACCCATCAACCCTGGCAAGAGATTTAAAATATCTTGCTGCAAATGGCTATAACCTTAGAGAGGTTCAACCCGTAGACTTATTCCCGTGGACTGAACATGTGGAGTGTGTTACATTGATGTCAAGAGCATAAGCATCTATTTTTCTGGGTTTTCAGAAATATATCCAATCTGTCTACTCGACCTAAAGGGCCAAAATGCGTCCATGGAAACATGTCGAGGGGA
>JAAYNA010000141.1 GCA_012521105.1 Clostridiaceae bacterium
AAAGAATTGTTTCAATTTGCTCAGCGTCGGTTATAACCACGCGACCGATGCTTAACCTATCGTTGAACTGTTCCATTTCCACGGTAAAAACCGACGCCGTGCCCGGAAGCTCAAGGGTCTGGGCCGGATTTGCCATCAGCAATACAGCCCCGACGACCACGACAATCACCGCCGCGCATGCTATCCAAGACGCCGGTCTCTTATAATAGAAGACATTTTTCTGCTGCTGGTTCCAAATTGTCAAATCTAAATGCATTAAGATGTTCAATAATATCATTCAGTTCTGTTTTATTTGTATAAGATTTAAGTTTACTTTCCAAAATAAGAGGCTACTGTTTTTATAAAATCATCCTTTGAAATGTTATTCCCCCAAAGATTGAAGCCTACATTGTTGTACAGAAATTCCGCATAATAGTGGTCGCCATTTTCATCATTGTAATGAGTAAACAAAACGGTATTGCCATCAATGTCTGAGGCTTTTAAGTCACCTTTATAAAGGCCCATGACATCATACTTAGGCAAATGCCCTTTTGCAACAGAAATGATTACACTTTGCGCTTTGTCTGCGTTCTCATATTTTAGTTCGTTGTTATCATAATAGACTGTTCCATTATCTCTCTTAAAAATGCCTAAGTTGCCATATGTTACATCGACAACCATTTCCTTTTTCAATGTACCAGGTAAATAGGATGGACAAATGTCCATGCCGTAGTATTCATTCAGTTCGTCTATTGTCATCGAGATATAGTCGTCCCAAAACAGACCAATATCCCCCTCTGCTTTAGATGGGAATTTCTCCAGTTCATTCATGACAATATTCATTTTAACATATACAGAATTTGTCTCATTGTTTTTATCGGTCTGTTGCCCGGGGATAACGGAATTATTTCTCCCTGGTGTATTATTATTTGGCGTTTTGCTGATCTGCGGCAAAACAAAGATTGCAAACAGAGCAATGGCAGCACATGTAGCAGCGGGCATAAGATACTTTAACAAGCCGTGCTTTTTTGCTGTTCTTATTGTTTTTGGGGCAGCTTCTTCAATCATGCTCTCTTCAATCATACCAATGGCATAGAGCAATTTTTCACTTTTCATAAAATAATACCTCCTTTTTCAAAATGTTTTTTGAGTTCATTTCTTGTGCGAAACAGCATTGACTTAACCTTACTTTCGCTCATTTTGTACTGTTCAGCAATTTCTTTTGTCGTACTCAAATACCAATACCGTCGCACAAAAACTATGCGATTTATTTTAGGCAGTGCTACAAGGAATTTGTTAATATTTTCCACCAGGACCATTTCATCGATCCTTTGTTCAATGTCTGATGTTCCCGAAATACAATCTTCTAATTCCGATAACACAAGCTCGGTTTGTCCCAAACCTCGTTTTTTCGCAGCGTATTGTTTGTACCTGTCCAAAGAAAGATTACGGGTGATTTTTCCCAAGAAGGATGACAGACAATCAGGACGTCTGGGTGGAATAGCGTTCCATGCACGCAGGTATGTATCATTGACACATTCATTAGCATCCTCATTATTATGCAGGATATTGTATGAAATGTAATAGCAATACCTTGAATACTTTTTCGACGTTTCAGCGATAGCATTTTCAGAACGCTCCCAATATAATTCTACAATTTCGCTGTCATTCATACTTTGCTCCTTTCTCCTTTCTTTATAGTGTAAAAGCCTTTCATATATATAGACGACAAAAATCGCTGTTCGTTGCATAAAATTAAATGGCTCTACTCCCGAAATAGTTGAAGAGGTACAATAGGCGACGGGTTAAGCGAGATGGAATACATAGACATGATGACGAAAATTATGGCGGGGTCACTAGGTCTGGAGGAACCGTGGTACATCAGCGGCGTTGAATTTGACGAGAAAGAACTCGCCCTGCATATCTACGTCGGAATCCGCAAGGGCGCTGAGATCGCCTGCCCGGTGTGCGGGGGGGCAGACGAAGCGGAACGGATATGAGCCCAGGGAGCGGGTTTGGCGGCACGGGGACGTCATGTTTTACCCCTGCCTGGTGCATTGCCGCCGGCCAAAGGTGCTGTGCCCTAACTGCGGGAGCGTGCAGACAAGCGCGCCGTTCGAGAGGAAAAACAGCCGGTTTACCCTCTTGTTCGAGGGCTACGCCATGCTGATTCTGGCGGACATGCCGATTGCCAAAGCTGCGGCGCTGCTGCGCTACGACGAGAAATTGTCAACGCCGGAATATTTTTGACCCAATCGCCGGTTAAAAATTGACCCAAACGCCGGTGATCAATCGCCGGCTTCAGTAGCCGGTCACGCATTTTTCGAGTTACCCTTCACCGATATATCG
>JAAYNA010000142.1 GCA_012521105.1 Clostridiaceae bacterium
ATGCTTCAGGCTGCGGGGCAAAAGTTTACAAAAATGAGATTCCCGTTCTTAAAGAAACTAAATTGATATGTGAACACTTTGATTTAGATCCCTTAAAGCTTATATCCAGCGGATGTATGTTAATAGCTTGTGAAAATGGCTTGAAATTAACAGAAGAATTGTTGAAGAAAGGTATAAAAGCAGTTATTATAGGTGAAATAACCCAAGATAAAGGCATAATATTATCTGGCGATTGTCACGATATAATGATCCCGCCTCCAGAATCCGATGAATTATATAAGGTAAATAAATTACTTTCAGGGAATTGATTTCCTGTTAAAACAAAAATCTGGATATCCTGGCGGCGGTCTTACGCGGCCTGAGTTTTAGCTTATTCCCTTCACCCTGGTTTTCCGCATAATTAGTTACAGACCGCCTGACATCAGCTGCCTGAATTGCCAGGCAGCCATTGGGGTGGTTCAAGTGTATTTAGCAATGCAACCTGTAAATTGTTTCAGGGCTTGAATGTGAGGATGGGTTTAATGGATATTTTCTTAATATTCTTTATATTTATTACTGGTCTTATATTGGGTTCATTTTTTAATGTAGTCATTTACCGGCTGCCAAAAGGAAAATCAATTGTAACACCCCGCTCATCCTGTGGATCATGCGGAACAACTCTTAAACCATTGGATTTAATTCCTGTTTTAAGTTTTATTTGGTTAAAAGGAAAATGCCGTTATTGCAAATCGAAAATTTCTTTTAGGTATCCGTTGGTAGAGATTATTACTGGTATTCTTTACGTTATTTTGCTTTTCAAATACGGTATATCCATTGAATTTGTTTTTACTTTATACCTCATGTCAATTTTAATTATTGTATTTTTCATTGATCTTGATCATATGATAATTCCTAATGAACTGGTAATAGCAGGGTTGGTTGGCGGTATTGTATTATTTGTACTGCGTTTTTGGTTCAGTGACAGTCTTCTGGATGGTGCTTCCTGGTATTCACCTTTGCTTGGTATGGTTGGTACTTCTGGTTTATTGCTGATTATTGCCCTTATAGGCATGGCTGTTTATGGTACAGATGCCTTTGGAATGGGGGATATAAAAATATTTCTTCCTATAGGGTTAACACTTGGACTTAAGCTGTCAGTGCTATCATTGATATTTTCTGTCTTTATAGGCGGTTTCGCCGGACTTTTCTTAATTATAACTGGTTTGAAAAACCGTAAAAGTCATATTCCTTTTGCCCCTTTTATTGTTACCGGAACTTTTATATCCATTCTTTTTGGCCACGATATTGCCTCCTGGTATATTGGTTTTATGTAAACATAACACTAAAAGCTAAAAATTTAGAAGTATTTACAAAAAAAGTTAATTGAAAAAGTAAATTCCACCCCCATGGACACCTGATGTGGAATTTACTTTTTCAAATTCAGAAGTGGAAGTTAGTTTTTCAAACAGGTAAGATTAAGATATATATGGTGGTGCCTCTTTTGGAGGTACATATGAACAAGATCAAACATCTAACCCTGGAGGATAGGAATACCATTGAACTAAGATTAAAGGAA
>JAAYNA010000143.1 GCA_012521105.1 Clostridiaceae bacterium
GCGAAGTGGATACGCCTGCACGTATTAGACTTGTCTAATACAAAGCGAAGCCCCCGCTTCTCAAAGCGGGAGCCAGTTCACTTTACCTAAAAAATGTATGATTACCAATAGTCATTACTTCTTCTCTATTCTCTATCATCCATCGATTTGTGGCTGTTTTTTTGTTGCAAAAATACAAAACATCTGTTCCAAAGACTTTATAATCCTCATCTACGGCCTTTTTGACTGCCAAAATACTTTCTTCCGAAGGAGTATTGTTAATGCTTCCGTTAGCAACAGGAGTAAACTGTCCCTTCTGCATAATAACTTCCGTTATGGTATTGGGAAAATCTTCGTCTCTTACCCGGTTCAGCACCACGTTGACCACAGCGATTTTTCCTACCAGAGATTCTCCTTTTGCCTCTGCCTCGACCAATCTTTCCAGTAGTTCTCGCTCACTTGCGGAAATGGTAGAACACTTGGAAGAGGCGTCAGTTGCGAGATGTTCCATTTTTTGAGACTGGTATTCTTCTTGTTCAATATCATTGATTTGTTTATCCCGTTGTATATACATATGTGTCTGCACCGTTGGATTTTGGCTTGAAATTTCTGCCGCAAGCATCGGCTTGACGTCCTTTTTATCTTCCGTTATTAGACTGACAAAAAGGGAAACAGCCACCGTAAACACGAACACCGCAAAAAGAGTAAATCGTTTCCAGTTGGTTATCCAGTAGCGGTGTTTCCGTTTTGCGACATACACCAATTTCCGTTCAGAATTCATCCAATTCCTCCTTAAAATAATCAAACTATTTGTATAACGGCAATATTTTAAGAAAGGATGAATTCTTGATTCAAAACAAAAAAAGCAGAAAAATGAATTTCTGCTTTTATTCATTTTAACCGTTTTTATTGTTTCTATTAATCTCATTTTCTAGTGAACTACCGCCACTTATAGAAGTGGTGGCTTCGTGGTCAAGGTAACTTCTGTTACCAGATTACCCCACGCTCAAAGGGCTGTTCCATCCCCATTATAAAATTGTCAGGACATTGTCAACACTTTTATAAAAAATTTTTTTAATAGGAAATATAAGAAAAAAGCCGTTTTACTTTTAATTCCCACTACATCCACCTTCCTTTCAAAACATTGCGATTGTCATATTAGTTTGAATATTATTGTTTTTTAAGTGAAGTTTTGGCATAAACAAAAAAGAACAGTGCAACTGTCCGGCACTGCTCTACTTTTTAAATTTCATATTGTATGTTGTTTTGCCTGCTTTGATGATGACCGTTATAACTTCTCCGCTTTTCTGAACTTTTTTGGGGACCTCAATAAGGGCATGAATGGTCGCCGATGTCAAAGGTTCAACAAATTCTGAGATAGCAAAATCTCCTCCCCCGTCTTCTTCTACTACAACAAATCCATCGTATTTGTATTTTTCTTTGTAAATCAGCCGAAATTTAATGGGGTATTCAAAAATATTAAAATCAACATCGTTTTCCGACTTATTCTTGAACGTTCCGACCAGATGGAAAAATTCTTTATCGGATGCCTTTGATTTATAATAGGTGTGAAAACCGTCGGGATTGGTAGGATGAACTTCGTCAGTAAACTCTGCTTTTGCAATTATTAATTCTCCTAAATCTGGAAACTCCATGACATCGTTAATGTTCACTATTGTTCCGTCTTTATCGGAAGAAATCTTGTTGATATTTTCTGTATAGTTTTCGCCACTGGACGACTTATCGGGGGCAGGTGTGCTGTGAACAGTATCAGCGACATCCCCTGATGTGCACCCAGCCAGCAAAAAGGCAAACAGCAAGACTATTATTAATAATGGTTTCGCTCTCATCATACTATCATACTCCTTTCCCATACAAGTCTTTAAACCGAACATGAATAATAGTTCGTCTATTGAATGGTTTTCAAGTTAAATTTGTTTCAAAAAAAGAACCGCCGGCCGGCACCGAAAACAGCGAAAAATGACACCTGCATTTGGTGTCGTATGAACCTCTCCCACTTCTATAAGTGGGAGTTTCTTGTTACAAGAATTATCCAGTTCCAAAAGTAAACAAGTTCTGTCTGCTTTATTCTTTAGGATTGAAACTTAGACAATTCCTTTTACAAGCAACGCAGGATTTAATCCTGTGGGTCAGTTCTGACCATCTACTACTTCCAGCCATCAGGCTGTACGTAGATACTTGATATCCTTTACCTCTTTACAATCAAGAAAATATGCACCATGCGATGCAAAATATTCATCTCCTACCTCTATAGGTGGGAAAATTCTGTTTTATTTATGTTAAAAAGACGTTTTTTACGGCTAACTGCCAGTTTGACTATAAATATGAAGCGCCATCCGGTTGACGATATTGTGGATGTAAAATCCGTTTTTATAACTGTACAACAAGACTTGAAGTTCAGGGTTCTGGATATTTAGGTCAGTGTCGCTTAAAAAATCTGCCACATAAAGCCTCCGCTGCAACCGTATGTTAAAGGACTTTATTTTACTGAAATTGATATAAAAATAAGGAATTTCCGTTATTTTTTTGATGTTAGTAATGCCGTTATCTGGGTCTATAATATAGATAAAACTTCCGTTCAAGTCTTTAACCCAAAAAACAGCCCTTTTCATTGCTTCTTTCTGCGGGAATCCATAATGTACCCAATCTGTCACATCATCAATGTAGTCAATACTGGTGATGCCGCCGACTTCCTCTTTTTTGGAAACAGGAATGTAAAAACGGCTGTACCCCTTATACTCCACACCCGCCTCCAAAAGCCTTTTGAATAAATTCCGCTCAAAGTATCCCTTGGCAACATAATAGTTTTCATTATACCGCAAGGCTTTCATGCTCAACACCTCCTTAAAGATTGTTATGAACCTCTCCCACTTATAGAAGTGGGAGTTTCTTGTTACAAGAATTATCCAGTTCCAAAAACAAATAAGTTCTGTTTGCTTTATCCTTTAGGATTGAAACTTAGACAATTCCTTTCACAAGCAA
>JAAYNA010000144.1 GCA_012521105.1 Clostridiaceae bacterium
AATTTTCAGTCCCTTATATAGACAACAGAAAGGGGATTTTTCTTAGAATAAATCATGCTTTCCTTTTTTCTATAATCGCTGGGTGAAGTTTTGCAAAATTTATTAAAGACCCTGTTAAATTGTGAAAAGCTTGTAAAGCCACATTGAGCAGCGATATCGGTTATCTTTTTGTTTGTGAACAGCAGAAGTTGCTGAGCATTTCTTATTCTTGTCATCTGAATATAATCTGTTATAGAAAATCCCGTAACTTCCTTAAATAAATGAGAGAGGTAATATTTACTCAAGAAAAATTTCTGTGCAAGAGTATTAAGTGACAGTTCTTCATTGAAATGATTATGAATATATGATGCAATTGTATAAATTTTCGAAGCTGTAGTGTTAAGGGTTTCTGCCTGGTATATGTTTTCATTACGGTGGTTGTAAATTGTGCATAAAAGGTCTATAAATTTACAGTGGATGGATAAGGTCCGGACAGCGCTTTCGGATTTGGATGCTATAAATATTTCGTTCAAGGTATGTATTATTAAATCCTGGTTATTTTGTTCGAAACGGTAAATTGGCAGGGGAGCTTCAAATATACTTAATAAATCACCGACATTATCCTGTAATAATCCTGATTGAACGGGTATATTAAACTGAATTATGAGTCTTTTTTTGGGCGGGCCCTTCGGGTATTCTGATTTATGAAGACAATAGGGTTTTAAACAGACAAAGTCTAGAAATTCAATTCTGTAAAGATTACCTTCAATAATATGGTTGGCATTGTCATCAAGTAAAACATGTATTTCATAAAAATTATGAAAATGCTGAAACTCCATATTTATATCATAAGATCGCTCATCGTAATCAAAAAAGTAGTAAAGATTTTCGGTAGGTTTTCCTATTTCAACAAGATATCCCTTTTCGTAGATGAGTTTGTTATTAAGAAGCATATTAACCACCTGCAATGGTCATTTTAACTTAAATATAACACTGCATAGCAAAATATGCAATGTTTATCAAAAGAAAAAGCAATTATTGCATAGATAGTTTGCTTAAAAATTGTTATATTATATGTAGTAAAATTGTTACATATAACAAATCAATACTCTTTTCCCGGGAAAAAGTGCCAAAAACATACAAGCAGCATCTGAATGTTTTGTGTGCTTAATTAAATATTTGCTTGTTGTTTATTTTGCGATTTACTACGAAAGGAATAGCAAAAATGCAGGCAAGAAATGAAAAATTCAAGAATTTAAATGAAATAAAAACTATTCAGCAGAAGTTAACTAAAGTTATTAACAGCTCCAGAGAAACTTTATACGAGGACGATGAAATTTTTATAAAGAATATGGAAACCAATAACTTGGCCGGTGATGACATAAACAGGTATCGTCATTGGGAGTGGCCTCAGGGAGTAAGTTTGTTCGGATTCTGGAAGTTATTTGAAAACACAAAAGACAAAAAGTTCCTCGATATAATCACACATTTCTATGCTCAACAATTTCAAACAGGGTTACCTTCGAAAAACATAAATACAACCGCACCAATGCTTACAATGGCATACCTGTACGAGCATAATAACTGCAATACATATAAGGAAGTATGCACCGACTGGGCAAAATGGCTGGTGAAAAATCTGCCCAGGACAAAGGAGGGAGGATTTCAACATCTGACATCAGATACTCTGAATGACAATGAACTATGGATAGATACATTGTTTATGGCGGTTTTATTTCTTGCAAAGATGGGTACGGTAATTGGTTGCGATGAGTGGGTAGAAGAGGCTAAATATCAGTTTTTACTGCATTCAAAATACCTGACAGATCGTAAAACAGGATTATGGTATCATGGCTGGACTTTTGATGGCGATCACAATTTTACCGGAGCATTATGGGGACGGGGAAACTGTTGGATAACCATTGCAATACCGGAGTTTTTATCCATAGTCAGGTGTGAGGCAGGGATTGAAAAGTACCTGGTGCAGTTGCTTACACGTCAGGTTGAGGCTCTAGAGAAGTATCAGAATTCGGAAGGTATGTGGCATACCATTATAAATGATCCGACATCATACCTTGAAGCTAGTGCAACATGCGGTTTTGGTTACGGAATTCTTAGGGCGGTGGATATCGGATTAATAAATGCCAGGTATAAAAAGTGTGCAATAAAAGCTATAAAACCCATACTGGATTGTATAGATGATAAGGGTTATGTAGATAAAGTTTCTTACGGTACAAGTATGGGAAGAGAAAGCCTTCAGCACTATAAGGATATTAAAATTAAAAGGATGCCTTATGGGCAGGCCATGGCTATGCTGTTTTTACAGGAAGCCCTTAAAGCTATTACAAAGGATTGATAAGGGTTTGCCAGCAAAAGCAAATATATGACTTCCTGGTATAAGCTCATGCATTAGAGTATTATTGTACAAAAATAATATGAAAAAATAGTCATATTATTGAGGTTAAAGGAGGTTTTATCATGAAACGAAGAGTAATAGCGTTACTTATGGTTTTAGCTGTTATGGTGGGGGTATTGGCAGGATGTACCGGAACTACCGAAACCGGCAGTCAACCCACAAAAGCAGCAGAGCCTACCAAAGCTTCGGCACCAACCGAAGCGTCTAAACCTACACCTGTACCTGACAGTCAAACCGGTAGCACAGCAAAGTTTACCGAAGCATCAGAGCTAAAAGCTTTAGTTGAAGCCGGTAAGTTGCCGTCGGTAGAAAAACGTCTGCCAGATGCCGAGGATATCATGGTAGAGTATATGGACAGCGTAGGCACTTATGGAGAAGCTTTTACTTTTACTTATTCGGGAAAGAACGCTCAATGGTTTTACGGTAAAATAACAGAAGAGCCTTTATTCAGGTTTAAATCCGACGGAACAATTGAGCCCAACGTGGCAAAAGGCTATGATGTTAATGAAGATGCCACGGTTTATACTATTTATTTAAGAAAGGGTATGAAATGGTCGGATGGAGAACCTTTTACTGCTGATGATGTCGTCTTTTTCTATAACGAGATGTGCGTTAAGGAAACCTTTGGAAAAAGCCTGTGGGATTGTTTCAAGGTAAAAGATGCAGAAGGCAATAATACTATCGCTGAATTTAAAAAAGTCGATGATTATACATTTACAGTTACATTTCAGAATTCAAAACCAACATTCTTAGAGGAGCTTGCAATAAACGGAAAATGGTGTTTTGCACCAGAACACTGGTATAAGGAAATACTTCCTCAGTTTATAGGCGAAGAAGAAGCTAATAAAAAGGCTAAAGAAATGGGGTATTCTGACGCTGCAGCAATGGGGAAGGAAACAGGATATTATTACTGGAATGTTCCCGGAAGACCCACTCTCCGTCCATGGGTTGTTTTTGAGAATTCAGCGCACAATGACTGCGACGGTGACTATTTCGTAATGGAAAGGAACCCATATTACTGGAAAGTCGACGAAAAAGGGCAACAGCTTCCTTACATAGATGAACTCAGATTTATCAAAATTTCAGATCCTCAGCAAACTTTACTCAAGATTCTGGATGGTACAGTTGATGTAGCAGCAGTAAGTTATACCGATTATGATGTATTGGTTGAAAATATGGAAAGAGGCGGGTACGAGTTTGTTGAATGGTCTTCAGTTTCCTGGGCTGATCTTATATCGCAGCTTCATTTAAACCAGACTGTGAAGGACGAGAAAAAAAGAGCTTTATTCCAGAATCCTGATTTTAGGCAGGCTCTGTCTATCGCAGTTGACCGTGAAGAATATGCAGCTATTATTTCCGACGGTTTTGCCGAAGGCAGGCAGGCTTCTCCTGCAAAAGGTGCTATGGGATACAGCGAAGAATGGGCTAATAAGTGGACTGAGTATAATCCTGAAAAGGCAAGACAATTACTTGAATCCTGCGGTCTGGTTATGGGCGCCGATGGATACTATGATTTTGCAGATGGAACGGATTTCGTTCTCAACTTACAGACATTTACCGATGCAAATGCTGATGAATCTGCGGAACTTTTGATGAAATATTTTGGTGAGGTTGGTATAAAAACAACCTATAAGCCGGTGGATCGTTCGGTACTTGATAATATGACAACAAGTAACGACCACGAGGCAATTCTTGCACCTGTTACACCCGCTACAACAGTAAGCATTATTTTAAGGCCCGACACTATTGTTCCTGTAAGAAATTACGCGCCATGGTACGGTGCTGTTGGGAACTGGTATGCCTCAGGGGGCAAAGAAGGTGTGGAACCTACCGGTGATTTAAAGAAGCTCTGCGAGCTTTATGATGAACTTAGAGCTGCTGTGAATGCAAAGGATAAAGAACGAATTGCTCTTGAAATGCTAAAACTCCACGAGAAGAATATCTGGGTAATTGGTTATATGGAGAGCCTGCCAGTTCTTATTGTAAAAGACAAGAAAATTAAGAACTTCCCAGAAAGCTCAATCTTCTGTGATGAGTTTAGAGATTTTGGAATTGCTCATTTCCAGTGCTTGTATTTTGCGGAATAACAGTTGATTAAAGCGTTTTCATACGCAATAGATATAACGGGGCTCATTCTTGAGCCCCACCCCTCATAAGACAGCGGTATCTGCTTTTTACGGCAGAGACAGTCGAAACACCGCTTCGTTAAAAGATATATTGAAATTGCTAAGCAATTTCTTCCGTTGTAATAATAAATCAACAGGCCAAAGACTATTTGGAAACTACGGCCTGAAATGAAAGATAGGACGGATGTGCAGACATGAGAAATTACATATTAAAAAGAGTATTAATGTTTATTCCAACGGTATTTTTATTATCAATTGTAGTCTTCTTTATAATTCAATTGCCACCGGGTGATTACGTCACCAGTTATGTTTCAAGAATGTCTGCAGAGGGTGAGGTATTTACCAGTCAGGATATTGCCAATCTGCGAGAACAATATGGACTGGATAAGCCATGGTACATACAGTATTTTAAGTGGATGAAAAATATAATTACCAAGGGCGATTTTGGTTATTCCTTTTCATATAGCAGGCCGGTCTGGAGTGTCATTATGGACAGGTTGCCTCTGACAGTAGTCATTACACTGATTATTATGATTTTTACCTATTTGGTTTCAGTTCCAATCGGATTATACAGTGCCCTTCACCAGTATTCTGTGGGCGACTTTATTTTTACATCCATAGGTTTTCTTGGACTTGCAACTCCTAATTTTCTTCTGGCAATTATATTAATGTTTGCTTCCTTCAAATTAACAGGTGATCCTCTAATTGGATTATTCTCTGAGGAGATACTGAGAGAGGGGCTGAAATTATCCAATTTTGGAATATTTCTTAAGCATCTGATTATTCCGGTTATAGTGATAGGGACCGGCAATACATGTGGTGTAATACGTACAGTCAGGGCCCAGATGCTTGATGAGGTAACCAAACAATATGTATTGACTGCGCGTGCAAAAGGAGTCAGTGAGAAAACAATAGTATATAAATACTGCCTCAGAGCCGCATTAAACCCGGTAGTAAGCGGTCTTGCAGGTTCTCTTTCAAGCCTTTTTTCCGGCTCGACAATATCAGCTATTGTTATGAATATGGCTATTTTAGGCCCGGTTCTGTATGAAGCACTTAAGAGTCAGGATATGTATCTGGCAGGAACCATTCTTCTGACTAAGGGATTTCTGGTGGTTGTTGGAACACTATTGTCAGACATAATTTTGGCATGGCTTGACCCGAGAATACGGTACGCAGAGAGGAGTAACTAATATGGTTTTACAGAGCGTGCAAAAAATAAATAATAAAGAAGAGGAATTCTATCTTGCTTCTCAATGGACATTAATGAGAAGAAAGTTTAAAAAACATAAACTGGCAATGGTAAGTCTTTGGGTGCTGGGTTTCCTTTATTTTGTTGCTTTATTTGGAGACTTTATTGCACCATCGAACCTTACTGCTTACAATTCAAAAATTATGAACGCTCCTCCGACAAAAATACATATGTTTCACGAAGGCAAATATGTAGGACCGTTTGTTTATGGTATTAAGATGGAACGGGATCCTGTAACAAAAAGAAAAATATATACTGAAAACAAGGATGAAATATATAAGATAAAATGGTTCA
>JAAYNA010000145.1 GCA_012521105.1 Clostridiaceae bacterium
CAACAACATACTTGCTAAGTTGTTCTAAAAGTGCCATTCTATTATTAGTAGCCACGGTATGACCTCCCCTACTTTATTTGTTTTGTTTTGTTTCCCTAATAAAGTAGAAATCATATCGTGGTTACTTTTGTCAATTAGCCTCCACGAAATTTACACCACTACTTGAGACTATAACAACAATAATCTAATATAACCTTCATTTTATAAAATTGTTGCGGTAAATATGCCTGTAATATTGTACCATAAATTTATATAATTATATATAATTAAACCACGTCAGTTTTCCTATATTCATCTATATTCCCCTTAGATTTAAGATAGTGTCTTCTTAAGCATAAAGGGTATTAAGAATTATCGTCTAAAAAATCACCTAACTTTGTAGTATTCCACATACCAATCGGCAAACTTTTGCAATCCTTCTTCAATGGAGGTTTGGGGTTTAAATCCTATTGCTTCCTGAAGCCTGTCAATAGATGCATAGGTAACCGGAACATCTCCTGGTTTCATTGGCTCGTATACTTTCTTGAACTTTACTTCTCTCCCCAGAGCATTGCTTAATGCCTTTTCCAACGTTTCAACAAAAGTCATCAGCTTTTCAGGTTTATTGTTCCCAATATTAAACACCCTGTGAGAGGCCATACCATTTGCTTTTGTTGGGGGATTGCCAAGAAGCCTTATAATTCCTTCCACTATATCGTCTATATATGTGAAATCCCTGTAAAGATCATTTTCAAAATCTCCGTTGTTATATATCCTTATTGGTTCACCTTTGAAATAACTGACAGTAAACTTAAAGTATGACATATCAGGTCTACCCATCGGACCGTAAACCGTAAAAAACCTAAGGCCTGTTGCGGGAATTCCGTATAGATGGCTATATGTATATGCCATTAATTCGTTAGATTTTTTTGTTGCTGCATACAGCGAAACCGGATAATCCACAGGATCTGTTTCTTCAAAAGGTACTTTTTTGTTTGACCCGTAAACGGAGCTTGAAGATGCATATACCAGGTGCTCAACAGGATAATGCCTGCAGGCTTCCAGTATATTAAAAAATCCTGTTATGTTGCTTTTAATATATGCATCTGGGTTTTCAACCGAATATCTTACCCCCGCCTGGGCAGCCAAATTAACTGCTATATTCGGTCTGAACCTGCCAAATATGTCAATTACCAATTCTTTGTCTGATATATCTCCTTTGACAAAAATAAACTTTTCAAAGGGCTTTAGGTTATCCAGCCTGGCATTTTTTAAATTCACGTCATAATAATCATTTAAATTATCGATACCTATAACTTTACATCCTTGCTCTAGTAATCTTCTGGACAAAAAATATCCTATAAATCCGGCAGCACCGGTTACAAGATACACTTTATCGGTACTTATTCCGCCGTAACCCAACCTTATTTCCCCCTTATCAATACATACCATTAAAACCTTTTACAGGTCTTCCCGGCCTGCCAACCGAATAATACTCAACACCTTCCCTGTTCATATCTTCCACTTTATATATGTTTCTGCCGTCATATACAAGAGGAGTTCTCATAAGCTTTCTGTATTTGGCAGGTTCTATTGCTTTTATCTCTTTCCACTCGGTAAAAATAAAGCAAACATTAGCATCTTTTAATGCTTCTTCAGAATTATCCACATAAATAATTCTGCCTGAACCGTGCTGACCTTCAGGGTATCTTTTCATAAAATTATTTATTCCAACTGGATCGTATGCATATATATCAGCACCTTGCTCCAGCAACAAAGGCACGTTATACAATGATGGTGCTTCCCTGATATCATCTGTTTCCGGTTTGAACGTCAATCCCAATACTGCGACCTTTAAACCGTTAAATGTAATCAGCCGCCTGCATGCTTTTTTGAAAAGGAGCGTTTTCTGCTCCTTATTCACATCAATTGCAGCCTTAACCGTTTTCAGTTCATAACCGTACTGTCTTGCCAGGTACTCGAGCGCTTTTGTATCTTTCGGCAGACATGAACCACCAAATCCAATACCTGCATTCAGGTACTTGCTGCCGATGCGTTCATCATAACTCATACCCTTAACTACATCCTGTATATCCGCTCCTACAAGCTCGCAAAGATTGGCTATATCGTTCATGAATGATATTTTCATTGCCAGGAAATTATTGCATGCATATTTAATCATTTCTGCCGATCTTCTGCTTACAGACACTATCGGTATATTGAACGGTTCATAAATCTTCATCAGCATTTCTTCTGCCCATTTACTCTCAGTACCGATAATAATTCTTGAGGCATGGAATGTATCATGAACGGCAGATCCCTGGGCGAGGAATTCAGGGTTTGACGCCACTTCCACTTTTACGTCATTAACCAAAAAATCTTTAATAAATTGCTCAACTTTATC
>JAAYNA010000146.1 GCA_012521105.1 Clostridiaceae bacterium
CTGGAGCCTTAAAAAAACCGTCAAAGCGGTAGGAGGTCACACCAGTCCACAGCGCCTGCGTGCATTATATCAAGCAACAAGAAAACTTGCGCTTGACAGCGCAACTTAATAATACTAGGAGGTAATAATATGCCAAAGGCTGACATTAAAGAATTTAAAACTTCAAACAAAAATTTATTTGTCAGGATATCCATGAGGAAAAATGGTACTTTACTTTTCGGTAGAGGAATTGATGCTGAAACCAGAAGGCCACTTCCTGGTTGTACTGCAAAACTTCGTTTGCCGCTCCCGTTAAATGTTAAGCAAATACCCGATTTTGAACGAATGCTTGTACGAAAAATTGAAACAAAGTATGAAAAAGCATCATTAGCCAAAACGGAAAAACCAATATCTGCCGAAAAGGGTATTTTCTCATTGGCATACGCAGCTATTGAGGATAAAAGCATATTACACCGTAGATCATGGAATGATGATACCTTCAAAACAAGTTTAACTTACTTTGAGAATCAAGTCCTTCCGCTCCTCGATGAACTAGGTACTGATATTGGGAGTGATGATATCTTAAGACTTCAGGATAAACTTATCCAAACAGCTTATGAAAGTAAGAGAAGTAACTCCAATAAGAACGATGCTACTGCTACAGTAAGTAATAAATTGTTCCGAATGGACTACATTTATCAGGTTTTACGCGACAATAGTCTATCTTTTAATCTTCCAGATATCGACCTTACTATGAACAATAGACATAAAAAAGTACAGGCTGAACAACCCAAAGCACTTCCTGATTCTATGCGTATCTTGCTAGCCCGTCTTTTGTTCAGACTTGTGGCAACTCCATTAGGTGGTCTGGCATTAGCAACTGCTATGATGCATTTTACAGGTTTACGTACGGCAGAGTCTGCGGCTGTCTTTTTCGGAAAAATAAAAAACCAAGATACATATGCAAAATATTTCGTTGAATTTCAGGAAAAAGACCGTAATATTTCTAATATCCTAAAAACACAGAATGCATACCGATGGGTTATCCTTCCCAAAATTATGGTCGATCTCCTGAGCAAAAGAAAAGAATACCTTACAAGTATTGGATATACTCCTGATTATATCAAAACTCTACCTATTACATATCAATATGGTGAACCATCAATATTAACTCGTTCTTCTGAAGTCTCGGCTTTTGCAAAGAAACTTCTTTTTCTTATTGGCTGCACTGATGAATACTTTATGGCCATGTATAAGCTTATGATTGAAGAGCCTGATTTGGTTGACGTTGAAAAAATCACTGACGTTACTGCGTATATTCTTAGACGTGACTGGGCTACACGAGCCTGCAATATATGCGGGCTTAGACCAGACCAAGTGGACTATCTTATGGGTCATTCAATCCAGAAAGATAAGAAAGAAGACTATCAGACCCCGGAAAGCCAGGCTGCTATCGCATGGGCATTAGAGCGATATGTTTTTGATCCTGATCATTCAAACAATCCAGCTTTTATTCCAATTATTCTTTCTCCGGGAATGAAACAGTGCTTTGATTTAAACCAGGGATTCTTATTCGAAGCAGGAAATAAAGAAACACAACTGGAAATTACCGTAAATTGTGCGGAACCAGGAAACGCACCATGCTTAATAGTTCCGTATGAATGTGCTTATCATGTCATTCGTTTTGGTGTATGGGATAAACCAGAATCACGACAGGTGCGTCCACTTATCGGGAATACACTAACACCAGAGGCTTATAACTATTGGATAAGCAAAGCCAATAGTATTGATTTAAAGCAATTGGAGGGAATGTAATATGCCATCAAACTACATTTCAGCTTTAATCGGATTCAAAGATAAACGCAGTACTTATGAAAAAGTTTATAGAAATGAAAGTAAATTGCGTATCTACGGAATATGCTATATACATGATATCCCTATGAAATATTACTTGAACCAACAATCAAATAGGACTCTATTTCGTGGGCGTATCAGTATTATATCTCCAGCCGATGGTCAGATTCTACAGATGAGGGGTAAAAACAGGAGAGAGAAGATCTCTGATTTAAAGCAAAGAAATTCACCTATTCTGGACAGAACCGGAAGGCAGGAAGCCTTTAATGCAACATCTGAGCTTTACGTAAACACATTTAATGATGAGGAAATAAAAAGACATATCGAAAAAGCTGCTCTCAAGCTTTTTGCAAAATATGAACCATCAATTCGGATTATTCAGAAAGAAATAGGCCAATCTGCTAAATCTACCGCACTAACAGCACTGATGCTATATCTTGATGATTTCGAAAGGAAGATATATGCTTCACTAAGGCCCAAAACACGCAAGTCCAAACGTTGTGCACTAAAGCGAGTAGCAGCATATGTAAGCTCTGTACCTATGGGTGAAGTAACGCAGGCTATGTTGAAAGCGTACGCACGAGAACATTCTAAAACAGCGAAGAGTGATTTGCTTGTCGCTCGGCATTTCTGGGATTTCTGCAAGAAGAAGCGTGTTTTTAATAACGAAAATCCTCTGGATGTATATTTCGATAGTATTATTCAACACAAACGTAAAGTCAACCCCGGAAAAGCTGTGCAGAGAGCTACTGAACTTACTTGCTTACCAACTGTAATAGAGAGCAAACTTAATCAAATAATTGCAAGTAATATTAATAACGGTGAATACATAGGTCTTTTGCTAGTTAAGGAATGTGGCATTCCCGCAAAATTAGTCTGTGAGTCTAAATGGAAAGAAATAATTTTTAACAAAGAACTGGACTATGTGTCAATAATAATTAGAAAGGATGAGTTGGCCGGTGCTATCCATAACTATACACGTCCTCTCACGCCCTTTGCAGCTTCAATTCTTACGAATCGCTATACTGAACTTCTGAAAACATACTCCATGGAACAACTACAGGAAATGTATGTTGCCTCAAGAAAGAATGACCCTGAAAGACCTCTTGAGCCAAAGGCATTAACAACACTATGCCGGATATCATTGATTCAATGTGGAATTGACCATAATAATCTGACTACAGTGTCGGGTGAATTACATGGTTCTGGCATACGTCTGCTGTTGCGTAATATCAAATACCGGCTTGAACACTATTGTGGTCTGTCCCAAGACCCTGCAGCAGTTCGCTTTTTATTGCTTATGGCTTTAAATGACGTTACCGCGGAGAACTACAGAAGCTTTACTTGCCCCGAAGGACAAGCCTATTTATACAATGCTTTAAAAAGAGATACCCGATTTATTGAAACACACGAACCTAACAGCAGTGAAGAAGTAATTAAAGAATTATTGCCTGATGGCAGAGTTAAGTATACAATTTTGCCTGAATCTCCGGATAAGCTTACATCTTTCAAAGTAAAGTTTTTATTACAACCTCACACTCGAATCGAAGTATTCGCGCCACAGGGATTAACTTGCTCTATAAAAACAAGTCGTACTGCTGAAAACCCACTATTATACACTTAAATAATTACTTCGTTTCATAAACATGAGTTTTATCATCGGGAACATACACAATAACATCTTCTATTCTACAACCAAGTGCAGAGCATATTCTGCCCAACACATCCAGTGAAACAGGCTTGTTTTTGCCCATGTTGGCAAGTGTCTGGGAATAGATACCGGCAACCGATAATAGATCTGTCCTTTTCATACCCCGATCTATGAGTAACTTCCATAAAGGAGCATAAGACCAAGCCATATAAATACACCCCTTGTTTAAGTATATCATTCATAGATAGTGCTATCAAGATATAATATCCCTACTCAAAAATAAAATATTTGTTAAAATAGATATTTTCTCTTGACATTTAGATATTGTTATGGTATAGTATCTATAGAAGAAAACAAAAAACACGGCAGCTAAATGAGGCGGCAACCTCCTTTAGCTTGCGCAGGTGATGCACCACCTACACAACGGATAGACCGCGCCGCATAATAAATATATCCTTTTTCCCCGGAAGTTACAAGGGTTTCTGTGATATTTGAGCTGCATTCTATCCATACTCGAAATACTCCAGCACCGTGTAGGGTCATGAACCTGCTACATGGTTTTTTTCGTTTTTTAAAACGAAAAAAGACCAGCTAATTAAAGTCAAGAGTTTTTAAGAAAAAGCTTTATGAATTTTTGAAAACTCCTGACATAGAAAAAATGCATAACAACAAGACCACCTTTACGAAGTAGACATAAAATAGCTGGTC
>JAAYNA010000147.1 GCA_012521105.1 Clostridiaceae bacterium
AATATATTCAATATAAAAGCCCTGGAAATTTTCCATTTTTCAGGGGGGATACGAAAGTAACTGGTGTAAGCCAGTGAAATAAATGGTTTAGGTCAAAATTCATTCAGAATTTTTGACACTACGGTAAATAATCAGAGAGGTAAAAATATGAAAAAAGAAATATATTATGGTGTAGCGTATTATCCTGAGCAGAAGACAGAAGCAGAACTCAGGCATGACCTGCAGTTGATCTTAGATTCGGGCATAAATACCGTACGGATGGCCGAGTTTGCCTGGAGTACCATAGAGCCAAGAGAAGGCGAGTATCATTTCGACTGGCTTATCGAAGTGGTAAATTACCTTGGAGAGAATGGTGTAAAGTCGGTTATCTGTACTCCAACAGCATGCCCTCCCATATGGCTTGTTAAAAAACATCCCGAGATTCTGTATGTAGATAACCGTGGAGTCACCAGGCCCTTTGGAGGAAGGAGAATCTACTGCTATAACAACGAAATATACCGGCAATATTCGAAAAAAATCGCAGATAAAATGGGAGAGGTCTTTGGGAAGAATCCCTATGTAATAGGCTTCCAGATTGACAACGAGCCTGCCCAGGAGGCCACCGGACGCTGTGCCTGTCCGGTTTGCAAAGAAAAATTCCGGGAATATCTGAGGAAAAAGTATGGAACTATACAGGAATATAATAAAAAGAGTTTAGGTGCTTTCTGGTCCCAGGAGTACAGCAGTTTTGATGAGATTGATATACCCATCACCACCATTGAGGTTGGTGGAGAGGATGCATTAAAGCCACAGAGGGAGAGCCCTACACTGCGTCTTGAGTTTGAGCGCTTTGCCAGCGACAGTCAGATAGAATATCATACGCTGCAGGCCGAGGCCTTAAAAAGACACACTTTTTATCCTGTTACTACAAATACAACAGGACTTGCAACCAACAGCATTGATTACTATAAGGGCTGTAAAACATTGGACTGTTATGCATTTGATTATTATCCCGATTTAAGGGGCAGCTTTATTTCATCCTTCCCTTATGCATTCGGACGGCATATGAAAAAGGATGTACCGTTCTGGGTGCTGGAATTCCAGGCAGGCGGAGGTCACAGTCTTGGCGGAACAGGCAGGCTGCAACCCTATCCCGGAATGCTGAAACTTGCAACACTGCACGCTATGGCAAATGGCGCCGAGATGCTGCTGCATTTTCAGTTCAGAACCTTCCCCGGAGGAGCAGAACAGCTTAATTATGCGATTGTGGATATGGACGGGCAGCCCCGGAGACGCTACTATGAGATGAAAGAAACCGCAGCATTGTTAAAGCAGCTGGAACCGGTATTCCAATCGAAGTTTAAAAATAGAACAGCAATTTGCTTTGATTACAATACTTTGTGGGCGTTAAAAATAAAGCCTGTAAACAAAAGAGAATTTGACTATATCCGTTATTGCGAGCGCTTATATTACCTGCTTAAGAGCATCGGAATTCAGAGTGATGTAATTCCCTATACCGAAGATTTGTCAGAGTACAGTCTGGTTATTTTGCCAACAGCATTTGTTTTTTCTGAAGATATGCAGGCAAAATTTACAGAATATGTCCGCAATGGCGGTGTACTGCTGGCAACATTTTTAACCAGTGCAAAAAATGAGCATAATGTGGGATATACAACACCCTTACCTGCGGGAATGCAGGACGTGACGGGCATAACTGTTGAGGAATTAGAGCCCGTTCTGGACGGTTATCAAGAAAAGGTAGAGCTTTCGTTAGAAGAAAAACACACCTGTACCGATGGCATCTGGAGCGAGATGTTAGGTGGCCAGGCGAAAGCGATAGGAACCTATGCCTCGGGTTATAAAAAAGGACGGATGGTTATTTCTGAAAATTTATTTGGAAAAGGCTATTGCTATTATATGGGAACAGATTTACCCGATGAGCAGATGAAGAATTTTCTTGAATACGTTCGAAAGCGTGCAGATATTAAGTCTCAGCCCGTTCTGGTTCCTGATATAAGAGGTGTAGAGGTTGTAGAACGTGTACTTGATAACAGAAAAATATATTTCCTGTTTAATACTACCGATCAGACTGTTTCCTTTGACATCACAGAGAAAATGTCAGATTACCAGGACGGCAGTGTATATGAAGATAATGTACCGGTTTCTGCAAGATCTTTTAGAATCATTGAATACAAGTCTGAATAGAACATTTTCCGGATTAATATGTAGGGCTGCCTAATCACATAGGCAGCCTTTTCTAAAAGCTGAAACACCCCTATAAGAAAAACCCTCAAAAAATATGCTATTAAATACGTAAAAGCATAAATGGATGCGTATAAAATGCGTATAATATAATTACAAGGGGAAAACAATAGATGAAGAGAAAAGACTTAACTGGACACAAGGAGATAAACGAGAGATTGACAAAAAAATTAATCAAAAAGCATGGGCTGTTGTAAAGAATCCATTGGTTTTGTCTGGTTTATCTATTGTTCGATGTAATTATGGGAGGGAAGATTAGTGAAAGAAGCCTATCCAGTAATAATATCTAAAGAAAAAGATGGTTACTATGTATCTATACCTGATTTCAATATAGCTACACAAGGCACAAGTATAGTTAATTCAATTGAGATGGCTCGTGATGCAATTGGACTTATGGGTATTGATATTGAAGATGAGGGTAAGGAACTGCCTAAACCAAATTCAGCGAAATTTCAACTTGGAGGAAATGATATTGTTACATTAGTGGATGTAGATTTTACAGAATATCGTAAAAGGATAGATAACAGAGCAGTTAAAAAGAACTGTACAATACCTTATTGGCTTAATATTGAAGCAGAGAAAGCAAGGATAAATTTTTCCAAAGTACTGCAACAGGCATTAATGGAAAAATTAAATATTTCAAAGTAAAGATCAATACAGGAAGAGTAATCTTATGATTATAAGTGCAAGCAGAAGGACTGATATTCCGGCATTTTATTCTGAGTGGTTTTTTAACAGAATAAAAGAAGGTTATCTCTTAGTGAGAAATCCCATGAACATACATCAGGTGAGCAAAATAGACTTATCTCCTGAAGTAGTGGATTGTATTGCTTTTTGGACTAAAAATCCTCAACCTGTGTTAAGCAGAATGTCAGAATTAAGCAAATATAAATTTTATTTTCAGTTTACTTTAACTTCTTACGATAAAAGTATTGAACCCAATGTACCTGAAAAAAAGTATCTGATTGCGACTTTTAAAGAGCTGTCAAACATGATCGGAAGGGAAAGGGTTATATGGAGATATGACCCGATACTGTTAACTGACCATTTTAGCATAGACTACCATATAAAATGGTTTGAGGCTTTAGCTGAAAGGTTGAGTGGATATACCAGGAAATGTGTAATAAGTTTTATTGACTTATATAAAAAGACAGAAAGAAACCTGAAAGGAGTAAATTTATTACCACTTAGCACGGATATTATGAATGAAATTGCATATAATTTTTCCCTTATTTCCGCAAAATACAATATAGAGATTGAAACATGCTCAGAAAATATTGATCTGGATAAATACAATATAAAGCATGGTAAGTGTATAGACGATGAACTTATATCAAGAATAACCGGGAAAAGGATTAATGCAAAGAAAGATTCCGGACAAAGATTAGCATGCGGTTGTATAAAAAGTGTAGACATTGGTGCTTATAATACGTGTAAACATAATTGCTGTTATTGTTATGCAAATTTTAGTAAGGATATGGTTTCGAGGAACATAATGCTTCATAATGTAAAAGCTCCTCTATTATGCAGTGAATTAAGTGCGAAAGATAAAGTCAGTATAAGAAAACTTTAAAAAGGAAGGGAGATGCAATGGAGCGTATTAAAATTATTTCAGGTGACATTACAAAAATTGAAGCAGATGCAATAGTTAATGCGGCTAACAAAACTTTACTTGGTGGTGGAGGGGTGGATGGTGCTATACATAGGGCAGCAGGCCCGGAACTTTTGGAAGAATGCCGCAGATTAAACGGCTGCGAAACCGGACAAGCGAAGATTACGAAGGGATATGAGCTGCCTGCAAAATATGTGATACACACGGTAGGACCAATCTGGCATGGTGGTGAACACAACGAAGATCATTTACTTGCATCCTGCTACAGAAATTCTTTGAATTTGGCGGTGGAGAATCGAATAAAAACAATTGCCTTTCCGTCAATCAGTACCGGTGCCTACCGTTTCCCTGTGAAACGTGCAGCAGGAATTGCCATTAAAGAGATAGCCGGGTTTTTAAAAGAAAACAGCAGTATAGACCAGGTATTTATGGTATGCTTCGATAACAAAACAAAGGATGCCTACCAAGAGGCATTAGCTGAAATTGGAGAAAGCAAATAAATGGTTTCAATGACAGATATTAATGGTAATATATAGATTAAGTACCCAAGCAATATACAAATTTTGAAGAGGTGAGATTTACATGAGAATGACCCTTAGATGGTATGGCAGTAAATTAGACAATATAACTTTAAGTCAGATACGTCAAATTCCCGGGGTGACAGGGGTAATATCCGCACTGTACGATATTCCCGCAGGAGAGGTATGGCCGTTAGACCGAATTCTTGCATTAAAAGACGAGATTGAAAAAGAGGGCCTTTCGCTGGAAGGTATTGAAAGCGTAAATGTGCATGAAGATATTAAACTGGGAACACCTGATGCCGAAAGATATATTGAGAACTATAAAGAGACCCTTAAAAACCTGGGTGAAGCAGGGATAAACCTTGTGTGCTACAATTTCATGCCTGTTTTTGACTGGCTGCGCACCGACCTTGCAAAAGACCTGCCCGACGGTTCCAATACCATGTCCTATGATGAAGATATTATTAATAATATTAATCCTTCAGAGATGTTTGATGAAATGACCAGTCAGTCCAGTGGTTTTGTTATGTCGGGCTGGGAACCCGAGCGTATAAATGAAATAAAGAGACTTCTTGAATTATACAGCGATGTGGATGAGGAAAAGGTGTGGAAAAATCTTGAGGTGTTCTTAAAAGAAGTAATACCCGTTGCAGAAAGATATGATGTTAAAATGGCAATTCATCCTGATGATCCGCCATGGTCAGTATTTGGTTTGCCAAGGCTGATTACTTCTGAGGAAAATCTCAAGAGGTTTATTAATCTTGTTGATAGCCCATATAATGGCTTAACCATATGTACCGGTTCATTAGGATCAAGCACAAAAAATAATATGCCTGAAATAATTCGATATTTCGGAGAAAGGGGAAGGGTTCATTTTGGGCATGTCAGGAATATAAAGATATACGAGCCTGGTAAATTTGACGAGGTTTCCCATAAAACAGAGGATGGCTCTTTAGACATGTTTGAAATTATGAAAGCCTTTTATGATATCGGCTTTGAAGGGCCCATACGCCCCGATCACGGCAGAATGATCTGGGGAGAAAAAGGACGGCCCGGATACGGTTTATATGACCGGGCGTTGGGAGCTACATATTTAAACGGATTATGGGAAGCAATAGTAAGAATGGACAGTAATAAACAATAAGCTAGTGCAAATAACATTATGCTATTAATTGACATATATATTAAGAACTTCTATACTTTTAATTAGCAGATATTTGTCTGCAGAAGTTTGTTTATGCTCTGAAAAAGCTATCTGAGGGCTGCGGAAAATTTCGCATTCCTGCGATATTAGTAAGGAGAAATATGGATAGAATATTTAAAAAATGTTTTTTAGGTTGGTTGATATTATTTATTTTATTATTTCAGCCAACCAATATTTATGCTTCTGAGATTGCAAATCTCGGTTTTGTTGAAACAGATGTTATCCTGTTTACCGATGGGAAAGCCGTTGTTTCATATACAGTGCGGTATAATTTAGTGCCCGGTAAAACAATGCTTGCCTTTACAATGGAGGTTTTTGACAAGCTCAACCCCGTTTTCGATACCGAGCATGCCTATGTCATAACCGATGATAATACCTCCCACAAAATTGATATAATCCACCTTGGCGGTGACAAATACGATATCATTAATGCCAATAATCAGCGCCTTGGTGGTGAATACCTTACATATAAATTCAGGTTTATAGCAGACATGGCGAAAGCAGGATACCTTAACAGAACAACCTCGGAAGACGGAAAAAAACTTGTTGTATTTAACTGGGCTCCTGTTCAATGGGACGAACCAATGGAGCATTATACGGTTACAATAAATTATCCTTTGGAATACAAAGACAAGTCTCACTCGAGGGAAGAAATAGAGAAATATCTCATTAAGAATGGCTTTGCCACCGAAAAATGGATGAATGAAGAGTACCTTATCGACTACCGTGTTGTGAATATAGAATCAACAAGCAGGGTACAGGTCCTGCTTCATAAAGATAATCCGGGCATTGAATATCAGTTTAAAATCCAGCAATACATTTCCGAAGATGTTTTTAGTCAGATCCCAAGTGCCAGTGCCTCTTTTGATGATAATACAAAAAGGGAAGATTACACTGCGCCCAGGAATAATAACGGGTATACTGACGGCAGATGGCAGAACCAATACAGCGAGTCTGCAGACCGAACAGGTTTATTGTTTGCTTTAAGTCTTTTGTTAATAATTACTTTTATAGCGGTGGGTAGAAAGCATCGATCAATGGTGAAAGCTCATCAGACTCTGGAACAGGTGCAATGGGCAAGAACCGACTGGGAACCGCCAAAGATTGAGATAGCCTCATTCAGAAAGGAAGGCCTGATTGCTGAAGATCTGGACGAGTTTGAAGCTGCCCTTTTTATGGGGGTACCATATAAAACAATTCTTTCGGTTATTCTATCAAAACTGATAAATCAGGGATATTTAGAGGAGATATCTTCCGATCCCCTTCGGGTTCGCAAAATTGATAACAAACTTCTGTCGGGATTAAACGAATATGAGCGCATGATGTACGATGCCGCATCCGATGGCGAGCTGGATTCAAAAGAAATAGAAAGAATATTGCAGGTACTTACAGACAATGTTCAAAAAAAGACCTATGACTGTGATATAGAAGCTACACGAAAATTTTACCAGGATAAGATCTCAAAGAGTATGCTTGAGGACATCCCTGAATCTGAAAACAAAGAAGAGTGGTTCTTCAAAGAAGAAGAGTTTTATGAAGAAGATTATTTCACATATTATTGGGTTCACTGGTACTTCTATCATAATCATATGCATCACCGCCGGTACAGAAAACACTATAGGCGGTATGAAGCATCTATTCCTGCAAACCCTGATAATATAACCTTTAAATCGGTTCTGGACTCTTCTTCGGGCCGCTTTGCCTGCCACTCGGCATGCCATGACGCCTGTCATTCGGCCTGTCACTCGGCTTGCCATTCAGCATGCCACTCGGCCTGTCATTCGGCATGTCATTCGGCTTGCCACTCAGCTTGTGTCAGCGGAGGTGCACGATGAAAAAGAATAAACTATCCTGGGTTGATGGTTTTATAAAAAGTATAAAGCCCTATGTATATATGCGCCTTCGCGACAATGTTCTGATACGCATGCCAAATGAAGCTTTTAAGCTGAACTCGTCGGGGGCACGGGTCATCGCACATATTCTGGATGGAGGCTCTGTTCAGGATTTTATCAATGCAAGAGCCGATTCACCCGGAACAGAATCTCAATTAGAGAGGTTTTTTATAGATTTTTCTCATCTTTGGAACAACGAAGTATGTGAGAACTATAAAACAGAAGCCATTCACAGAACAGAATTCAGCATTGGCTATATTCAGCTTCCTGTACTGTCTGAGGTGGCACTGACATATACGTGTAACATCAAATGCAGATTTTGCTATGGGGACTGTACACCGGAAAAGGTTCAGGGGCAGCTTGGTACAGAGGACTTTAAAAAAATACTTGATATTATCAGGTACGAAGCCGAAGTCCCAAGTGTTTCATTTACAGGGGGAGAGCCAACAACATACAGGGATCTTCCTGAGCTGATAAAATACGCATCGGCGAATAAAATGCGGGTCAACCTGATTACGAATGCTATCCTTGTAACACCACGAAAGGCAAAGGAACTTGCCCGTGCAGGCCTTTCATCAGCCCAGGTCAGCATTGAATCGGCCTATGCTTATGAACACGATGCAATTACAGGGGTTCCGGGTTCACATCAGGCATCGGTAGCCGGGCTTAAAGCATTGAAAAGCGCAGGGGTTCTTGTACACCCGCATATAACCATTTGCAAAATGAACAAGGATAAACTGATAGATTACCCTGCTTTTTGTAAAAGTCTTGGAGCAGAAAGGTTTTCAGCTAATCTTGTAATTCCTGCCGGGCGTGGGGACGATGACGATTTAACGGTAAGCTACAGCGAAATTGGAGACATTGTAAAAAGGCTTAAAACCGAATCTTTAAAACACGGTATACAGTTTATGTGGTATTCGCCAACGCCAATATGCCTGTTCAATCCTCTGGCAGAAGGTTTTGGTAACAGGGGGTGCAGTGCTTGTGAAGGGCTTCTTTCGGTGGATCCGAAAGGGAATCTGCTTCCCTGCTCAAGTTGGCCTGAATCCGTCGGAAATCTTTTAAAAGAGGGGTTTGAGTCTGTATGGAATAATCGGCGTTGTAAGTTGATTCGTGCAAAAGTTGCCGCGCCTTTGGAGTGTAAGGGATGCAGGCATTTTGCAGCTTGCCAGGGAGCCTGCCCCCTCTATTTCAATGTGCATGGTTATGAAGAACTTGTTTCAAATTGGGAATCAATGGGCCTTATAAAGGAAAGGAGCATTGTATGAATAACCGGCTGCGCTTACCCGGCTTTCCTGAGCCGGAACAGCAGGACATTGTCCGTTTTCATGTATTGAAAAAGCTTAACTATACCAACAGAATAATGTTATATTTGGTACTTCTTATTTCGGGTTTCGTTCTTCAGTTTTATACCCTGGAAGTCTGGCCAGGAGCTCTTTTTCTGATTTGTGCGACAGTTCTTACCCTGGTTCGCGGTTATGACAGTCGTGTAAGGCTCAGTACTTTTAAAACAGACAGCACATGGACTAAGGTTGACATGGACAAAATCGGGCAGATTGAAGAACTGGATGAAAAAATATCAAAATGGGACAGGGATCCCCTTGATATCAGTAATGCACGTGGCTTTTTAACCTTTGCGTTTGCATTGCTGACACTGATAGTAATAAATATGCTGACAAAAGGCAGTTCTTCCTACCGACAAACCGGGGCAATCCTCACAGCCGATATAATTATTCTTATTTTGCCTCTGTGGTTTAACGGAATACGCAGAATACTGAAGCAGGGAAATTTACTGATAAAAATAGATATTGTCAAAAAGATGGAAGCATATTTCCATACAGTTAAGGAAGAAGGCGAGAATTTTAATCCTTTCCTTATGCTTGCAAAGGATAAAAAGGGAAAAAGTGTTCCAACAGACTGCAGGTTTTCAATTACTTTTGACAATATGCCCGATGATTTTTATGGAATTCAGGCACAGATTAATTTAAACATAGTGCAGGGTACAAGTTATCCTTATTTTTACTGTGTTATTGCCGCAAAGCCCAGCTTCGGGCTGGTCAGATATACGAATAAAATCACTGCTCCCAAAAACATAGTAATAAAACGTAATGAAAATTATGATGCAGAAGTTTTTGTTATACGGCAACGTACCACAAATACGTCGGGTTATCACACAAAAATAAACGACTGCAAAAGAATATTTGATATAGCGCTAAAAGCCGCCAGAACCATTCTATCCGAGTCTGAAAAAGAGGGCATGAAATAGCTAACAAAATAGCTATTAAACGGTATAACTGATTATATATTCCATATTATTTGCACAATCCAGATTTGGATTCATATCATTCCATTTTCCTGATAATCCTGTTTCTTGTACCATCAATTCAAAATGGCACATTGCAATTCCTACATCCAGTTTTTGAATGTCATAATCAAACATCTTTCCATATCCCCTGTTTCTACATAAGTAGAAATGAAGGTTATTCTCATCTTTAACAATTCTCCAAGGCTGCTTGTTCGAAGCTGAAGGAGCAATTCTGACCATTTCAAAACACTCTTTAAATATACCAGCTTCTTCTTTTTTCAGAGGTTTGGTAAAGTCCTTTTCGAAGAAGAGTTCGCTCCAATCCTTACGGTTTCTGGAACCGGCAACTGTTGTCATTATTGAATCAAGAATTCTTTTTTTCTCCTTTTCGTATCCAATCGGGGTTATTATCGGGACCTGTTCATCTTCCCCTGCATTCACAGCTTTTCCAAACCCAGACTTCTTAAATGTGCCTCCAAGCCAACAGGTTCCTAAACACAATGATGTTGCGTACAATATAATTTTTTCAAAAACATACCCCAGGTTTTCTTCCATCCGGTTTTCCCTTTTTACAATTGCGCATATATAGGTAGTTGCTCCTTTTATTACCCCATAGGTTCCCAGTTTTATTTCCGGGCTTACATTGTCCATATCAACAATTTGAAACCTTATTTGTGTATTGAATGGACCTTTCACTACATCCATATAATTGCTGAGCTTTTTCCTTATATCCTGAGGAATCGGTTGGTCTATATATGTTCTTACAGACTTCCTTCTCAATATCGCATCCTGTATATTCATTTTAATAATCCTTTCTCAAATACATCTTTTTCCTATTATATTATAACAACGCGGACAAGGGAAGTGAGGAATCGGTCTGAATTCCCTGCCCCGTTGCATGCTATACTATTAGATAAATTGCTCCGCCAATGATGCCTGAACCTAGCATTACGAAAATGGGGCTCGGTTTCCGTTTCCTTAATATGATTAAGGAAACGGAAAACAAAAATACAGAAACCAGGTTGATTGCCTGTATATTCATTGAAAACCCGTCTTCGCCCCAAACCGCCAGTGACAAAACCGACATTCCTGCCGATGCAATCAGTGCTACGATAGTGGGTCTTAAACCAGACAGTATCCCCTGTATAACGGTCAGTTCACTGTATTTAAAATAAACCCATGCCAGCAGTGAAACTATAACACAGGACGGCAGGACACATCCGATGGTTGCAATAATTGCTCCCGGAATGCCGGCAATTCTTATTCCCACAAAGGTGGCCGAATTGATGGAAATGGGTCCGGGTGTCATTTCTGCAATTGTGATGAGATCGGTAAACTCGGTTAATGTAAGCCAGTGATGTATATTAACCACCTGGTTTTGTATAAGCGGAATTGAAGCCATTCCGCCGCCAAAGCTGAACATGCCTATTTGAAAGAAACTCCAGAATAGTTTTAGCAGCATTTTTCAGAATCACCACACTTTTGAGCTTTTTTTATTTGAATTAGAATTTTTACAGCTCCAATACATCCACACAATAAAATAATATATACAACATTAATTTCCAGAAAAAATGTAGCAACAAATGCACCTGCCATGATAATGACAGATACAATGTCCTTTTTCTTCAGTACATTACCTCCAAGGGTTAAAACAACATCTGCTATTACTGCAGCAACACCTGCCTGCATTCCCTTCAGAACGGCATTTACCACAGCATTGTCACGAAATGCGGCATAAAAAAAGGAAATAACAGAAAGGATAAGCAACGGCGGTAAAACTGTGCCCAAAATTGTTACCAAAGCACCCGGTATTCCAGCAATACGGTACCCAAGCAGTATTGCTGCATTTACCGCAACAGCTCCGGGCGATGATTGAGCAATTGCTGCAAAATTCAGCATTTCGTCCTTTTCAATCCACTGTAAATCATCTACAAATTTCTTTTTCATCAATGGAATAATGACATATCCTCCCCCAAAGGTAAAAGCACTCAAATAAAAGGTAGAAGTAAACAGTTTTCTGTAAATGCGTTTTTTGTCCCTCAAATCATTAAACCCCCTTATGTTATTGTATAACTTGAAATAATATATTGAAAATAGTATTATAATATATAGTTCATAAGATTTCTGTTATAATAAGAGGATTCCAATGACATTAAGGCATCTTAAAATTTTTGTTGCTGTATGTGAAACAGGCAGCGCTACTGCAGCAGGAAAAAAGTTATATATTGCACAGCCTTCTGTTAGTCTTGCAATATCAGAGCTTGAAGATTACTATGGGATAAAACTGTTTGATCGTATTGCAAAAAGACTTCACATCACAGAGGCGGGTAAAAAGTTTCTTCAATATGCAACACATATTGTGGGCCTCTTTGAGGATATGGAAAAGGAAATTAAAAACTTTGAAGCAATGGGAATTATCCGTATCGGATCGAGCATTACCATCGGGAATTATTTATTACCCGGCTATATAACCCTGTTTAAGCAGATACATCCTCAGATGGATGTTAAGGTGATTATAGATAATACAGAAAAAATTCAACAATATATTTTAAACAATCAGATTGATATCGGATTAATAGAGGGTGTAGTTCAAAGTCCTTATATTGTGGAGCATAAGTTTCGTGATGATGAATTGGTAATGATCTGTGGAAATGATCATCCCTTTGCTGATAAAAAAAACATCGGGATTTCAAAGCTTCAAAATGAAAGTTTTATATTGAGAGAAGAAGGAAGCGCCGGACGTGAAATTTTTGACAGTACAATGACAACCCACGGGTTGAAAATTATACCGGCATGGGAGAGTACAAGTACTCAAGCAATTGTAAGGGCTGTAAGGGCAAATTTAGGCATTTCTGTACTGCCCTATTTACTGGTAAAGGATTCTTTGGATCGTAAAGAAATTAGCCAATTTCAGATTAAGGGGATACGATTTAAGAGAGGCTTTTCTGTCATTTACCATCGGAATAAATTCCTGACAGAGAGTGCAAAAGATTTTATTGCACTATGTAAATGAGACAGGGAGCTGTCTGTAGAAAGACATGTCCGATGGTAGTTTTCAGGGGGGGCTACCCTGGACAGACAAGTCCCTGTTTCACTGTTTCAAGTGTTATTGGACGAGTTCCTGTTTTTATGTATTGGACTTACGCTTTCCTTATAAACAATCTCACCCTGTACTATTCTTACTCCGGGTTTAACATTTACGTTATTTATTCTATCCAGCAGGATACGTATACTCTTTTTCGCCATTTCCTTTACATTGACATCGTAGGTTGTAATACCAATATCGCTTAAGCCCGGGTATAAAAAGTTGTCAAATCCCACAACAGAAATATCTTCGGGTACCCTGTAATTATTCTTTTGCAAATGTTTAATAAGGATACTGGCCGTGAGATCGCAATTACATACAAATGCAGTCGGCATTTTCCCGGGAAGCTTGATCTCAAAAGCCAAAACATCTCCGGTTTCCCAGTCCCGGTCGTCCAAAACCCACTCTTTACGTATTTCCTGCCCGTGTTCCATCATGGATTTACAGTAGCCAAGATAGCGATCGGTTATACTGCTGGTATAAAGCAAAGTTCCAACATAGCCAATTTCGGTGTGCCCCATGCTGAACAGGTAATTTGTCAGCATATAGGTTCCGTAGAAACCGTCTGAAATCACAGAATCGCAGTTACTGAAGTCATCAAAAAAATCAAGGCATACCATTGGCAGGGAACTCTCCTCGCGAATTTTTCTAATATAGCCATTTTTCGGACGGCCAAGTAAAATAAGGCCGTCCACCTTATTCTCCTGAATTAGCTTTGGCAGTTCATGCTTTTCTTCATCTTCGGGCTGTACCACTTCAAGCATGGTAAAGCATTTTTTCTGTACAGCTATGGTAGCAACTTCCTGGTACATAAGCCAATAAAACGAATTCTGTACTTTAAAAAACCTGCCGGGAACTATAATCCCTATGTGCTTGCTTTTATTATTGTTCCGTTTCCTGGCAGAAGGCTGTTTGTATCCCAGTTGATCAGCCAGTTTTATTATTTTCTCCCGCATCTCATCACTAACGCCTTTTTGACCAGAAAGTGCCTTTGATACGGTCACATTGCTTACATTAAGTTTTTTTGCAATATCAGACAATGTTACCCTTTTCGCCATTTTAATACCTCGGATGAATATTTTTTAGCAAATTTAACATCATTTTTAATTCATTTTAACCATTATATTTTTATTTTACAACCAACACTTTTCTTTGCATAACAATTTTTATCTGATGCCTATTTCGGTGTCACTTTCGGTTACAGAACTATGTTCCTTAATATATTCCACAATATCCTCCAGCTGTGTGAAGGCTAATGCAACGTAGGTATCAGCAGCTCCGTAATATATTGCAATTCTGCCCGTTTCAGAATCATGAATTGTTGCACATGGGAAGCACACGTTTGGCACAAATCCGCGTTCTTCATACCATTCTTCCGGTGTTAAAAGGAAGTTTCTGCATCGATATTTAACAATAGACGGATTTTCAAGGTCCAGAATTGCTCCGCCCATGCTGTAAACGTACCCGCTGCAGGTGAGGCAGACACCGTGGTAGAACAGTAACCATCCTTCCGATGTCTCGATGGGTGCTGCACCGGAGCCTATTTTCAGCTGTTCCCACCAGTATTTGCTTGTACCCATTACATGTCTGTGTCTTCCCCAGTGTACAAGGTCTGGGCTTTCGCTTATGAAAATATCTCCAAAGGGGGTATGACCTGTGTCACTGGGACGGCTCAACATTTTATACTTTTGGTTAATCTTCCTGGGAAACAGTACTGCATTTCGGTTGTACGGAATAAAAGGATTTTCCAGCCTCACAAAATTTTCAAAATCTGTTGTCTTAGCCAGACCAATCGACGGGCCGTAAAAATCCTGGCACCACATTATGTAATAAATGCCTTCTATTTCTACCACCCGGGGATCATATGCATACGGAGGCATAAAAAGCTCGCCTTTTTCATTTACAAACCTGATGGGTTCTTTCTGGAATTCCCAGTTAATGGCATCCCTGCTTTTACCAAGGTAAATTTGCGGAATACCGTTGGTCTGTTCACCCCTGAACACACCTACAAACCCATCCTTATATGGTATTACGGCACTGTTAAAAATTCTAGATACTCCTTCAACGGGATTTCTTTTAATAACGGGATTGTCAGAATACCTCCAGACCGGTGCCCCAACAAGATTTTTGGGCTTTTCCTGCCATGGCATGTTTTTTACAACCGGGCTAACCATTTTAATTCTGCTCATACAATCTCTACCTTTCTATCAGTTGATATTATGTATTTAACGGGAACGGGATATTGAAATTGCTGCGCAATTTCTTCCGTTACCCAAATAAACTTCAATATAATTGACAGATGAACTAAAATTTTAAATTCTTATCCATTTCACAACTACGATTTTATAGCACCTGCCAAACCGTAGAAAATATACCTCTGCAGGAACAGGAAAACAACCATTATAGGAGCAATTCCCAAAAGTATGGCTGCAGCAACAATTTCAAAGGGTGTTGCGGTATTGCCGAAAAATTTATGAAGAGCTACGGTAAAGGTTTGTACATTTTTTCTTAAATAAAGGTTTGGAATATAAAAATCGTTATAGTATCCAATTCCGTTTATGATTAACAGCGTTACACATGCAGGTTTCATGAGGGGCAGTATGATGCTTCTGAAAATCCTGTAATAGCTTGCACCATCTATTAAAGCCGATTCGTCCAGCTCTTTTGGAATTGAATTTAACTGGTTAAACATAATATAAACCCCGACAATATTTACACCAGAATATAGGAGTATTACGCTTGGCATTTTATTTACAAGACCCATTCTGTAAATAATCTGGAATACAACGGTTTGTGTTGTTACAACAGGTATGAACATTGTAAGGGTAAATAATGTGGTAATAATTTTCTTGCCATTAAATTCAAACCTGTGCAGCACATAGGACACCATGGTTGTAAACAGAAGCTGAATTGTGAGGGAAAATAACAGAATAATGGCTGTGTTGAATAAAGCCTTTCCCAGGTTACCCACCCTGATTGCATACCTGAAGTTATAAAAGTTAAGCCAGTTCTGAGGGGGAACCAAAACACTTGTGGACGAATACTCAGCACCGGTTTTAAATGCCATGAATATGAGCGGAAAAATTGGTACAACTACAAAAATGCATGCAGCTGTCAGGAAAACATAGCGTAATACCCTGTAAAATTTACTTTCCTTTATCATTGATATATACTCCCCCTCTTGTCAAAAATTCTTTGTAAGCTGACAGCTATAACAACAATAATGAATACTACAATGGAGAGGGCTGCTGCAAACCCTACCCTGTTTTCATAAAATGCACTTTGCTGTATTTGTATAACCGGTGTAGCAGTTCCATTAGCTCCGTTCATCATTATGTAGGGAATTTCAAAAACCTGAATTGACCCTGAAATACTAAGCAATACATTAATGAACAGTATATTCAGTATTGATGGAATGGAAATATAGCGAATTTCCTGTAATTTCGTACAACCGTCTATTGCTGCAGCTTCGTACAATTCTGTAGGAATTGCCTGCAGCCCGCCAAAAAACATCAGGAAGTTTAAACCGTAGTACCTCCATATACTGATTGATGCAATGGAAGGATTAACCAGACGCAGGTTATGAAGCCACTGCTGCGCCAGCCTGCCAAGGCCAATTGCCCTCAAAATGGAGTTTAGCGTACCCGAATTATTAAAAAAGATAATAAAAATAGTGGATATAATTACGCCATTTAATAAATAGGGAATAATTAAAACACCTTTGAAAAAATTGATTCCCTTAAATCTTCCATTTACAAATATTGCAAGAATGAAGGCAAATAACAACTGTGGTATGGCCACCAGCATATACCATAGACAGTTCTTAAAAAGTTTTATATACTGCGGATCGGTAAAAAGCCTTTCATAATTTCTTAGGCCTACCCATTTCGGTGGGTTCACACCGTTATAATTGGTAAAGCTTAAGTATATGTTGCTGATAATCGGTATGTAGGAAAAAACCATCAGATGAATGACCGGGATCGCTAAAAATATAAAAATAAATAATCTGGTACCCTTTGTTCTTACCATTCCCCTTCATCTCCTAATTAACTCGTTCGGAAAAGCAGGCTATCATTTTATGGAGGAATGCCCCTTCGACAACGGAAGAGGCATTATTAACCTGTTTTAGTCAATCCATTCAACACCAAGCTCTTTTTTATACTTTTCATAAAGCTGGTTCTGAATCTCCACCTGTTTATTATATGCAGTCCAGTCATCGGGTTTTGTTATATCTAAGGCGTCAAATAACAATCCCACGTATTTGTAATCTGCATATAATCCGGCTTCTTCCAATACTCTCTGGTTATTTAATGCATTCTCATCATTGGGTGGCTGCAATATAACCTGACATTCACCCGATGCCACCATTTCGTCAATAATAGCGTAAAGATCAGGTACTATAGGTTTTACACCCTTTTTATTGGCGATGAAGCCACTGTTAGCAATAAATTCTGCGTCATTTGCAATATATTCAATAAACATCCTTGCGGCTTCCTTGTTCTTTGAGAATTTACTGATTGCCCAGTTGTCGGCAGGGGCAGCCAGTACATATCTGCCGGCACCAAAATCCGGAGCAGGAGCAAATTTAATTATGGAAGGATCCTTTCCGTCAGGAACCCGGCCCTGAATTTGAGGCACTACCCATGAACCAAACAGCATCATTGCTGCTCTGCCATAAGCAACACTGTCCATAGCAACGCCGAAGTCGGTATACACTTCGGGTTCAAAGAAACCCTTTGCTTTCCATTCTGTATATATTTTAATTGTTTTTCCAAAGGGAGAGGTTTCTGAGAAGGGGTTTTCGGTCTTTAAACATTCGGCAAACACGTTTGGGTTACCCGAAACATATATAGCGAAATCCTGTACTGTTGCCAAAGGCCAGTTTTCAACCCTATGCAGTGAAATAGGTGTGATGCCCATCGCCTTAATTTTTTCACACATTTTATTAAATTCTTCCAATGTACCCGGTATTTCATCGTATCCAGCTGCTTTTATAACTTCCTCATTATAAACAACAGCCTGATTATATGCCCTGCCCGGCATAATACTGTAGATATACCCGTCAACATTGGGCATTGCTTTGGCATACTCTCCGTATTGCTCTATACCTTCCTCGAGAGTACAATAAGGCTCGGCATAAGCTTTCCATTCTTCAAGGCTCCAGTTGGGGCAGGTATATACGTCCACAATGTCATCCTTTACCTGGAAAAATGGCCTTAATTCTTCTTCATTTGTAACAACATTCAGTTCAACATTGATTCCGGTTTCTTTTGTAAAATCTTCTGCCAGATACTTCAGATAAGCTGTATTCTCTACATCGCGATATGTATTTCCCTGTTCATCCTTCTTTTCTTCGCCAAGAACTCTTTGCCCCATATGGGTGTATACTCTGATTGTTGTTCCTGTAAGAGAAGACGGATCTTTTGTATCAACGGTAGCATCTGTGTCGCCCTGGGATGTTTTTGAGTCGTCAACACCGCAGCCAGCTAAGGAAGCGATCATTAGAATTGCAATGAAGATGGCTAAAAACTTTTTGATTCTCATCCTTTTCCCTCCTGTTTCACATTATTTTAATTAGCTAAACATTGCTTAATTTAATTATATTATTAAGGTAAAATTATTCATTATCTTTTATTGCAATTAATATTCATAAATTGATGTATTTGTGGAAATTATATTAATTAAAGCTTATGAACATATAAAAATCTGTGAAAATTTTTATATAACTACCTAATTAAATTACAAAATATAAAGTTATCAACCAATTATAAACCTAATAATTAACTTGAATTAATCAGTCGTGTATGTTAATATTGAATTGTCAAAATAACCCGATAGTTAACAGGCAAAAGATGAAACAGTGCGGATTATTAATCACACCATAGAAGTTAACTGGTGTTTGTGAGGTATAATAATGAGCTTCCAAAAAGCCTTATTGGGCGCTCTGATTACCGGCCATTCATTAAAAAAATCAATATACAGTAACAAAAATCTAATCTCGCCACAGGTTCCGGCAAAAATTGCAGAAAGTCTTGTTTATATACAGGCTTATGGGTATATTTGCGCGTCATTTCCGTACTATTATGAACTTTCGAAACTTGATTCATTCTGCCTGATTTATACCCTGAACGGAGAAGGAGCACTGACACTCAATGCTCAAAGCCATATTATGAAGCAGGGTACAATTGCATTCATTGACTGCGGTCAATGGCACAGAGTGGAGATTAAAAAAAATCCATGGATTTATAAAATACTTTTTATATCAGGTCCGCCTGCCGGGTTTTTTTATAACAGCCTGACCGAAAACAACGGCAATTTACATCCCCTTTTGCCCGGTTCTTCCATCCCCGATAAAATTGAACAGTTGTATGGTTTTTTATCAGATTCACCCGACAAACTGCTTTTAATTCATTCAAAATATATAACCGACATACTTTTCGAGATACTAATAGAAAGAAAAAGGCTTCTGGAAGACAATTCCGACACATGCAACTGCATTTACCGGATAAAACATGATATCGACCTTCGGTACATGGACAACATCACTTTAGAATCCCTCGAACAAAAATATCATATAAGCCGATATCACATATGCAGGGAGTTTATAAAACGATTTCACATTTCTCCAATTAAGTATCTGAACTACAGAAAGATTGAAGCTGCGAAAGAAGCACTTCTGAATACAGATAAAAAGGTTGTTGAAATTGGCAGAATGGTGGGTTTTGAAAATCCCAGCAATTTTATAAGACACTTTAAGAAATGTACAGGCATAACCCCGCTGGAGTACCGTAAACAATTTTATGAATATTAAAAAAAGAAATGGGACAGGGCCGGACAGCAGCCCTGTCCCATTTCTGACTGGAAGCAATGTAAGGGGTGTAGTATAATGAAAGGGTATTTACGTAAACTGTTTAAATATTGACAGGAAGCAGAAAAATCATTGTTTTGCTTCATATGGGGGGTTGCTTGATGGAAATAAAAGTAAATGATATGGCAGCAGTATCGCCTGAATCGGTTGGAATACCATCACAGGCAGTTTTAAACTTTATTGACGAGCTGGAGTTTGCGGGACTTTGCATGCATGGCTTTATAATGGTGAAGGACCGAAAAGTTTTTGCTGAAGGGTACTATGCACCGTTTCATGCTGATTTTCCCCATAGAATGTTTTCAATTTCAAAAAGTTATACATCGGTTGCTGTTGGACTTCTTCAGGAAGAGGGGAAATTATCTGTAGATGATAAAATATGTGACTATTTTCCCGACAAACTTCCTGCCGGCGGACTACATCCTTATATCCGTGAAACAACCATACGGGATATGCTTAGAATGGCCTCGCCTCATAAATTAACCACATATAAGCAAATGAAATGTGACGATTGGGTTAAAACTTTTTTCCATGTTGAACCGGTCAGATATCCCGGCACAAGCTTTGTTTATGACACTTCGGCATCCCACGTATTGGCTGCACTGGTGGAAAAGCTGAGCGGGATGTCCATTCTTGAGTATCTGAAAGTCAAAGTTCTTGATAAACTGGGATGTTCAGGTGAATTCAGGTGGTTGACCGACCCGATGGGGGTTAGCCAGGGCGGTTCCGGTCTAATCTGTACCTTAAGGGATATGACGAAATTCGCCATTATGTGTATGAATGGCGGCGTATATAATGGCCTGCAGTTAGTTCCAAAGGAATACATCACAGAGGCTACAGCAAAGCAGATAGATACCAGCCTGCAGTATAGTATTGAAGAACAGCAGGGATATGGCTATCAGTTCTGGAGATGCAGAAATAATGGATTTGCCATGTATGGCATGGGAGGTCAGCTTGCAATATGTCTTCCGGATTATAACTTTATACTGACAACCATAGCAGATAATCAGGGAATACCGAATGGAGTACAGGGTATCTACACAGCTCTGTGGAACAATATTCTTCCATGTCTGAAAGAAAATAAGAGTAATATCGAAGTAGATAAGGCATCAAGTGAAAAACTAAAGGACAGGCTCTCAAAATTAGAAGTGAAAGCTGTGAAAGGCTCAGAAACATCGGCAATTGTTAATGAAATTAACCGAAAAAGATATTTACTGTCGCCAAATCCAATGGGAATTTCAGAATGCTGGTTAGAATTCGGTAAGGGCAATGAAGGTACATTTTATTATACCAATGAAACGGGCAATCACCAGATTAATTTTGGTTTTGGGCATATGAAACAACAAGATTTTCCGGATATAGATTTATTGAGTATTTCTTCTGCAGCCTGGGTGGATGAGAATACACTCCATTTACGTTCTTATATAATTGAAGAATTGCCCGGAAGTGTAAACATGACAATTACATTCATAAAGAATACAATTACAATTTGCATGAAAAAGATAGCGGAAAATGCCCTGCACCGGTACGAAGGATTTGCTTCGGGAGAATTGAAAGCATAGTTATGTTTATGACTTTATATATATGGATATATAATTAATTAAGGCTTTTTAGCCTTAGACAGTATTTTTATTAATCCTTTTCTATTTCAGGCTTAAAAATATACTGGCTATCCAAAATAATCTGGAAAGGGTGAATTGAAGTTGATAAACAGTATTAAGGACTGTGCAACGCTGAATAATGGAGTAAAAATGCCATGGCTTGGCTTGGGAGTCTGGAAGGTTACCAACCCTGAGGAGCTTGACTCTGCAGTAAAAACAGCTTTGGAAGCAGGGTACACCAGTATCGACACAGCAGATGTATATGGAAATGAAGAGGGAGTTGGTAAAGCTATTAAAGAGTCGGGAATTCCCCGTGAACAGCTTTTTATAACTACAAAGCTAGCCAATAAAATGCAAAGAAAAGGCTATGACGCAACATTAAAGGCTTTTGAAGCAAGCAGGAAAAGACTTGGTCTTGAATATATAGATTTGTTTCTGATTCATTGGCCTGTAAAGGATAAATATGTTGAAAGCTGGAAAGCAATAATAAAGCTCTACAAAGAAGGGCTGGTCAGGGCAATAGGTGTATCCAATTTCCTTATTCACCATCTTGAAGATATAATGAATGAAACAGATGTTGTTCCTGCAGTTAATCAGGTTGAGTTGCATCCATGGCTGAACCAAAGTGAACTGATTGATTTCTGCAGAAAGAACAAAATCCAGGTGGAAGCTTACAGTCCTCTTATGAGCGGACATCTTCGCGAAGTTACCGAGCTTGAAGAAATCGCTGAAAAATATGGAAAGACTCCTGCTCAAATTGTCTTACGGTGGCATCTTCAAAGAGAGGTTATTGTTATCCCCAAATCGGTTAATAAAGGCAGGATTATTGAAAATTCACAGATTTTTGACTTCAATCTGTCAGAAGAAGATATGGAAGCCATTAATTCATTGAATCGTAACAGGCGATTCCTTCCACATCCCGATAATGTATACTTTTAACAGGTAATCAAATTTCGAAGGATCAGTAATTTACCGATCCTTCGAAATATCTTTCAGCAATAAAACCATTCAAAAACAGCATATCCCGGGAAATATACCTTGATAGTGCAGGTTTCGGATTAGATTTTACTGTTATTTTTTTATTCAGATCTTAATGTTTCTGTATTTTTATTATCGGTAAAAGTCATAATACTAAAAGAATATTCAAAAACCAAGGAGAGTTATTGATGAATCCGTGGCTTTTTACCTTCCTTGTCAGCCTTATTCTTTTAGTATTGCTGATTGACCGGAAACAGATAACTGAAAATATATATGGAGGAATACTTTCAGCCATATTTATGCAGGCAGAAAGCATACTCGCAACAAACCTTGAATTGTTTAAATATAACCTCGTTCCATTAAACATGCCGGATTTTCGGTTATTCTCAAATACAATAAATATATTTCTTACCGGAATTGCATTTAATATGGGAATTCTTATAGTTCAATTTCAGCCCCGAAAAATGAATTATCAATTGGCAGGCGCGGTAATCTGGTCATTATTTTTAACGGGTTTTAATTATCTTGCAGATGCATTTGGCCTTGTCAATTATTTAAGATTTAAACCGTATTTTGTTGTTCGTCAGTTTCTGCTTTTTCTTTTTCTTGCATGGATAAAAGATAATTTGATAAACCATGTAAAAAGACTTGAAAATGTCAAAAGTCTTACCATTTATAAGTAATTGGTATTTATTTGTAAGAAGCCGGCATAGGTTTAAAATTCATGTTTCGCTGAAGCTGTTAAGTAATTTTAAGAAAAGCCGGATAAGGTGGTAGAATGGTAAACAATATACTGTTAAATAAATGGTTTTTCACATTTATTGTAGGCTGGATCGTATTTTTTTTTCTGGTCGACTGGAAGGCCATTTATAAGAACTTCTGGGGAGGAATTATAAGCTGTATACTTGAATTATGGCAGGACTCATTAGCCTATACAATGGGAATGTATTTTTTTCAGGAGGAAGGATTAACAATATTAAATGTATCTGCCTTTTTTACTTTTGGTATTACAGTTACAATGGGCATTTTGTATATACAGTTTACTCCTGAGAATCCGATGCTGCAAATCCTTCATTTGTTAGCCTTCACCGTTGGGTTTGTTATTTTTGAGTATTTGGTGAAATACGCCGGGATTCTTATAACACCCTACTGGAATTTAGCAGCAAGTTTTTTTAACAATACAATTATTTTTGGCGGTCTTCTATGGTTAAACGATTTTCTAAAATGCAGAACAGAGGGACACAGGTGATTATATGTGGAAGTTTTACTTTTTTATAATTCTTGAGGGTATAGGTATTTATATTTGGTGCAGGCTGATACGGCGGCTGGACGAAAGAGCAGCCGGCGGGAAGAATTAGAAAGAAAGCATGCCAAAATCACCCTGCTCATTTGAAAGGGTGTGCTGAAAATTACCATCGAATTTCTTTTGCTGTTCTTTCTATTCTGTAGTAATAAGTTTCAGAATTTTATCATTTCTGATTAGTTCAACAAACTCCAGAGAATTTTCAGGAGCTTCATTAATAATTATCCCGCCACGCCCGGTGTCCTGCATCTGGTGGAAGTCTGAACCCGACAGCATTTTAAGATTATGTTTTGCTGCATAATCAAAAGCCTTGTGATTATTTGAATTATGCCTTGGATTCCCGTTATATATTTCAATTCCGTGCAAATATTCGGGAACTGCAGGTGTCATCTTTACCCTGAACGGGTGGGCCTGATAAATAAGTAACGGTGTGTTTTCTATGAATTGCTTGAATGTTTTTAAATTCATTTCGTACAACCTGGGATTTTCATATAAGAAGTCCGGGTTAAAGCCATAAATGAGATATTCATTTAAGCCTTCATTAAATTTTATTTCCATTCCTAGAAGGACTTTAAGCCCCATCCTTTTACCCTCTTCAAAGGCTGTAAAATAGCCCGTTAAATATTCGTCCACCTTTTTATCCCAATTGTCATACGCTGTTGCTTCGAAAAATTCTCTTGAATAGTGATCTGTAATAACAACACCGGTATAACCTGCTTTTTTATACAAACGAACAAGAGTTTTTGCATCAACTTTTCCGCAGATGCTTGTTTCCGAGGTGTGTACATGGGTGTCGTATTTATGGTAATTCATAAAACCTCCATAATAAAAGTATTTAGTACAGATAATAATTCAAAAACTGCTGAAAAGCAATAGTCGAAGATATTTTTGTCTGTTTCCTGAAAAAATGAAGGGTAATTATTAATAAAACAAAATAAATCATCAAAAAACATAAAAAGACAATGTTGTGATATAATAATATAAAAAATTCTGTAAAGTGACTTGAAGGAGCGTAATATGTTTGCTATAGAAAGACAGAGCAAAATAAAGGAAATATTGTTTAAAGAAAAGAGGGTTGATGTTTACGAGCTAAGCCAAAGATTTTCAGTTACCGAAGTTACCATTCGCAGGGATTTGGATAAGCTTGAAAAGGAAGGGTACTTAATAAAAACATATGGGGGAGCAGTATTAAAAGAGGATTATTCGAAAGAAATTGAACCCTATGCTGAGGATGATACCAATGAAGAGAAAAAACTTATAGGAAAGATTGCATCCCAGATGATACAAAACGATGAAGCCATATATTTAGGCCCTGGTAAAACCTGTCTTGAAATAGCAAAAAACATTAAAAATAAAAAGATTACGGTAGTTACAAATGATATATCCATAGGGGCAGTGTTAAAGGACAGCGCGGGTATTAAGGTAATTATTACAGGCGGTGACTTAATTCACTCAACGGGCACGCTGGTTGGTGAGTTTGCTCTGAATACCCTTAAAAATATATTCATTAATAAAGCCTTTATAGGTGTTAAAGGCATTCATTTAGAATCGGGTTTTACTGTAAACAGTCATGAAGAGGTAAGAATATTTCAGGAAATTAAAAAGATATCCAATGAAATAATTGTCGTTGCCGATTATACCAAGTTTAATCATACTGCCTTTGCAAAGCTTGGTGATATTACAATGTCAAAAAAGATAATTACCAATAAGGAAATACCAAATAAATATAAATCATTTTTCTTTGAAAACAACATAAAGCTTTATACCACTTATGAGTTTAAATAAAAACCATTCCTAATTAAAATGTCAGGAAAGAGGTAATAGCAGTGTACAGCTTTTTGGAAATGAGGAATATAACAAAGTTTTTTAATGGAAACAAAATCCTGGATAAATGCAGCTTTTCTGTAAAGCAGGGGGAAGTTCATGCACTGGTAGGTGAAAACGGAGCGGGGAAATCAACTCTGATGAAAATACTGGCCGGTTTGTATACACCCGATGAAGGTGAAATTCTGATAAATGGCAAAAAGGTCAGTATTACAATACCCAAACATGGCCAGAACCTGGGTATAGCAATGATATATCAGGAAGTAAGACTATTTTCAGATTTAAGCATAGCCGAAAATATTTTTATAAACAGGGAACCTTTAAAATCTCCAAAATTTCTTCGCCTGATAGATTGGGACAGAGTTTATTCCGAAACCCGAAAATATATGAAACACTTTTCTCTTGATATAAATCCTCACACTCCGGTTAAAAGCCTTAGCGCCGGCCAGTAAAAATTTGTCGAGATTATTAAAGCCCTGTCTCAAAATGCAAACATAAAAATCATGGACGAGCCTACCAGTGCTCTTACCGAACAGGAAATTGACATATTGTTTGATGTGATTAAAGCTCTTAAAAGCATTGGAAAAACTGTGATTTATATATCCCATAGAATACAGGAAATTAAAAGGATAGCAGACAGGATTACAATAATCCGCGATGGAAAGATTATACAGACCAGAGACGTAAAATCGGTTGATATAAATACCATTATTAAAGCTATGGCAGACAGGGAGGGTGATGACCGTTATCCGAAATTGAATGTAAAACCCGGACCTGTTATATTTTCGGCACGGAATATTAGCTTTGAAGGCAGAATATTTGATGTAAATTTTGATGTAAGGAAGAGTGAGATATTTGGAATTACCGGATTAAGCGGTTCGGGCAGAAGTACTTTGGCAAGGGTACTGTTTGGAATTGATGGCCCGTACAACGGGTTAATTGAAATAAACGGGAAAAAATTAAAAGCTGTAACACCGAAGATTGCCAAGAAAAATGGTCTATGCTTTGTAACAGGTATAGGAACAGGAGAAGGTTTAATTAACAATATGGACATATCAAAAAATATCACTATAACAGATTTGCTGCGCGTTTCAAAGCTGGGCATGATAGATAACGGCAGAGAGTTCCATTATGCAAGGGATTATATAAAGAGACTTGAAATTCAGGCATCTGAAAAGGACATAGTTGATAACCTGAGTGGTGGAATGCAGAAGAAGGTAATTTTTGCAAAATGGTTGTTTACAAATGCCAAGATACTGATAATTGATGAGCCCACAGCGGGTATTGATATAGGCTCCAAAGTTGATATATACAACATTATTAACGAATTCCTTTCGGGTTCTTCAATAATAATGATCTCTTCGGATTTTTCCGAAATTATCGGAATGTGTGACAGAGTTGCCGTAATGTATAATGGCAGGATTCAAAAGATACTTCAGCGGGATGAATGTACTCAGGAGAAAATACTATATTTTGCTTAAGGAGGAAAATAGTATTGACTTGAATGGCTTCAGAGTTTATAATAAAAACACGAAAGAACATAAACGAAATAAAAAAAACAAAATAGATAATAAATATAACAGGATGGTAGGATAATGTCTGATTATGTTCTTGAAATGAAAGGGATATCAAAATCATTTCCCGGGGTCAAAGCACTGGACGGCGTTAATTTTCAGTTAAAGTCCGGTGAAACACATGTCATAATGGGTGAAAACGGAGCAGGCAAATCAACATTTATCAAGATTATTACCGGGGTACATACCTTAGACGAAGGCGAAATTTACTTATACGGTAAAAAGGTTAATATTAAAACTCCAAGAGATTCTCTTAATTTGGGCATTGCTGCAATATACCAGCACAGTACCGGTTATCCCGATTTAAGTGTCACAGCGAATATTTTTATTGGTCACGAAAAAATTAATAAATATTCCAAGACAATATTATGGAACAGAATGCATAGCGAGGCTGAAAAATATCTGAAATCACTGGGGGCCGACTTTGATCCAAGGGTTCAGCTTGGAGCCTTAAGTGTTGCACAGCAGCAGATTGTTGAAATTGCCAAGGCGCTGTCAACCAATGCAAAAATAATTATTATGGATGAACCTACAGCTGCTCTTACCAAAAGAGAAAGCGAGAAGCTTAACAAAATAGTTGAACAGCTGAAGGAAAATGGCACTTCGATTATATTTATTTCACATCGTTTTGAAGATATGTTCAGAATAGCCGACAGAGTTACCGTTCTCCGTGATGGAAAATACATTGGAACCTGGAATAAAGGCGAAATTAACAGTAACGATATAATTCTGGCTATGGTCGGAAGAGAGATTAATCAGATCTTTCCCCCCATTGACAAAGAGAATATAGATGAGTGGAAGGATATATACTAAAGCAAAATACAGGTTAGATGAAAAATCCCCATATGGGTATCCACCCTGCCCATTGGGGATTTTCTGATTTAATCAGATTTTCTTAACCTGTTTTTAAAATTAACAATGGATAGTGACATGTAGTTTACCAGAATTATTATTAAAATATCGAAGGTGTAATTAAACAGAAAAAGCTGTTTTGCAGTATCTGCCCTGCCATTGCCCAAATATGGCATTGGAAACTGAAAAATTCCTATGGTTGCAATAGCCAATACCAGTTCAATTCTAAGTTTGTCGGAATTTTTTTGTGCTTTAACATATTTTCCAAACACGACAATCAGGAAAATAATGTAATAAGATATGATGAACAGAAGTTTTTTAGGGAAATATTTGCTTCTTATTTCAGACCAGAGGGTGAACCTGCTGAAAAAATACGTATATTCTTCAACATCTGTTTTCTTATATTTTCCAAGAAAATTTGCCGTTGTAAAGCTTTGGGAGGCTGTATATTCCATACCCTGAATAAGCCTTTTAGGGTTCTTAAGATAAAACCTGATAATTTTTAAATTGCTTATTTTTAGGTTGAACTCTTTCTTGGTAATATCCGACCATGGCGCGTATTTTTTATATTCATTTTCAGGCAGATAGGCATGTTTTCCTGCTTCGACTGCCATGTCAGTGCTAAGGCCAAGTACCTGAAGATCCCTTTGCGGATTATCCGAATCCATTAATATGCCATAAAACACCGAGTTGTATTTGGTATCCACACCACAGGTTCTGTTTATCTGGGCAAAAAAGCCCAATGTATAAAAAACAAGCAGGATAATGGGTATTAAAGCATTTTTAAAAGATTTACCATAATATTTTTCTGTTTTGTTTCCGTATTGTGTACTATATTTAAGCAAAAAGGTGCGTACGATCATAAAAATTACAAAAGGCAGTGCAGTTATGCACTGTATCTTTGAACCAAGAAAAAGAAAGGATGATATAACAACAAGAAAAATATCTTTGTTGCCTGTTGAACGGGTTTTGTTTGAAACATTAAGGATTGAAGTTATAAACAGTGTAAGTCCAATTATCATCATTGGTTCACCATAAAGGCTGTTAAACCAGACGAGGTAATTTCCGTCCAGCAAAATAAAAAGAGAAAGAAAAAAATTAAGAATAATTACAGGTTTACTGCCAGGCCGGTACCATTTTATACATAATGTTAAAGCAGTTATATACATTATTGCATAGATAATTGCCAATATCTCTGTATTGAAAAAATTAAATCCGCCAATTCTGCACAGAAGTTTTGCAGCTGTAATGGGATAAATCATGCTTGTTGTAGGAATTATACCGAAAAATCTTAAAGGATTAATGGGTGTCATGATATATTCCGACTTAACATATTTAAAAAAAACCAGGTCCCGATCCTCTGCCAGGATTTCTTTTTCTTTAAGTCCTGTGACATCCAAAACACGCTGAAAATCTCCCTGATCTGCAACCCCGGGTCTGGGCGGGATGAAAAGAACATATGTCACTATGATTACCGAACATATTAAAAAAAGTATAGTACTAAATTTGGTGAAATATTCTTTCATAACTATTTGAACTTTCTCAAATAATAAATCCGAAATCTTCTTTAGTCTTTCAATAAGCTTTGGTTATTATACAGCAGCAGATTTCATTAAACATAATAAAGGAAAGGTGTGTAAATGAATGAATGCAAATTCCGAAATGCTTAATTTTATTTATCAGAATTCACAGATGGGTGTAAGAACTATTGAACAGCTTATGGATATTGCAGAAGATGACGAATTTAAAAAGCATTTGAAAGCCCAGTATGACGAGTATCAGGCCATTCATAATGAAGCAGCGTCACTGCTCAACAAGCATGGCTATGATGAGAAGGGAATTAGTGCATTTGAAAAGTTAAGGACTTATCTTATGATTAATATGCAAACCCTTACAGACAATTCATCTTCTCATATTGCTGAAATGCTTATTATAGGCAGCAACATGGGTATTATTGATGCAATAAAAAACTTAAAAAGGTACCAGGGTGTGGAGAAGGAAATAACAGAACTTATGGAAAGGCTTTTAAAATTTGAAGAGGATAATGTTCAGCAACTAAAGAAATTTTTGTAAAAGTATTTTTTCTCCAATTATTGTTGCGGGAAGACAATAAATAGGATAAACTGATAATTAGCAGGACTTACCGGTATTTTACAGCCTGTGCAGGTAAAAATCAAAATAATGGGTGATTGTATGGAAAAATGGTGGAAAGAGCGAGTATTCTACCAGATTTACCCCCGAAGTTTTCAGGATACCAACGGTGACGGTATTGGAGATATTCAGGGAATTATCAATCATCTTGACGAACTAAAGGATTTAGGCATCGGGGCTATTTGGCTAAGCCCTGTTTACCCTTCTCCAAATGCCGATTTCGGGTATGACATAAGTGATTACTGTGACATTAATCCTGAATACGGAACCATGGCCGATATGGAGCGCCTTATTAAGGAAGCTGATAAAAGGGATATAAAAATCATTATGGATCTTGTTATTAATCACACATCTGATGAACATCCCTGGTTTCAGCAGAGCAGAGATAAATCAAGTCCCTACCGCGACTATTATATCTGGAGACCGGGCAGGAACGGTAAACCGCCTAACAACTGGACAAGCTTTTTCGCCGAAGATTGTTGGGAATACGATGAAAAAAGCGGCGAATATTATCTTCATCTTTTTTCCAAAAAGCAGCCGGATTTAAATTACTATAATCCTAAGGTTCTGGAGGAAGTTAAGAACATACTGAAGTTCTGGCTGGACAAAGGCATTTCAGGTTTTCGCTGCGATGTTATAAATCTTCTTTATAAATCATCCCTGGAAGACGGTAAAAAGAGATTGGCCCTTACAGGAAGCGAATATTACATATCCCAGGAAGGAACTCTTGAGATTCTTCGTACATTAAGACGTGAAATCTTTGAGCCATATGAATGTTACACTGTTGGCGAAACGGTTTTTGTGACACCCGAAATGGGTAAAAAGCTTTGTGACGGAGCTTTGGATACCATCTTCTCCTTTGAACATATGGAAGTTGATCAGTTTTATGTAAAGTGGTTCAAAAGAAAATTTCATGCTAAAAGGTTCGGCAAGGTTATTTCCAGGTGGCAAAACACCCTTGATTGGAATGCAAACTACCTTGAAAACCATGATCAACCCAGAAGTATCTCGCGGTTTGGTGATGAAGGCGAATTCTGGGAAGAGTCTGCAAAGATGCTGTGTGTTTTACTTCTGACCTTAAGGGGAACTCCGTTTATTTACCAGGGTCAGGAAATAGGTATGACAAACTTTGATTTTACATCCCTGGATCAGATAAAGGATGTGGAATCTCACAATGTTTACCGCCTTGCAGAGAAACTTCATATTCCAAAAAGGATACGCTGGAATATGATTAAAAAAACCACCCGGGACAATGCACGCACTCCAATGCAGTGGAGTGACGAGCCCAATGCAGGTTTTACCACCGGTACACCGTGGCTTATTGTGAACCCGAACTATATCCGCATTAATATGAAGTCCCAATTAGACAACCCAAATTCAATCAGGAATTTTTATAAAAGGATGATTGGAATCCGCTCACAAAGCGAAATATTGAAGTTCGGAAGTTTCGAGGCCATTGAAACCAGGGAATATCTTTTTGCATATAAACGTACATATAATGAACAAAGCCTTGTTATAGCCCTTAATTTTTCACCCGTTGAGCAAAAATTTAAATATAGCGGAGAAGTACTTTTGTCGAATTACGCTACAGAGGTCTTCAATGGCGTATTAAAGCCTTATGAGGCAGTTATAATTAAAGCCTGACCGGGCTGATTATATAAATCTGTTGGGGGGGTGGCCTTTGATTGATTTTAAGGACGGTCTTTTCATGTTAACCACCGAAAACACCAGTTACTGGTTCAGGGTAACCTCTTTCGGGCACCTGGAGCATATTTATTATGGGCCCAGGTTAAAGGAACAGCCACCAGAGGCACTTGCGCTTAAACGAACCGCTGTTATTGGCTCCAGCGTTTATTATGACCCGTCGGATACTACATACTGCCTTGATAATCTTTGCCTTGAATGGTCGGGTATCGGAAGGGGGGATTTTCGCCATTCACCTGCTGAAATAAAGATGCCCGATGGAACATTTACCTGTGACTTCAAATATGTGTCCCATAGAATAATTAATGGTTTTATACCTATGGAGACCCTGCCGTCGGCATATGGGACGGAATCCGAATGCGCAGCTCTTGAGTTAACCCTTAAAGATGAATCTAATAATGTTATTCTTTTAATGTATTACACTGTCTACGAAAAAGCTAATGTTATAATCCGCCGTACAGTATTGAAAAACAATAATGACAAGCCGCTGACTATCAGACGCCTGATGAGTTTAATGCTGGATTTACCCGATCGTAATTTTAAAATGGTAACTTTTAATGGCGGATGGATTAAAGAAACAAATCGCCAGGATTTCCCCCTGAACTACGGCATATTTGTCAACTCTTCCACTACCGGAGCAAGCAGTAACCGTCATAACCCGGGCTTTTTGCTTGCCGGGCGCGATGCCACCGAGCAGCACGGATATGTTTACGGCTTTAACCTGGTATACAGCGGAAACCATTACGGCGCGGTGGAAATGTCAAATCACAGGATTGTGCGGGTTAACCTGGGCATTAATCCCCATTGCTTTGAGTGGACGCTTAAAAAAAATGAGTCCTTTGAAACTCCCGAGGCAATAATGACCTTCAGTTCCGATGGTTTTAACGGTATGAGTCAAAACTTTCACGATTTCGTGAACAACAATATTGTGCGGGGGGACTGGAAGGGAAAAGAACGTCCGATAATTATAAATACATGGGAATCCTTTTTTTTTAAATTTAATGAACGTAAGCTTCTGAATTTAGCCCGTCAGGCAAAGGAACTGGGAATTGAGCTGTTTGTCCTTGATGATGGCTGGTTTGGACAAAGAAATGATGATAGCGCCGGGCTTGGCGATTATACCGTAAATCCAAAAAAATTCCCCAGAGGACTTTCTCATTTTGCAAAAAAAATCCGGAACATGGGTTTAATGTTCGGGATATGGTTTGAACCTGAAATGATAAATCCCAACAGTGATTTATATCGCGCACATCCCGAATATGCGGTCAAAACTCCGGGTAAGGAGCCTACGTTCGGGCGAAATCAGCTGGTATTGGATTTATGTAACCCTGATGTAAGGGATTATATAGTTGAAAATGTATCAAGAATTCTCGATGAAACCAAAGCCAGCTATGTGAAATGGGACATGAACCGCCATATCAGTGATGCCTTTTCCCCGTGCATAGAAAATCAGGGAGAGTTTTTCCACAGATATATAATGGGCTTGTACGAAATCCTTGAAAGGATTTTTAAAACCAGACCTCATATACTTGTTGAAAGCTGTTCAAGCGGTGGAAACCGGTTTGATCTTGGGATGCTTTGCTATTCTCAGCAAATTTGGGCTTCCGACAATACCGATCCTGTGGAACGGCTTAAAATACAAAGCGGGTTATCCTATTTATATCCACTGTCCGCTATCGGAGCCCATGTATCTGATGCTCCGCACCAGCAGACTCTTAGAAATTCACCGCTCACTACAAGGTTCAATGTATCCTGTTTTGGATGCATGGGTTATGAAATGGATTTAAAGTACCTGTCCCCGGTTGAAAAGAAAGAGATCAAAAGGCAGATTGATTTTTACAAAAAGCACCGGATCAATTTTCAGTACGGGCGCTTTTACAGGCTTCCTGCGCAAAAAGATAACAAGTTCCACTTCCAGTGTGTCTCCAAAGATGGTTCTGAAGCTATAGCCGGCTTTTTCCAGACTCTGGCGACATCCAGCGAAAGTTTTGATTTTCTGCCATTAACAGGGCTTGAACCCGATACAAGGTATGAAATAACAACTTATCCCCAAAGCCTGTTTTTGAAACGCTTCGGAGGGCTGGTTAAGCATATAATGCCATTTACATTGGACCCAGAAGGGGTTATACTTCGCACTGCAAATAAATTCCACTGTTTAACAGACTGTATTGAGAAATACGCGGGATATGGAGACATGTTAATGTCGGGCGTGATTCTTAACAATCAGTTCATGGGAAGTCATTATAATAACCAAACACGCCTGTTGGGGGACTTTGGTTCAAACCTTTATATTATAAAGAAAACTTAAACCAGGGAGGTTTCAATATGAAATCCATGCAAAAACGTAACCAGTTTACTTTTGGACTCGGAACCATAGGAAGGGATATGCTGTATTCTCTTGTGAGCATGTATTTAATGTTTTACTTAACAGACATACTGCAGCTTCCCGATTCTACATTATGGTGGCTGACAGGTATTTTGCTTGCAGCCAGGATTTTTGATGCTGTAAATGATCCGATCATGGGCGTGTTTGTTGATAATACTCAAAGCAGGTTTGGAAAATTCAAACCCTGGATTGCAATTGGCGCTTTATTGACCGGGGTTTTTACAGTACTTATATATACCGATTTCGGATTTCGCGGGACACCATATCTTATCTATTTTGCTGTTATCTATTTTTGTTGGGATATAAGCTTTACCGCCAACGACATAGGTTACTGGTCAATGCTTCCGTCATTGAGCATGGATCAGAAAGAACGCGAGAAAATTGGCGCTTTTGCCCGTATTTGTGCCAACATAGGTCTTTTTGGGGTAGTTGTAGGTATTGTGCCTGTAACCCAGGCCTTAGGGAATTATTTCGGAAACATGACTAAAGCGTATTTTGTTTTTGCGGTTGCCATTACAGTAATAATGTGGCTTGGTCAATGCATAACACTTTTTGGAGTTAAAGAGCTTAAAGGTGTTTTTAAGGAAGAGAGCACAACAACCTTTAAAGGTATGTTTAAGGCAATTTTCCATAATGATCAGTTGCTTTTCACCACAATATCTATGGCTCTGTTCATGATAGGTTACACCACTACAACAAGCTTTGGGTTATACTTCTTTAAGTATGCCTATGGCGATGAGAACATGTATTCGGTCTTTGCCCTGATACTTGGGGTTACGCAGATTATTTCGCTGGCAATATTCCCGCTGTTCAGCAGGCATTTCAACAGAAAGAAGCTTTATACCGGCTCAACTGTTCTTGTTGTTCTGGGCTACATACTGTTTTTCTTCTCTCCTATGGATATGAAATTTATTGGCACGGCGGGAATTCTGGTTTTCCTTGGTCAGGCATTTATTCAGCTTTTGATGCTTATGTTCCTTGCAGATACAATCGAATATGGCCAGTGGAAACTGGGCAAACGCAACGACAGCGTTACACTGTCCCTTCAGCCCTTTATTAATAAAATAGGCGGAGCAATAGCCAGTGGGATAGTAGGTGCAACGGTGATAGTATCGGGCATCAGCAGTGCCATATCGAAAACAGATGTAACAGAAGAAGGGCTTCTTATTCTAAAAATGTCGATGTTTGTTTTGCCATTAATATGCATAGTTGCAGGATATATAGTCTACAGGCATAAATACAAAATTGACGAAAAAATGTATAAACAGATTATATCTGACCTTAAAGAACGTGGGGATATAAACCTGGAAGAATAAAGCCAAACTTCTAACAGGCTGGTATTACTGCTTTTTCAATAAGAACTTATTTTAAGCATGATATCTTTTTTGTTAACAGAATGTAAAAAATAAAGTTTTACTGGTAATCTATCAAATTTACGTATATAATGTACATATTGTGTAATTTTAAAACCAAATTTCAATTGACGGGGGTAGATATTTTGCCTGAAAAAGTGAAGAAAAAAATGGCTATAGATATGAAAATTTTTATAGTTGTGTGCATAGTTGTAGTACTGATATTGGGTGCTGCGATTGTATACATTGTAATGCCTAAGGATATTGCAAAAGTTAAAAACAACAGGGTTACAAACTCAGAATTTACCTACTATTACTCGATGAGTTATCAGCAGCTTTATTCTTATTATCTGATAGGTCAGTTAGATGAACAAACACTTGTTGAGCTGGCAAAACAGCAGGCTTTGAGTCAGGCTGTTGAAATTGAATACCTGCTGCAGGAAGCTGAGAAAGAAGGTTTTACTGTAAGCAAGGACGAAATTGATGAGGCATGGAATGAAGTTGATTCCTCTTTAAAAACCACTGCCGCCGAATACGGGATTTCAATGAACACATTAAGCAGGCAGTATTTTGGAGTAAAGTACAATCAGGCAAAGAATATATTTAAAGACAGCGTTAAGGCTCAAAAATATTACGAAAAGTTAATCAGCGACATGCAGGCTGATGAAGAGGAATTAAAAGCATACTATGAAGAGAACAAAGAATCTTTTGACTACAATACCGTACGGCATATACTAATCAAGGTTGATAAAAATGCTGAGGATTCAGTAGTTGAAGAAAAGAAAAAGACAGCCCAAAGTATTCTCGACAGAGTAAATAACGGCGAAGATTTTGCAGAATTGGCAAAGGAATACAGCGAAGATACTGGTTCTGCCGAAAATGGTGGCTTGTATGATGTTAAGAAAGGCCAGATGGTTCAGGAATTTGAAGAATGGACATTTTCTCATGAAGTTGGCGATACAGGGCTTATCAAAACTGTTCATGGCTTCCATGTAATGAAGCTGGAAGGTATTACTAACACATTTGATGCTTTAAAAGATACCGTTGCGAATTCCTTTAAAATAAACAAATATCAGACAGCATTACAGGAAACTTTAAGCAACGGAGAATACCAGGTTGAAATTAAAGATGCATACTATGAGTTTACAGGAATGTAATTAAACAAAAAGGGCTGCAAAACCTGCAGCCCTTTGCAATACAAGTCATAATCCAATGAACTGCATGGAAACGAGGATGTAAATACGGCAGGTACATGGGATAGAAGCCTTATGTTTCATGTCAAAAGGTGTACCACGCATTGTTAACAGTCTTGCAACTGCAAGCCTTATGTACGCTTGTTCAATAAAGCAAAAATATATAGATGAAGAAATTGTCTGCCAGGGACAAAAAGATTATGATGTGTAAGAGAGCAGTTCAAATACATAGAATACAATTATCATTATAATTAAAACTTTAAATTTAAGGGCAGGAAACCTGCTCTTTTTTTTGTAAATGGAAGGTCGGCTATTCAAATAATGGATAGCCTCCTACCCTTATGTTTATTGCCCAATCATTCATTTCTTTTATTACCTTTTTGGAAATGCTTATACGCTTTATATATATTTTTTGGATACTTAAGTTTGCTTTTTAATTCTTTTTTATCTGAATCTATGTTAATTGCAAATTATGTTTGATTTTTACATATGAAAATTAGTGCAAAATAGATAAAATAGAATAAGATT
>JAAYNA010000148.1 GCA_012521105.1 Clostridiaceae bacterium
AATGTGGCACATAACGAAATCGACCTGAAAAATCCGTCTTCAAACAGGCAGAATGCCGGGTTTTCAGATCAGGAGCGTGAAAAGATGTCAGCCCTAATCCAAAGTGGATTTACTGATAGCTTTAGATTTCTTTACCCCGATAAAACCGATGCTTATACTTGGTGGTCATATATGTTTAAAGCAAGGGAAAAGAACATTGGGTGGCGCATAGACTACTTTCTTGTTTCGGATAGTATTAAAGACAAAATCCGTGAAGCTGGAATGTATTCTGATATTTACGGTTCAGATCATTGTCCTGTATTTCTTGAGATTGATATTTAGTTTCAAGTGCTATCATGATTTACCCTTCATCTAATCTTTTCTATTGAATAGTAATTTCCTGCGGATATAAGTACGGGTGATTTGCTTAAAGGCAGCTAAATCACCTTAAGACTCCGTAATATGTAATTCTTTTGGATACAGGTAGAAGCCAGTTAGCTAAAAATATGCTTGTACTATTTATAAAAACTTCCGCATAGAATTATTTAGGCTTAAAGAAAAAATTCACAGCGGGAGGCTTAAATATGCAAGCATTAAGGCTTTTACCAAATAACATGGAAACAAAAAAGAAGGATTTAGGTTTATCTTCCGTTGAAGCTAAAAAAAGGCTTGAAATATACGGAAGAAATAAACTTGTTCAGAAGAAGAAAAAATCCTGGGTCTTATTACTTCTGGCACAGTTCACAGACTTTATGGTGTTGGTCCTGCTTGGTGCTACAGCTATATCGATGATAATGGGGGACATAACCGAAGCGCTTACAATACTTGCCATTATTTTCATAAATGCTTTTTTGGGATTTTACCAGGAGATGCATACTGAAAAGACTATGGAAGCCCTTGAAAAGCTTGCTGCACCAAAAGCAAAGGTTTTTAGAGATAATGAGCTGCATGAGGTAACAGCAGAGGAAATTGTACCAGGGGATTTAATTTTCATAGAGGCAGGAGACAGGATTCCTGCAGATGGCATTTTAACAGTATCTAATGATTTGCATGTGGATGAATCCATGCTTACCGGAGAATCCATGCCCGTTATAAAAAGTGTAAAGTCATCTGATATTGAAGAGGATGAAGCTTTCAAGAAAAATCATGTATATATGGGTTGTTTGGCTACCGGAGGAACTGGCCGTGCGATAATCACAAAAACCGGTATGGATACTGAGATGGGCAGGATCGCTCATATGATACAGGATGCCGAACAACAGGATACTCCCTTGCAGAAAAAACTTGAAGTACTTGGAACATATATTGTTACAGGATGCTTCATCATATGTGCAATAGTATCATTGACCGGAATAATACGTGGTGAAAATGTATTTTCAATGCTATTGGCTGGCATAAGTCTTGCTGTGGCTGCCGTTCCAGAAGGTCTGCCAGCAGTTGTAACCATCGCTTTGGCGCTTGGGGTTCAAAGAATGGTTAAAAGAAATGCGCTGGTTAGAAAACTACCTGCAGTTGAAACTCTTGGCTGTGCAACGGTAATTTGCTCTGATAAAACAGGTACTCTTACGGAAAACAAAATGCGGGTTGTTTCAATTTATAGTGGAAGGACAAGGTACGAGGTATCTAGGGATGAGTCGGGACGAAAAGCAAAGCTGCTTCTTCAGGGAAAACCCATCGACCCAATGAAAATGCCAAGTTTAAACTTAATGGCTTTAACAGGTGTATTATGCGGAAACGTAAATATACTTGAAGTGGGGAACAAAGAGGATAATGTGGACGACGATATCTTTTTGGGAGATCCCACCGAAGTTGCACTTGTTCAAATGGCAATAGAGGCAGGATATAACCCTGAAAAAATTACACAGGAACATCAAAGGATAAAAGAAATACCTTTTGACTCGGACAGGAAAATGATGACTGTTATGTATAGTCTTCCATCGGGAGATAAAGTTATATTATCTAAAGGCGCACCCGAAATAATACTTCAAAAATGTACCTCTATAATGGTTGCAAACAGTGAACGAAAAATTTTAGATTATGATATACAAAGAATTGAATCAGAAAATACACATATGGCTCAAAATGCCCTAAGGGTTATTGCCATGGCTTATAGAATAATAGAGAAAGGTAAAAATATACCTTCAGATTTAGAACAACAACTTACATTTTTAGGACTTGTTGGAATGATGGATCCCCCGCGCATCGAGGCATACGATGCTGTTGAAAAGTGTAAAATTGCAGGAATAAAGCCTGTTATGATAACCGGAGATCATAAGGAAACTGCAAAGGCTGTAGCCAAAGCATTAAAGATTTCAGATGATAACTTGAGTGTTTTAACAGGTAATGAGATAGAAAAGTTAAGCGACCAGGAACTTAAGGAAAAACTAAAAGATACAGCTGTTTTTGCCCGTGTTTTACCAAAGCATAAACTAAGGCTGGTTAAGGCATATAAAGAAGAAGGGTATATTGTTGCAATGACCGGGGATGGAGTGAACGATGCACCCGCTGTTAAAGAAGCAGATATTGGTGTGGCAATGGGATGTTCGGGAACAGATGTTACACGGCAGGCTGCTTCCATGATTCTTATGGATGATAACTTTTCAACAATAGTAGCTGCTGTAGAAGAAGGCCGCAATATATATGACAATATTCGCAAATTTATAAGGTATTTACTGTCCTGCAATATTGGAGAAGTTTTAACAATGTTTCTTGGTATGCTGTTAGGAATGCCGGTACCATTACTGCCAGCCCAAATATTACTTGTAAACCTTGTAACCGATGGATTGCCTGCAATAGCATTAAGTATGGAATCAGGAGATTCAGACGTTATGAAGCAAAAACCCAGGGATCCTAATGATCATATATTTGCCGGAGGGTTGTGGAGATTAATAGTTGTAAGAGGTATATTCATTGGAGTTTCTACATTATTGTCTTTTATACTTGTGTACAAGCAATCCGAAAGTCTTGCATTGGCGAGAACCGCAGCATTGGTAACCCTGGTATTAAGCCAGTTGATTCATGTTTTTGAGTGTAAATCCGAGAAAAAATCTATTTTTGAAATAAACTTCTTAAGTAATCTATGGTTGGTTGGGGCTGTATTTACATCATTAATTGTTTTGGCATGCGTTATATACATTCCTGCTTTGCAAAATCTTTTTAAAACAGTTTCATTGCTTCCTGAACACTGGCTTCCTGTTGCAGGGTTAAGTCTTCTGCCTCCGATTATCAGCTCATTTTTCAGGCACAGTGAAAAAGATGAAGGACCAGCCGAAACTGCGCAAAATTCAGATAGTTCTGAAAAGTAAACCAGTTTGCATTAATGCAGCGCTTCCATAATGTGTTATTTACGGCTAATAAATAATCAAAGAGTGTAAATGTTATAAATTACAATATACCTGCAGAAAAGTAGCAAAGAAGATAAAGAAAAATTAAAAGAGTGAATGTGTTTATCAGAGCATTCGTTTGGTACTGTCAAATGGTTTCATGGAGCACATTATCTGCTTTGCAAGGGAAAAAAAGCCTCAGTTGGGATGGGGCTTTTTGTTGCCTATAATATGATAAGAGCAATCAATATAGTAGGAATTAACAGATACTTGCAGCAATGTAGCCAGTAATTTCATTTTTTTATTAAAAAATTTACGTTATTTTTATCGGAAAAAATAGCGAAAACCCTTGCAACGCAAGGGTTTTCGGACAAATTGTGGTGGAGCATAGGGGATTCGAACCCCTGACCCCCACACTGCCAGTGTGGTGCGCTCCCAACTGCGCTAATGCCCCTCAAATAAACTTACCAAAACAATCTCCATGATTTTTAGTACAAAATCATAACAAATGATATTATACAGAGTTTAGACCTTTTTTGCAATAGCTTTCTCGAATTTCAGTTTTGGAGAGTAAACGTCCAATAAAAAATTAAATTAATAAAACGTACATAGATGCTAAATTGATTCTCTTACTTGTGAACCTCCCTTTGTTCTGATGTTCTTTTTTTATTCGACTTCAGATTTTTGTTTATGGGAAAATAATCAGCTTTATAGTTATGGTCATTCAACTAGTAATAAAAGTTTTTATGAAAGTATCAATTGCGACTTACTTACTGCATTACTCCTATATGGAAAAAAGAAATAAGCTTTATTCTTTGATATGAATATATCGGGGGCGTTTTTTGAGTAATTTTGATCATAAAAATGCCGTAATTAGAGAGGGAAATTTTATGAAATGAAGTTTGTATTGATTTTTCAAATATAAGAAGTACAATATCTTCTTAGGAGGGACAAAATGTATAAAGTACTTAAATCAAATTTAAAAGTGGACAGAGAATTTTTCATTAATATGCTTAAATTAGCTTTTCCTATCATGCTTCAAAACTTGATAGGGTCTTCACTTAATATGGTAGATACCATAATGATAGGAAAGCTAGGAGAGGTAGAAATAGCTGCAGTTGGAATAGCAAACCAGTACTTTTTCTTTTTTAATATGATACTTATTGGCTTATCTGCGGGATGCAGCGTTTTTATTGCTCAATACTGGGGCAAAAAAGATTTTACAAATATTAAAAGGGTACTTGGTCTGGGATTAGTTTCTGTTTTATTTGTTTCGGTAATTTTTATGGCGGTAGGGTTTATTAATCCTGAAAAAATAATATCAATATTTAATAAGGAATCCGAAGTTATAAGTTTAGGCGGAAAATATTTATTTATAGTATTGTTCAGCTATGTTTTCACGGCAATAACTTTTATATACAGCTTCTCTATGCGTTCAATAGGAAATGCTTTTGTACCCTTAATAGTTAATATAATGGCACTTTTATGTAATGTATTTTTTAATTATATTCTTATATTCGGAAAATTAGGTGCTCCTGCCTTAGGGATAGAAGGTGCTGCCATTGCAACGTTAATATCCAGAGCGGTTGAAACAATATTACTTTTGCTTTTTGTCTATAAGGAAAAAGGAGTACTTGCAGCAAGTTTAAGAGAGTTAACAGATTTAAGCATAGGCTTTTTCAAAAAATCTTATAAGATTATTATGCCTGTTTTACTGAATGATGTATTTTGGGCAATGGCCAGTCTTATTTATTCGGTGGTTTATGGCCGCATGGGTACAGGCGCAACAGCTGCTGTTCAAATATGTAATACTGTAAGTAATATGTTTATGGTAGTTACCTTTGGAATTGCAAGCGCATCATCTATAATGATTGGCAACAGCATAGGAGAGGGCAGAGAAGATCAAGCCATTGATTATGCTAAAAAATTTATGAGAATTTCTCTTTTAATCAGTATAATTTTAGGAATAGGTTTGGCATTAACATCTCCCCTTATATTGTCTTTGTTTAATGTTTCTAATGAAGTAAGGGACAGTACTTTAATTATGCTCTATATAATCTCACTTATTTTCTTTGTAAGATTTTTATGTGTAGTTATAATTGTTGGTATTTTACGAGGTGCAGGGGATGCAAAAAGTTCACTGATAATAGAGGGATTTACTATGTGGTTTATAGGGGTTCCTTTAACTATTATAGGCGCATTCTTGTTTAATCTTCCTGTACACCTGGTATATGCATTAGCCATTTTAGAAGAGGTCACAAAACTTATTCTTGGGTTAATACGGCTGAAATCACGAAAGTGGATTAAAAATGTAACACAATAATATTTCTAAAAGCAGCTATGCCATATGGCGAATGTTCTGCATTCCGGCATGTAATTTTACACTGTTGGCTAAATACCTTGTTATTGGACTTAACTATATAGGGAGGTTTTTAAGAGTTTTTGGCATATTTCACGAAAGTAATCTGGGCAAAGAGTTGAACAAGGATAGGCATTAAAAAGATGAAATAAATTCCACCCCGATATCAAAAAGGGTGGAATTTTTTTTAAATAAGGTCAATGTTGAATTCTAATGGGACCTTGCTTAATTTGATTGACATTTGCATGAACAATTAATAAAATATGGGTGATGTTGTATACAGAAAAAGTAAATTCTAACTTAAAGATGGTACATTAAAAACTTGTTTTAAATATTGGGGGTCATTCGCAGGTGATGAAATCAGAAGATTTTTACAAAAACTTTGAAAGGGATTTTACTTCATGGGCGAAATCAACAGATGACATAAGAGCGGCTTTTATTGTAGGTTCAAGAGCACGTGTTGACCACCCTGCGGATGAGTGGGCTGATCTGGACATTATTTTATATGCGAACAATAGTAGTTACTATTTACACAATATTGATTGGCTGAAACGCCTTGGCGATATTTGGGTAACATTTTTGTATCAGACTTCAATCGGAGAACCCGAACGCCTTACATTGTTTGAAGGTGGATTCCAGGTCGATATTGTATTTCTGCCCAGCAGCAGTTTATACCAATTAGCCGAAGATGGAATAACCCCCGACAATTTTCAAAGGGGAGTAAGGGTATTAGTAGACAAGGATAATGTAAGCAGCTGTATTGTACCATCAGATTTTAAACCTGTTTCAACATTACCTGTTGACGAGGAAACTTTTCTGCAAACTGTTAATATGTTTTTCTTTAGCGTTCTATATATAGCTAAGCAAATTGTGCGAGGAGAATTATGGACAGCTAAATCAAGAGAAAATGATCTTAGAGTACTGCTGCTCCGAATGATGGAATGGCATGCGAAGGCATTGCATGGTAATGATTATGATGTTTGGCATGGGGGCCGATTTCTCCATGAGTGGATTGATCAAAGGACATTAAATGAACTAAAAAACATTTTTACTCAATATGAAAGGATTGATAGCTTAAAGGGATTGTTGGCATCAGTTAGTCTATTTCGCAGGATTTCTGTTGTAACAGCCAATAAATTAAAGCTGGAGTATCCAACTGACACTGATTTTCACATTACTAACTGGATTAGAGAAAACATAGAATCCATGATATAACACCAGTATAAACTTAAATAAACGCATCCTTTATATTAGAGGAGGTTACAAACCAAAAGAACCGTCCTCGCGGTCGTAAGTAGAAACTAAACCTCGAAGCATTAAACTTAAAAGTGTTTAGAGCTTCAAGAGGATTATTTATAATATGGATGGTATAATTATGAATGAAGGTTTGCTGAAAGAAATCGCAGCACATGGAGACAGAGGTGCCATTGTACCCGTTTCACGTTTTGATGAACTGAAGTGTGAAATTGAAGCTTTAAAAACCGATAAGTATCACACGTTTATAAATTGGATGGCAAGTTCTATGGCCATTCCAGATGAACTTGGTTTCCAACCACGTTCTTTGCTCTCGGTGATTACACCCAGTCCAAAGATAATTATTGGGTTTACTTATCGTGGGAAATTGATTCATTGTGTGGTACCACCGCAATACTTGGATGAGGGTTTAAAAGATAACAAAGTATTGCAGTACATAAATGCCTATTTAGAGCCTTTCGAGCACAGAGCGGCGCTTTTTGATAAGCTTACGCAAAAACTTTTGGCTGTTCATAGTGGGCTTGGTCTATATGGACGGAATAATCTTTGTTTCCATGAGGAATTCGGCAACTATATTCGAATACTTTCGTATATCTATGATCTCCCTTGTGATGAAGTCATTATATATTAGAGCTTTACCAACAGTTATGCTGCGATATAGGATTGGGATATAAAGCAAAATCTGACAGGCTGTTAACAGGTAAAGGAAATAATTTGGAGATGAGGTGAAAAGGAATGGATCAGAAGGAGCTGGAAGCATATTTTCGTTCATTAGACCGCTCATTTTTTGTCGATAATGACATGAAAAAATATGCAGGTATTGACGAGCCTTTGCCCATAGGCTTCGGGCAAACAATCTCGCAGCCCAGTCTTGTGCTGGAAATGACACGGCTTCTGGCACCCGAAAAGGATAGCAGGGTGCTGGAGATTGGAACCGGCTCAGGCTTTCAAACAGCTATTCTTGCCAAAATGTCAGCGGAAGTTTTTACAGTGGAAAGAATTGAGCAATTAATGGAAAAGGCTAAAAAGAGACTGGAAGCATTAAATCATTCAAATATCAGTTATAAGGTTGGGGATGGAAGCAAGGGATGGCAGGAATATGCTCCATATGATAGGATTATGGTAACTGCAGCAGCACGTGTTTTGCCGGATGATTTGCTCAATCAACTGGCACCCGGCGGCAGGATGGTTATTCCGGTTGGCCCATCATATCTTCAGAAGCTTATACTTATTACGAAAACAAATGATGGTGATATACACATCAAAACAATGGGAATGGTCAGATTTGTAGAACTTAAAGGGCAGTATGGCTGGAAAGAATGACTAAAATCTATAATTTTGTGAGTAAGGAGATGTACAAATGGCATACCAGATAAAAATAACAATAAAAGATTTAGAACTGGAGGAGGCTTAGAATTCCTGGAAATATAACATTTCAGCAACTTCATCAGATTATCCAAGCGGCGTTTGGCTGGCTTGACTATCACCTATATAGTTTTGAATTTAACAAAATTGTTGTCGCCATTCCGGACGATGATTTTCCATCGGAACTATTATACGGTGATGGTACTACAGAACTCAACTCAACGACTACTAAAATAAATGAGCTGTTTGATACCAATGACAGCTGTGAATATGTATATGATTTAGCAATTACAAAGGATATTTTAAAAGCCGAAAAGAAAAGCAGTGCGATAGATTGGGAGTTACTTGACCTGTGCTGGGAAAACGAGCACAGGGAGATGCAATATTTATCGCTGGATTACCTCAAAGCCATGCAGAAATACCTGACCTACGATGATGTACCACGCCTTTAACGGTATATTAAAACTAAGCCGTGGTGGGACACCATAGACGCTCTTGATAGAATTGTTGGGAACATTGCTTTTGTCGACGAGAGGATAAACGATCTAATGCTTAAGTGGTCAACTGACGATGATATTTGGCTTCGTCGGATTGCCATAGATCATCAGAACGGCAGAAAAGACAAAACCAACACAGTATTGCTTGAGAAGATTCTGATTAACAACCTTGGAACCGATGAGTTTTTCATTAACAAGGCCATAGGCTGGAGCCTGCGTGAGTATTCAAAGACCAACCCCGAGTGGGTGCGGGCGTTTGTTGATAAGAACAGGAACAAAATGAGCAATCTGAGTATCCGGGAGGCCAGCAAGTATTTGCTTTGATGACAGATAATTTCCTATCTTTAAAGTTAAGCAATATGCCATATGTAAATCGTTCGCAAACGCTTTGGTATACAACGTTGCCTTTGTCATCGTAAATCTGTAAATCTGTAAATCTGTATATCTGCATATCTGTAAGCATGCCTTCGGTATTATAGAAGCTGAATCAAGAGGTACTGTGAAAATGTATGCATTGTTCTATCCGATCTTTATTATACACGAATAACTTGTGAACCGGTAGCTCCTTTTTTTATTACAACTCCTGCTTCTTAAAAGTCTAAGAAGCTGTCTGTAAGTTTTAAAGACCTTCTTATCCATAAAGCAAATACTCCTCAATATGGAAAAGCCCCCGGACCCGAAGGACACCGGAGGACAAACTGGCACTTCTTTTGCAATTTCATATTAGCATTTCAAAAGCATTTTTTCAACAAAAGCAGGCATACAATTGCACAAAGAAGCCCTCTATATTTTATGCAACTTTTACAATTTTATATACAATTATAGAAGAATGCAGATAGTATTTTTTTTGTATAACAAAAATTGGAAAATGCATATCCTTTCTCTTCAAAGTATTGAACCACTATTTAACATATTAAAATATGTTTGAAAAAATTTTTGGACGGTAAATATGGCAGGTAAAAAGTATTGTAAAGCCAGGCCCCAAATTTATATCGCAGATGCTGGCTATATGAAACGCTGTGCTGATGGACATTCGTTACTTACTGACTCGGTGGAGATGGGAAAAATTGTTGAAACGGCAGTTTATAAGTAATATATTTATTAATTCATCCATGTATTGTTATAATACCGCTCATAATGAGATATGCTGCAACAATTATTGAACCGAATAAATCCACATACAATGCTGTCTGTGTACCGGGAGCAATTGTTACAACGGTTAATGCTATTACAACACAGGCATCAACCAGGGATTTTGCACGATAAAGACTGCTTTGGGCAGAAAGGATTGCATCGGGTTTTTCGTGGTTTAGTTTCCTGTATCGCATCCAGAACCAGGAGTTAGTTATTACACCTAATAAAGCTATAACCAAACCCGGAATAACATTCCCCTTTTCTGTGCCGGACGAGAACAAAGCAATGAAAATCATTGCAACTCCTGACAAACACATTGCCAGGCCAACGCATAAATTTGCCGTATGTTCCAGTTTTTCTTTACGCAAAGGATCAAATTCGTCACTTTTATGTACAGTACGGAACACTATCCACGACACGATTATTGCAACAAGTTCGGATGTCCGGCGAATAAAGTCGGCAAGCTGTGTAGATGAACGGCCAAAAAGAAGAGCAATCCCAATTACTATAGGACCGGGTGAACTCAATAGCACCGAGGCGAGGAGCGTACGCTCTCCGGATTTTTGTCTCATAGAATCACACCCCCCATAAATGAACCAGCGAAATTAAAATCACCGCTGAAGCCAAAGGGCAGGTTATTGTGTCCATGCCACCCTTAGTGTACAGCTCTACTATTGCACATACTGCTGCTGTAATTGCTGCGGTTGGAACGTAACTGTACCACTTCATTGAGCCATGTATAAGCAATACGGTCAATACCGCAACAAAGGACACCACAAACATGGCAACAGTTCCCTCAACACTTTTGCGTCCTTCAACAAGTTTACCCTCAATATAGTGTTGTCCAAAACGCTTTCCAACCAATGCCGCCGCAGCATCACCCAGACCCCAGGCAAGTACTGACGCTATCACTAAATATTTCTCTCCAAGCCAGCCCCAGCAAACGCAAATAAGCACTGCGAACATAAAAAACGCCACTACAAGGCTGCGCTTGATTTCTCCCGGCTTGCGCTCTGTGAGCAACTCGGAATAGACCCGTATCTTTCGCTCAGCAATAGCAAGAATTGGATATACCATCAAAACAAAAACAACTGTTCCGATAGCTGATATCCACCAGGTATTAAATGCATATACCCATACGAACACTGAGCATAAAAGTATCATGTGTAAAGTTTTACGATATACTTCTTTTGGTATAGTAAGACGTCTGATTGCAAGTGCAGCTATTACCGCAATTACAAAATAGGCAAGTAATAATCCGTAACCTCTTATAAATTCAATTAACATTGTTTCTGTCCTCCAAAACAGAAATATCATCAACGCAGAAAACGTAGCCAGATTTTCTTCTATAGGTTTATTATAGGTAATGACACCTGACAAATCAACCACAGGTGATAAAGGCTTCTGATTTCCGGTGGAAGTGAAATCTTACGACATAATTGAAAAAGTGCTGACTGACGGCATCAGAATGCTTTGAACGGCAGCCAACGATGCTGAAACAGGAATCACAGCCGTTATACTTGATACTTCTGTGGTACCTGTTGAAAAGCTCCATTATCTGCAATTCTGTTCAGGACTGTTAGGGAGACTGGATACAGAGCTTTACAACAGGGAACGACTAAATACCTTGAATTATAAGATACCTGGGCGGCTCCACCTTTAATTTAACCGCCATTCCTGAAGAGGACTGGAATGAATTTACCCCCGGAATGACAATTTTGTGGATGGGATTGATGGGTGAGTATGCCGAGCAGATGGAGCTTGTATAAGAAATACTTCTTAATACCGAATGTATCAGATAATAAAGCAACAGCCAAATGCGACTGTTGCTTTATTAACAGAATGATATGTGCTCAAATGGGGTTAATGCCTGTTTTGTCTGACAGGTTAATCAGACGTAATACTGTCTTTTACGAAAAGTTTTACCATAAAAGCTGCAATAATACCAATTAGGGCAGTGAAATAGAAACCTGCATTCAGGCTGACGGTATCGCTTATAAAACCTACCACCACAGGTCCTGCAAACATTCCTAACCCATATATAGCCTGAAAGAATCCCATGGCACTGCCTCTTTTATTTTCTTCAACATTTTTTATGCAAAGCCCCATAAGCAGTGGGATTGTGACACCTTTGCCAAAGCCCCCGATAACCTGTGTTACAATAAGGGCTGTCAAACTTTTTACAAATGGAATGGAAACGCAGGAAAGGGCAGTTATGATATAACCTGTAAAAAGGGTTTTCTTTTCGCCAAATTTTTTTGTAAAAAAGGAGCCACTCAATGCACCTGCAGGTATCCCGGGAAGGATTGACAGCGTTGAAAGCAGCCCAAGCAGAGCGCTGTTTGCTCCCAAAGATTGTGCAACTATAGGTGTAAACCCGTAAACAGTTGCATAGGCTATAAATTGTGTCAGTATTCCTAAAACAGATAAAATAGTAAGGTCACTGGATTTCCCTATTGATAATAATTCTGTAACAGAAGCAGGTTTTCTGCTGTTCTGTTTATTTTCACTGATGAACATACCTGTAATAACAGCCAGAACTGCTGCTATTGCAGCTAACAGGAATGAGCTCTTAACGCCGGATATTTCAGCTGCATAGCTTCCTGTAGATGTAGCCAGAACCCGACCGAGATTGCTTGCGGCCAATATGTATCCTGTTGCTTTTGTTGCCTCATCACTTCTGAAGTAACTTGAAAATAAAACCGAGAATATAACCCAGAAAGCTGCTGCAACTCCTGCCAATGCTCTGAAAATAAGCATTGACCACGCACTGTTGAATAGCCATAGCCCAAGGCTGCTTAATAAGCTAAAAACAATACCCAGAATGATAAACAGCTTTCTTTTATTCAATCTGTCTGAAATAATTCCAAGAGGAATTCTAATAACCATCTGCGAGAAACCATATGAGCCGATGATTAATCCAACCATACTGTGTGATACGCCTGAATTTTCAATATATCCCGGGAAAATGGGAACATATGTATACAATGAAAACCAGAACAGTAATGTTGTAATAATAAAAATTACATGTTTTAATTTATCTTTATACACTATTTCACCCTCAGTCATTCAAGCTAGTCCTTTAAAAAGCAATTACAAAACCCTTTCAAGGGCATTTAACTTTGTAATAGAATTTAGACCTTATTATAACATGTTCTTTACATAATATCATATATTTATATATTTAATCTTAATTATTTGTCGGTTGATTTCCGAATTCTTAAAATAAAAAGCTTACGCACTGCAGGTGCATAAGCTTTTCCTGAATTATATTACTATCAATTTGCTTTGACTGAATACCTGATTTATCTATGTAAGGCGATTTTGTGTCATTATCCTGCTACTTGTATTCGGGCAGCCATAAACCATGGGCTTCAATTAATTCGTCCACCATTTTAACAATTTCATCGATGGACAGCTCTGAACCGGTATGGGGATCAAGCATTGCAGCATGGTATATATGTTCTTTTTTTCGTGTTACAGCAGCTTCAATTGTAATTAAATGCACATTTATATTTGTCATGTTCATTGCAGCCAATTGCACAGGCAACCTGCCTGTACGGCAAGGATTAATACCCATCCCGTCAACCACACATGGTACTTCAACACAGGCTTCCTGTGGCAGGTTTTCTATTAACCCGCCTGTGTTTAACACATTTGCGCCTATTTTATATGGTTTATTTGTAACTACTGCATCAATTATGTACGAGGCATATTCGTTTGTACGTTTATGGGTTAGGGTTGGATTTTTAACAAGTTCATCCCTTTGTCTTTCCCAGCCTTTTATCTGCTCAATACAGCGTCTTGGATATTCATCCAGCGGGATGTTGAACCTATCGATTAATTCGGGATATTTGCTTTTAATGAAAAAGGGATTATATTCAGCATTATGTTCACTGGATTCTGTGCAATAATAACCCAGCCTTTTTATATATTCAAACCTTACCATGTCGTTATGCTTTTCTTTTTCGTTTTTTTCAATGGCTCTTCGCCTGATTTCCGGATATAAATCATTGCCATCCTTATCGTATATTTCAAGAAGCCAGGCCATGTGGTTAATTCCTGCTATCAGCTCTCTACGGCCTTCAAGCTTATCTTCCATGCCAAGAGATTCTAATAAGCCCTTCGAGCATACCTGTACACTGTGGCACAAACCAACGGTTTTAACAGGAGTGTATCTGAGCATATACCCTGTTAAAATGGACATGGGGTTTGTATAATTTAAGAGATAGGCGTTGGGGCAAACTTCTTCCATATCACGGGCAAAGTCCTCTAATACGGGAATTGTTCTAAGCGCCCGCATTATTCCACCAATGCCCAGAGTGTCTCCAATTGTTTGACGAAGCCCATATTTCTTTGGAACCTCAAAATCAATAATTGTGCATGGGTCGTACCCGCCAACCTGAACGGCATTTACAACAAAGTCAGCCGATCTCAATGCATCTTTACGCTGTTCTTCTCCCAGATAAGTTTTTATAGTTGCACGATTGTTGTTTATATTCTGATTGATTGTCCTTACCATAAGTTCAGATTCCTTCAGGCGTTCAGCATCGATATCATAAAGACAAATTTCACAGTCTTTTAATGATTCAACACTTAAACAATCACCAAGCACACTTTTTGCGAAAACTGTACTGCCTGCGCCCATAAATGTTATTTTGACCATATTACCGACCTCCTTCTATTGACTATGATACTTTATTTTAAACCCACTATAAATTGAATAATGTCTTATTAATATGTTATAATGTCTCCATGAGTGAAAAAGTGAAGCAAAATGATATCCCTTTATTAAATAAAGGTTTTCACGATGTAAATCCGGTGGTATGCGGGTGGCAAAATTGCGACAGTGGTCATTCCTTTGGACCTGCAATCAGGGAATATTATCTCATTCACTATATTCTGGATGGAAAAGGGATTTTTGAGCGCAGGGGTGTTATATATAACCTTGCAAAGGGTAGCATGTTTTTGATAAGGCCTCATGAGTTAACTTTTTACAAAGCAGATGTGGAAAAGCCCTGGTCGTATGTATGGATAGGTTTTAACGGAGCACTTGCAGAAGAATTAATCGATGGCTCTGGTTTTGAACAAGAACCCATAGTGTATTCACCAAGCTGTGCTTTTATTTTTAAAAATATGATTTCTGCAGATAAGCTAAGCCAATCACCCGAAATATATCTGTGTGGTTTAATCTTTGAATTATTCGCACGTTTAAAGGAAGAAAACAATGTAAGCACACGTGCTTCACAAATCTATGCAAGAAGAGCAGAAAACTATATTCAATCCAATTATATGTATGATATAAGTGTGGACGGTATTGCAAAAATGCTTGGGATTGACAGAAGATATCTTTACAGAATTTTTACTGAATACATAGGAACATCACCTCAGAATTACATAGTAAAATACAGGCTTGGAAAGGCGGCAGAGCTTTTAAGCCATTATGACTGCAATGTCAGCGAAGCTGCTAGAAGCTGTGGCTACAAAGACACTTTTAATTTTTCAAAAATGTTTAAGAAAGAATACGGTATTAGTCCTTCCGAATATAAAAGGAAATTTTATAGGTAAAATAATATAATACCACAAACTAACCTTTTGATCTCAAAGTAAAACCAAAAACTCCCCCGCATATTCCACCGGCGATATGCGCAAATTGGGATATATTATCGTTAGCAGTTAAACCATCTACAATTTCCCGTCCTAAATATAAAGAAGCAACTATGAGAAGGGTAAGAGGAATACTTCCCTTTTTAATATTAACAAATGAACTTAAAATGATCAGCATAAAGGCAATGCCACTTGCTCCCAATATGGCGGTGTCGAAAAAAATGACGTTTAATACACCTGTGACAAAAGCAGTAATTAAAATCATCTGTATCATGTTCTTAGAACCATATTTCATTTCCAGCATTGGACCAACAAGAAGTATGATAAGAAAATTATTCACAAAATGATCCCAGTCCACATGCCCTAACACATGTCCAAACAACCTGATATAGAAAAATATATCTTTAAGACTTCCCTTGTAAACCGAGAATAATAGCTTTGTGGAAACCATATCGGTAGCATTTCCGATTATTAATACAATCAGCGACAAAAATGTATAGGTAAGAATAACAGGGGAATTATAATGGATCCGTTTTAACAATTAATTACACTCCTCTTTATATTTTATCCCGAATTAATATATATAGATTTTAATATTATTGCAGGTTGTCTGCAACATTACATTATTTTTTATTATATCGCCAATACTTTAGCAAATTTATATTTATTTATTGGATATAAAAATATTGAATTTTTTCAATACATATGATATTCTATTCATATGAACAAACGTTCATATATTATTGTGAGGTGAAAACATGAAAGATAAATACGGGTTAGATCGATGTGACTGCACTGTTATACACGAGGAAACCGTTAATTATGTCAGAAAAAGAATGCCGGCAGATGAAAATCTATATGATTTGGCAGAGCTTTTCAAAGTTTTTGGGGATACAACAAGGATAAAAATACTTTGCGCCCTGGCAGAAAGTGAAATGTGCGTGTGTGACATTGCAGTACTTTTGAATATGACACAGTCGTCAATTTCCCACCAGTTAAGGGTATTAAAGCAGGCGAGGCTCGTCAGGTACAGGCGTGAAGGGAAGGTAGTATACTATGCCCTTGACGATGACCATGTGAAGCAGATTTTTAATCTGGGGCTTATCCATCTGAATGAAATG
>JAAYNA010000149.1 GCA_012521105.1 Clostridiaceae bacterium
GCGTTGTTTCATATATAATGAGGCTAGTAATCCATTTCCTCATAGCACATTTTACTACTTTTTAAAAAAGCCTTTTTTTATATTTGAGCAACTTACCAAGCGCTGACGTACCGTTAATTCGGGACGAGTACCTGTGATACGATGGGTTTACCCGTCAGTTATCATGAAAAGGAGGGAAGAAAGTGCCAAGAAAAGGACATGTGCCCAAGCGGGATGTATTACCCGATCCAATATATAATGATAAAGTAGTTACTAAACTTATTAATAACGTTATGTTGGATGGCAAAAAAGGAGTTGCACAAAAAATAGTATATGGTGCGTTTGATATTGTACGGGAAAAGACAGGCAAAGATCCTCTTGAAGTGTTTGAACAGGCCCTCAACAACATAATGCCTGTACTTGAGGTAAAGGCAAGAAGAGTTGGTGGAGCAACCTATCAAGTGCCAATGGAGGTTCGCCCTGAAAGAAGGCAGGCTTTAGGCCTTCGCTGGTTAACAAACTACGCCCGTCTAAGAGGTGAGCGTACCATGAGTGAAAGGCTTGCTGCGGAAATTTTGGACGCAGTAAACAATACCGGCAATGCAGTTAAGAAAAAAGATGACACTCACAAAATGGCCGAAGCTAATAAAGCATTTGCACATTACAGGTGGTAATCTGCATTTTCACATATCGAAAGGAGGACATAAATGCCCCGGGAATATAGTCTGGAAAACACAAGAAATATCGGTATAATGGCACATATCGATGCGGGGAAAACAACCACCACAGAAAGAATACTGTTCTATACCGGAAAGGTCCACAAGCTTGGGGAAACCCATGAGGGTGCTGCAACGATGGACTGGATGGAGCAGGAACAGGAAAGAGGTATTACCATTACATCGGCGGCAACTACCGCTTATTGGAAAGGAAACAGGATAAATATTATAGATACGCCGGGACACGTTGACTTTACAGTTGAGGTAGAACGTTCGCTACGTGTTCTTGACGGATCTGTTACATTATTCTGTGCAAAAGGCGGTGTTGAACCTCAGTCTGAGACCGTATGGCGCCAGGCAGATAAATATAGAGTTCCAAGAATAGCCTATGTTAATAAAATGGACATCATGGGAGCTGACTTTTTCAATTGCATTCAGATGATGAAGGACCGTTTAAATGCTAATGCAGTTCCAATTCAGTTACCAATAGGAAAGGAAGATCATTTCGAAGGGATTATTGACCTTATAGAAATGAAAGCCTATTACTATCATGATGACTTGGGCAAAAATATTGAAGAAGAAGATATTCCGGATAATATGAAGGATTTGGTAGAGGAATATCATGTAAAATTACTGGAAGCTGTTGCAGATCATGATGATGAGCTTATGATGAAGTACCTTGAAGGGGAAGAGATTCCGAAGGAGCAACTGAAAAAAGCCATTCGCAAGGCTACAATTAATGTCGACATCATTCCGGTAACCTGTGGCTCATCATATAAAAACAAGGGAGTACAGAAGCTGTTGGACTGCATTGTTGATTATATGCCTTCACCTCTTGATGTTCCGCCGGTTAAAGGCCTGCATCCTGATAATTGGGATGAGCATGAAGAATTGGAGAGGCATTCGGATGATAATGAACCATTGTCAGCACTGGCGTTTAAAATAATGACCGACCCATATGTTGGTAAGCTGGCGTTTTTCAGGGTTTATTCGGGTACTTTGAATTCGGGTTCTTATGTACTGAATTCAACGAAGGGGAAACGCGAGCGAATTGGAAGAATCCTGCTGATGCATGCCAATCACCGAGAAGAAGTTGTAACAGCTTATGCCGGGGATATTGCTGCAGCTGTTGGGTTGAAGTTTACAACTACAGGGGATACACTTTGCGATGAAAATCACCCAATAATTCTGGAGTCCATGGAATTCCCAGAGCCTGTCATTAATGTTGCTATAGAACCAAAAACAAAAGCAGGACAGGAGAAAATGTCGGTTGCGCTCCAGAAGCTTGCAGAAGAAGATCCGACCTTTAGAGTTTCTACAAATCAGGAAACCGGCCAGACCATTATTGCCGGTATGGGTGAATTGCATCTTGAGATTATAGTTGACCGTCTCCTGCGTGAGTTCAAGGTAGAGGCAAATGTAGGAAAACCTCAGGTTGCGTATAAAGAAACCATACGTAAGGCAGTTAAGGCTGAAGGAAAATTTGTCAGGCAGTCGGGTGGCCGTGGTCAGTATGGCCATTGCTGGATTGAGATTGAACCCCTTGAAACAGGCGGTTATGAATTTGAAAACGCCATTGTTGGGGGGGTAATTCCTAAGGAATATATTCCAGCCGTAGATGCAGGTATAAGAGATGCAATGAATACCGGTGTTGTAGCAGGGTACCAGGTGCTTAATGTCAAGGTGAAGCTGTTTGACGGTTCATACCATGAAGTGGATTCGTCTGAAATGGCATTTAAAATTGCGGGCTCAATGGCATTTAAGGAAGCCATGAAAAAGGCTGATCCTGTTCTGTTGGAGCCTGTTATGAAGGTGGAAGTTACAACCCCGGAAGAATACATGGGTGATATCATTGGCGATTTGAATTCACGCCGTGGGCGTATTGAAGGGATGGAAGCCCGTTCTGGAGCACAGGTTATTACAGCTTTTGTGCCTTTAAGTGAAATGTTTGGTTATGCAACAGAACTACGGTCCAGGTCCCAGGGAAGGGCAGTTTATTCAATGCAGTTTGATCATTATTCTGAAGTTCCAAGGAATATTCAGGAGCAGATTGCAGGTGTGAAAAAGCCCTGATAGTATGGAAATACCCAAAATATTGACAGATAAAACTAAAATGGTATAGTATATTTTATAAGTTAAAACATTAGTTGAATTTTTAACTAACTAATAATATAATTATCAACAGTTACCGAACTGTGTAAGGAGGAGAATTTCGATGGCAAAAGCTAAATTCGAAAGAACAAAACCCCATGTTAACATTGGAACTATCGGTCACGTTGACCATGGAAAAACCACTTTAACTGCAGCAATAACCAAAACTCTGTCATTAGGCGGTACTAACGTAGAAATTAAGTCATACGAACAGATTGACTCTGCTCCCGAAGAGAAGGAAAGAGGAATTACCATTAACACCTCTCACGTTGAGTATGAAACCGAAAACCGTCACTATGCTCACGTTGACTGCCCGGGTCACGCCGACTATGTTAAGAACATGATCACCGGTGCTGCTCAGATGGACGGTGCTATACTGGTTGTATCAGCAGCTGACGGTCCAATGCCTCAGACACGTGAACATATTCTTCTTGCTCATCAGGTTGGTGTTAACTATATTGTTGTTTTCCTCAATAAATGCGATCAGGTTGACGATGAAGAACTTATTGAGCTTGTTGAGATGGAATTAAGAGATCTGCTTAGCGAATACGACTTCCCAGGTGACGAGATTCCTATTATTCGTGGCTCTGCTCTGGAAGCTCTGGAATGTGAATCAAACGATCCAAGTGATCCAAAATATAAACCAATCTTTGACCTTATGGCAGCTGTAGATGAATATATCCCAACTCCCGAACGTCAGACAGATCTTCCATTCCTGATGTCAGTTGAAGACGTATTCACAATTACCGGTCGTGGAACAGTTGCTACCGGTAGAGTTGAAAGAGGAACTCTGAAGGTTGGAGAAGAAGTTGAAATCGTTGGTTTAACCAGCGAGAAGAGAAAAACAACAGTTACCGGTGTTGAAATGTTCAGAAAAACTCTTGATCAGGCTCAGGCCGGTGACAATATCGGTGCTCTGTTAAGAGGCGTTCAGAGAGACGAAATTGAAAGAGGACAGGTTCTGGCTAAACCCGGTTCCATTACTCCATATACCGATTTTACTGCAGAAGTATACGTTTTAACCAAGGAAGAAGGAGGAAGACATACTCCGTTCTTTAATGGTTACAGACCTCAGTTCTTCTTCAGAACAACTGACGTTACAGGTACTATAGCTCTTCCCGATGGTGTAGAAATGGTTATGCCTGGTGACAACATCACTATGACAATTAACCTTATTTCACCCATCGCTATGGAAAGAGGACAGACTTTCTCCATCCGTGAAGGTGGAAGAACAGTTGCCTCGGGACGTGTTGCAGACGTTATTAAATAATAGCTTTTAGATTCTGAATATAAAATAAAGGCTGTCTCAAAATCAGTTATCCTTGATTGAGACAGCCTTTTTTATGGTATATTATCTTCAGGCGGTATTAATTTAAAATGCACATAAGAGTATTATTGTCCTATAACCTGTTAGCCTGCCCAGAATAAAACATTGAAATTGGTCTGGTAAGACGCTATAATATAGTAGCCTTGTATTATGATTTTAAGAATACTGACGTTCAAATCCATATTAAATCTGAAATTAAAGTACATAATAACTATGCTTTAATTAGTCCAATGGTATACAAATGCATACTTAAAAGCTATTATGAGCTAGTTATTTATTAACCAAATTCAAATTTGGGACAACCTCATATTTACGATATGGAGCACTATTGAAAGGATTTGATACTGATGACACAGGATAAAAAAAGGCAAAATATAATGACAATTCCACTTCTGCCACTTAGGGGAATTGTTGTTTTTCCGCATATGATTCTTCATTTCGATGTTGGCCGTACAAGATCAATAAAGGCACTCGAAGAGGCAATGGTTAAGGATCAGAGAATATTTCTTGCAGCCCAGAAAGATCCTGCGCTGGATGAACCGGGAGAAAAGGATATATATGCGGTAGGGACTATTTCTAAAATCAAGCAGTTGTTAAGACTCCCCGGAGACACTATTCGTGTGCTTGTAGAAGGATTGGAACGGGCAAAGATCATCGAATATGTTTCGGAAGATCCCTTTTATGAAGTGAATGTACGGGAACATCCAAACCCAAAAACCCAAATAAAAGATTCGGAAACCGAAGCCTTGGTGAGACAGGTTGTAAGCTATTTTGAAAAATATGCAAAACTGACCAACCGCATTTCTCCTGATACAACATTTACATTATCAACTATGGAAGACTATGCAAGGCTTTCGGATGTAATTGCTGCAAATATGGTTATTAAACTGGAAGATAAGCAGCGTATTTTAAATGAGAGATCACCTAAGAAGCGAATGGAAAAGCTTCTTAGAATCCTGGTTAACGAAATAGAAATACTTGAAGTTGAAAAGAATATTAACAGGAAGGTTCGCCAGCAAATTGACAAAAGCCAAAGAGAATATTATCTCAGGGAACAGCTTAAAGCAATACAGAACGAGCTTGGGGAAGGAGCCCAGCAAAGCGATGAAATAGAAGAATACCGCGAAAAAATAATGAAGCTGGGATTACCGCAGGAAGCTGAAAACAAGGCTTTAAAAGAATTGGACAGGCTTTCAAAAATGCATTCTTCATCAGCCGAAAGCGGTGTTATCAGAACATACCTTGATTGGATTGTTGAACTGCCCTGGAATGAAAAAACCGAGGAGAACTTAAATCTCAGCGATGCTGAAAAAATCCTGGACCAGGATCACTACGGGCTTACCAAAGTAAAGGAACGAATGGTGGAATACCTTGCAATAAGAAAATTAAAAAACAGTCTGAAGGGTCCGATAATATGTCTTGCAGGCCCGCCCGGTGTTGGAAAGACATCCATAGTGCGGTCTATTGCAAAGGCATTGAACAGGAATTATGTGCGCATGTCTCTTGGTGGTGTAAGAGATGAAGCTGAAATCAGGGGGCACAGACGAACCTATGTTGGTGCTATGCCCGGAAGAATAATAAAGGCAATAAGGCAGGCAGGTTCAAAAAACCCTCTTATACTGCTTGATGAAATAGACAAAATGTCGAATGATTTTCGGGGCGATCCTGCATCAGCATTGCTTGAAGTTTTAGATGCTGAGCAGAACAGGGAGTTCCATGATCACTATCTGGACATGCCCTTTGATCTTTCGGACGTTATGTTTATTACTACTGCGAATTATAAAGACGCAATACCCCGCCCATTATTAGACAGAATGGAAGTAATAGATATATCCGGCTATGTTGAAGAAGAGAAAGTTCAGATAGCTAAAAGGCATTTAATATCCAAACAGGTTAAAAATCATGGCCTTAAACCTTCTGAAATACGTTTTGATGAAAATGCTGTCAGGGATATCATTAACTACTATACTCGTGAGGCAGGGGTAAGAAACCTTGAAAGACAGATATCAACAGTATGCCGTAAAGTTGCCAGGTTAATAGTATCGGGTGAGAAAAAATCAGTACGTATAACAGCAAAGAACTTGGATAAATACCTTGGGCGTAAAATATTCCTGTACGATAAGGCCAATGAAAAGGACGAAGTTGGAATTGCACGTGGTCTTGCCTGGACACCCGTTGGTGGGGACACCCTGTGCATTGAAGTTAATCTTATGCCCGGGGATGGCGCATTAGAGCTAACAGGTCAACTGGGAGATGTTATGAAGGAATCGGCCAGGATTGCCAGAAGTTATGTTCGTTCCATTGCTGAAATGATAGGCATTGAAAAGGACTTCCATAAGAAGTATGATATGCATATTCATGTTCCGGAGGGAGCTATACCTAAAGATGGGCCATCTGCAGGGATTACTCTGGCTACTGCAATGATTTCTGCTTTAACTAACATTCCGGTAAAAAGGAATGTTGCAATGACAGGTGAAATCACTTTAAGAGGAAAGGTATTGCCGATAGGGGGTATGAAAGAAAAAGTTCTTGCAGCCCATAGAGCAGGAATAGATACTATTTTATATCCTGAAGAGAATGAAAAAGATATTGAGGAAATACCTAAGAATGTTATTGATAAATTAAATTTAATATCTGTTTCATCTATGGATCAGGTGTTAAAAAATGCATTAATCCGTTTCCCTCTTTCAGAGAATAGTAATAAAACAGAAGAAGGGAAAAAGGATGTGCATTTGGAAGTACAAAAGGCCAAAGATGAGGCAGCAGTTGGAGTAGAACATTAAGTAACCAGGGGGACGGTTCTTCAGGTTTTGTAATTTTCTTTTTCTCAAAAGGGGAAGCAGGGGCGGTTTAGTAACCAAACTATTGTGCGATGCCCGAAATAAACGCTTTGTTTGCAAAAGCTGTATGGTTTAGCACGGCAAGCCGACGCTTGCAAAAATGCATAAGGAAATATGATGCTTGAGGCATTTTTGCAGTCAGCTTGCTTTTCTTTGTTTGTTGTTACATATCTCTCTTTCACTATGTCGGTCTTGTTTGTTATGCCTTTTTTATAGCCAAATAGAAAAACCTTGAAGATTCTTTTTACTATTTCTGACTTTAATTAGCCGGTCCAAGATTTGTTCGGCTGAAAATTTCCCTGCATTGCACAATATTCGCATAGTCTTTTTTCTGCAATACATTGGCCTGTCATTATGTTCAAATATATTTGTTAAGCGTCATAGGCTGTGTTATAATGGGATTGATTTTTTGAAGAAGGATTTACCTTTTGAAACGTATCAACATGGTATTCATAAATGGAGGACTATATGCTTATTATTAATGGAAGAATTTATACAATGGCTGAAGATAGATATGCGCAAAATGGAACACTTAAGTATGAAAACGGATATATCTTAGTAAGAGACGGAAAAATAGCAGCCATAGGGCCAATGGATGAATGCCCTGAAGACAGCAAAATAATCGATGCGAAAGGAAGATTCATCTTGCCGGGTCTTGTAGACTCACATACCCACGTGGGTATGATGGAAGATTCGGTTGGATTTGAGGGCGATGATGTTAATGAGATGACCGATCCGGTTACGCCTCATTTACGCGGCATAGATGGTATATACCATGCGGATCGTTCTTTTGAAGAAGCCAGACAATGGGGAATAACAACTGTTTTAAGTGGCCCTGGAAGTGGTAATGTAATATGTGGGCAGTTTGCTGCATTAAAAACCTATGGCCGTTCGGTTGATGAGATGGTTCTTAAAGAGCTCTGCGCTCTTAAAATTGCGTTCGGTGAGAACCCAAAAACAGTATATCATGAGAAAAACCATACTCCCAGCACAAGAATGGCGACAGCAGCTATTATAAGGGAACAGTTTTATAAAGCAAAAGAATATATGGAGGAATGGGAAGAATACAGGAAAGACAGAGAAAATAATGATAAACCAGAGTTTGATATGCGTCTTGAATCTCTTGTTCCTGCCTTAAAAGGTGATTTGATTGTAAAAATCCATGCCCACAGAGCTGATGATATTCTCACGGCTATTCGTATTGCAAGGGAATTTAATTTAAAAATAACAATCGATCACTGTACCGAAGGGCATTTGATTGCTGATATACTGAAAGAAAATGATATTAAAATAATATTGGGTCCGATGCTAACCGATCGGTCAAAAATCGAGCTTAGAAATCAGACTCTGGCTGCCCCCGGAATTCTTGCAAAATCAGGAATACCCGTTGCTATAATGACGGATCATCCATGTGTTCCCGTGCAGCACCTGCTTTTATGCGCGGCAATTGCAGTCAGGGAAGGAATGCCTGAAGAAGATGCGCTTAAAGCTGTAACTATTAACGCAGCAAGGGCGGCAGGAATTGATGACCGGGTTGGTAGTCTTGAAGCTGGAAAGGATGCCGATATTGTAATTTTCAATGGATACCCCTTTGACTATAAAACAAAAGTGGATTTAACAATAATAAACGGAAAAGTTGTTTATACCCGAGAGTAAAACAGCCGCGCCCTGAAATAACACTGGCTTAATAGTTTTAAAAATTTAATTAAACAGTGTGAGAATAGGAAATAGTGGTAAAGGATATGCTAATGAGGCTTTTAGATGCAATCACCAGGCTTTATAAGAAAACAGTTGATAATGCCTTTATTGAATTAAACAAAAGTGCAAAGCCGGGCGGTATTGTATTTGTCGGGGACTCTATTACCGATTTTTTCAGGTTGAACGAGTTCTTTCACGGTGTTTACATTATAAACCGCGGTATCGGAGGGGACACAACCGATGGCGTACTTAAGCGGCTTTCTGAAAGTGTTTTTGATTTATCGCCGTCGAAAGTGTTTATACTGATAGGTACCAATGACATTGGTGAGAATAAGAGTTATGACCATATTATTGGCAATATAGCACTGATAATAGATAAAATTCAGAATAAATGCCCCGAAGCAAAAATTTATCTTCAGTCAATTTATCCCGTGTCAAAAGCAAAGGATAAGAAAATTAAAAAATTCATTGTCGGGAAAAGAAGTAACGAAAAAATACGCCGTGTAAACGAAGGTTTAAAAAGGATTGCAAAGGAAAAAGATGTTGAATATATTGATGTTTATAGCCATTTAACAGACGAAGATGGTAATCTGAAACTTGAATATACAATTGAAGGGCTTCATCTGACAGTTGAAGGCTACAGGGCCTGTGCCAATGTTTTAAGGCCTTATGTTTCTGAAAATCTGCCTTAAATATTTTTGAGCTTCGTTATATAATTATTTACAAAAGAATAACCAAATAAATTTCTAATTATTGATTAAGGAGGTTTTTGTTATGAAATCATTGAAAGGAACAAGAACAGCAGAAAATTTACTTAAAGCTTTTGCAGGAGAAAGTCAGGCCAGAAACAGGTACACATTCTATGCTTCTGTGGCTGACAAAGAAGGTTATAAGCAGATAAGAAATATTTTCCTTGAAACAGCAGATCATGAAAAAGAGCATGGAAAAAGGTTTTATAAGCATTTGCTTGCTGGTCTTGGAGATGAACTTCCGGCTACAGTTACGATTAAAGAAGCAGATTATCCGGTTGCCCAGGGTAATACTTTGGATAACTTAAAAGCTGCAGCTGCAGGCGAACATGAAGAATGGCACGATATGTATCCGCTTTTTGCCGACATAGCTGAAGAAGAAGGTTTCCCCGAAATTGCTCATACATTCAGAATGGTTTGTGTATCCGAGCAAATGCACGAAGCAAGATATAAGAAGCTTGCTGAAAATATTGAAAACGGAAAAGTATTCAAAAGAGACGAAAAAGTTACATGGAAATGCGGCAACTGCGGTTATATTCATGAAGGAGTTGAAGCTCCCGAAAAATGCCCGGCATGTGCTCATGCAAAAGCACATTTTGAACTGTTTGTAGAGGCATATTAAGCTTTAAAGTTTCTGCTTTTAATTGCAAATTAACTTTAAACATGCTGAAAAGGGGTATATTATGTACCCCTTTTTTAAAACTCTGATTTAAACAATACAGATAAATTCTTGATATTCCTATCAATTGAGGTATAATAAAATTATTAAGATAAATAATGGTAATTTAGGTATTAGGAGCAATCCATGAAAAAAGATAAATGGTTACTGTTAGCTGCTTCAACTATTTTATCTTTGTCTCTGGTTTCCTGCACAATTACGGAAGAGAATACCGCCTTAGTATCATCAGAGGAGCAGGATAAAGTTACATTGCGTTTTATCAGCAGCTGGGGTGGAGTAGATTCTAAAGCAGAAACATTACAGGAATTGCTTGCCCGTTTTACTAATGAGAACACCGACATAGAAATTGTAAACGAATCACTTTTTGGTGAAGATTTTCTTCCCAAAATAAAAACTGATTTTGCTTCGGGAAATAATCCTGATGTTTTTGGAATGTGGCCCGGATCTGATATAAGGGCTCTTATTCAAGCTGGAAAGGTAGCAGATTTAACCGAACTAATGGAGGAAAATCCTGAATGGAAGAGTTCATTTAAAAGCAGCATGTTGAAATACACCACTATTGATGGAAGGTTATATGGTTTACCCTTTGAAATTATTTTTGAAGCCCTATTTATTAATAGGGATCTTTTCGATAAATATAACGTACCAATACCCACAACTTACGAAGAACTAAAAAATGCTGTGGAAGTGTTTAACAATAATGGCATTATTCCAATCGCATATAATTCGCTTGCCGAAGGTACATATCTATTTCAAAATATGGTTGCACTTCTTGCCGGAAAGGAAATTGCCGAGAACCCGTCACATCCCGAGTTTGGCTACTACTATAAGAAAGCTATGAAGTATATGCAGGAACTTTACCAGATTGGTGCATTTCCCGATGAAGCTTTTACAATGACAAATCATGAAAGGAATACCATGTTTCTGGAGAAAAAAGCAGCTATGATTGTACAAGGTTCATGGTTTATTGGAAATATTCCCAACGATGATGATACTGTTGACATAATACATTTCCCGGCTTTCAGTGACGGGAAAGCGCCTCACAATACAATGGTACATGGCCTTGGAAATGGCTGCTTTTATATAAGTTCTGAAACCTATAACGACACTAATAAGAAAGAAGCATCAATTCGTTTAATGAAGTTCCTTACATCAAAAGAAACTGCCGCAGAGTTTGCAAAACAAACAGGTATGATGAGCTGTGTTGATATCAGGGATTATCAAATAGATTACAACCGGCTTACGAGAAAAGGTCATCTTTTAATTAATAATAGCAGACAATTTGTAGGTCCTCCCGATAGTTTTATTGACAGAACGGTCTGGGAGGAAGTTATAGTTACCGGAATGCCGTATGTTCTTGAAGGAAAGCTTGAAATTGAAGAATTATACAATAAAGCTGTGCGGGAAGGGTTACTGTCCCATTAGTAAGATATTGGGAAGTAAAAAAATTATTTAGTGAAGAGGTTAACGGTATGATAAAAAGTTTTGGAGGCATAAATATCTCATCAAAAAATCCCGAGTTACTTGCAAAATTCTATAATGAAAAGTTAGGTGTACCCATTCTAACTAAAAATCCAAGCCAATGTGCCTATGACGGAGTGGAATTAGGTTTCAACATTAAAGAACCTGTTATATGGATTTGGGACGAAAACAAATGGGGTAAATCAAATTTTGGTGCAGTTACCTTGGTTTTTTCTTGCGATGACATTGATAAAACATACCATGAACTGAAAGAGAAAGGTGTCATTCTTGACCCACCTATTACTGCTGTTTGGGGCGGGAAAGAGCTTAATGTTAAAGACCTTGACGGCAATAATATTCTTATTTTGGAGGAGTAAGTCAATGAAACAAGACTAACTCATGCTAGAGCAAAAGTTAAAGATTTACAAAGATTAGTTTAATGATAAAAAAATGTGATTGGGTTTTAGGCAGATGATTCGAATCGGGTAGAAAACCCCATATATGTAAACTTTGAATTTCAAGAGGGTGTATGTCTCCCGATAAGGACTGATGAAAAGCCATCACTTGGCAATTACAATTTTAAAGTTGAGAATGTAACACTTTCCGGGGGTAATTAAAAGATAAGGTCGAAGTTATAGAACGGCTTTTGATCCTCCTTATGGAGCGAAAATTTACAATAAAAGATTCAGATGGAAACGAAACAGGATTCTGTTTACAAAAGCATAACCTGCAGGTGAGTCATTTCGCATTCCTTATAATGTTTTAACGAGTGAATTTTATATTAAAACAGTATAAAGAACAGGTGAAATAATTGAAAAAGAGGATAGTAAGGTTCTATAAGGATCTTTCCATTAAGAAGAAGCTTTTGCTGGCTTTTTATATTCAAATAATAATACCAATGATTTTTATGGGCTTTTTGAGCTACCAGAATTCTGCACAAACAATTAAAAACATATCGACGAATTACGCAAAAGATATATTACAGATGCTCGAGCTTCGTTTTAATGATTATCTGACAAACTTAAGCGTTATTTCCCAGGACCTGCTATATGACAAAACTATTTACAGTGCATTGATTAAAGGAAATATAGGCGACCCTCTCACAGATTATGAAATTGAAAATGAAATCAGTAATTCAATGAAAAAAATAATACTTTCAAGACCTGAAGTACAATCGATAGCAGTTATAGGGAATGACGGAAAGTACTATTATTCTGATGATAATTCCTCCAGCAACAGTATAAAAAACATATTACCCTATGATGAAGTGTTAAATAAAGCCAGGCAATACCAGGGCAAGGTTGCCTGGTATACAGAAAGCAGCAATGGTGTTGTAGACCATATATATCTTGTCAGAACTATATACCACCAGGATACATTTGAGGAAATTGGACTTCAGGTAATACTGGTAAATAAAAATTTTATAAGAACAATTTACAATGGGCTTACAAGAAGCATGCAGAATATTATTATTTTATCCGACAATTATGATTTAATCGCTGCAAGAAACAGTGATTACAGTTATTTTTTCAATGGTTCTTCCTTTGGTAAACTACATAATGAAAAGGATTCAAAAATAGATAAAGAAATTAATGCGCTGGTGTCTTATACCACAATAAGTGAAACAGGATGGAAAATAATAACCTATGTTCCGCTTAATATACTTTACCGCGATGCTTACGCACTGGGCAGGAATTTAGTTCTATTGTGTATTGTTACCATTGTATTTTTATCGGCTTTCAATTTATCTATTGCAATGGGCTTTATCAATCCTATTAACCGTCTGGTAAAGGGGATGAGAATGGTTCAAAAAGATAACAGAATTGTTTTTATTGATGATGAAAGGGAAGATGAAATAGGCTTTTTAAATAAAACATTTAATGAAATGTCTCGAGAAATAAATCACTTGGTAACATGGGTGTACAGAGAGCAGATTACAAGAAAAGAGGCTGAATTAAGGGCGCTGCAATCACAAATAAATCCCCATTTTTTATTTAATACTTTGGAATCTATAAACTGGATGGCAAGGCTTAATAATGTGCCGGAGATCAGTGAAACTGTTACAGATTTGTCAGATTTGATGGAGGCCAGCATTGGAAGGGACGACAGGCTTATAACAGTTGAAGAAGAGTTTATGTATTCTGACAAATACATATCCATTATAAAAAGAAGATTCGAAGATAAGATACAGTTTAAAAAAGAAATATTGAACGGGGCTGGAAAGGTTAGAATACCAAGGCTTTTAATTCAACCCCTTGTTGAGAACTCTGTTTATCATGGTATAGATAGATTGCGCGGCAAAGGCGAGATTATTTTGAAGGCGTATATAGAGGGTGAACGCCTTGTAATTGTTGTTATGGATACCGGTCCCGGTATTGATAGTGTAGAGTTGGATTCTTTAAACAGAAGGCTTTCTTTGGATAATGATACGTATTTCAAAAATCTTGGTACAGAATCCAGGAAATGTATAGGAATAGAAAATGTCAACCGCAGAATAAAATTGTTTTATGGTGATAACTATGGTCTTAAAATAGAGAGCCAGAAGGGGAAATTCACCAGGATAATAGTCAGCATACCAGCCCATAGAGAGCCAACGGAGGGATATTATGTTCAAAGTAATGATTATTGATGATGAGCCTATAATCAGGAAGGGTATTAAGAATATACTAAACTGGAAACAGTTTGGTTGTGAAATATGTGCCGAAGCCTCTGATGGCGAGGAGGGCAGAACTTTAATAAAAAAATACAGACCCGACATATTAATTACAGATATACGTATGCCTGAAATTGACGGTTTGAAAATGATAAAGGATGTAAAGGATTTAATACCCGATTGCAAAATAATAGTTCTAACCGGATACAGGGATTTCGACTATGTACAGGAAGCATTGAAACTTGGAGTATTTGATTTTGTCCTTAAACCTTCAAAAATAGAGGAATTAACAGCAATAGTTCAAAGAGCGGTAGAAGAGCTGAAAAGATTAAAAAACAGGGCAGAGGAGTTCAAAAAGTTAAAAAAGCTTTTTGAACAGAATATTCCTGTACTGAGAGAAAAGTTTTTATATGATCTCATGTACGAGATGTACCCGAACAGGCAAGACATCCTGCCACGGGCCGAACTGCTTGGTGTAAACATAACAGAGTTTTTCCTCCTTGTAATAGAAATTGATACTGATGAAAATGAAAACTTAAGTCAGTATGACATGAATTTATATCAGTTTGGTATAATTAATACATTCATGGATGTGTTTTCAGATTGCTTTGATGTAATTAATATTCCTTTGAAAGATAGAAGAGTTGCATTTATACTGCAGGGTATGGATGACATTAAGGACTCATTAGGTAAAATAAACGACAAATGCAGCTACTTCCAGGAACTTCTTGTTAATTGCTTTGGGTTCACAGTAACCATAGCAGTAAGTTCGGAAGGCAGGGGAATTATGCAGCTTCCCGAAAAACACAGGGAATGCATGGAAGCCCTTGAACGCAAGTTTTACATTGGAAATAACACGGTTATTTTTTATAATGATCTGAATGTTTTTTTCAAGTTCGATGATTATTCAGTACTTGAAAAATACCAAAGACTGTTGCTGGAGGGTATAAAAACCGGTAACGAGTCTATAGTAACGAAAAGAGTTGAAGATATATTTGAATATATAAACAGCCTTGAGCATTCTAATATGAATTATTTAAAAAATTTTTACTGTGGTATTATTAATCAAATAAATAATATCAGACTTTCGGTGGCACAGGCCTCTAATGACAGAAAGGTGGAAAGTATTAATATCGTTAGCCTTCACAGTATGATTAATGAATCGGATAGTATACACGAGCTCAATGAGCTGTTAAAGGATGTTTCACTGAGCATTACGTCAAAAATAAATAATTACAATACCAAAAGCATCAAACTTGTTTTACGCAATGCCATTGACTATATTCATGAAAACTACGGCAAGCCAATCACTCTTAATGATGTTGCAGAGCATGTTTATGTGAGCACTTCCTATTTAAGCAGAATGTTCAAAAAAGAGCTTGGGAAAAATTTTGTGGATTATCTGAATGGTCTGCGTATTGAAAAAGCCAAAGAATTGCTTATGGACCCCAAATATAAAACTTATGAAGTGGCAGAAATTGTTGGAATTCCCGATGCCCACTATTTCTCACGTTTGTTTAAAAAATATGAAGGTTTGTCCCCAACCGAATACAGGGATGCTTCTGCTGCAGAATAAAATCTTCGTGGATTATTTTGTTGTACAATTTTGAAATTAATTTGGTCAATATTTTGCAAGATAGTTCAATATGTTCTATTTGTCTGTTAACCCACCTCTGATATGATATCAATGTAATATTCCATTAATACTTCTTTATTTTGTTATGTAAACTTAATTTTTACAAACATTTTTACACGCAATTCAGACGTAAAAAGGGGTTAAAAAAATGCAATCAAAACAGGGAAATACTACAATAATAAAACCATCTGTAAATAAGGGGTTTTTTTACGAGTTGAAGAAAAACTGGCCTCTTTTTGTTATGCTGATTCCTGGGGTGGCTATTCTGATTATAAACAATTACATACCAATGTTTGGTATAGTAATAGCTTTTAAGAGATATCGCTTTCACGGAAATTTTATAAACAGCATAATTCAAAGTGAGTGGGTTGGGTTTAGAAATTTTGAGTTTTTCTTTAAAACCCCATATGCATACCAAATTACAAGAAACACCATACTATACAACATGGCTTTTATTTTCCTTGGTTTAGTAGTTCCTGTTGCCTTTGCAATTATGCTTAATGAAATTACCAACAAAAGAACAGCAAAGGTTTATCAAAGTGTTATGTTCCTGCCTTATTTCCTTTCATGGATAGTAGTCAGTTATCTTGCTTATTCATTCTTCAGCATTGAAAGTGGTTTTCTGAATAGATCTTTTTTGGCGTCTTTAGGCATTGAGCCGGTAAAGTGGTACTTCGAACCGAAGTATTGGCCATTTATTATTACATTCTTTCAATTGTGGAAATATACAGGCTACAATACGGTTGTATATTTAGCAGCAATCTCAGGTATTGATACTGAGTACTACGAGGCTGCTGAAATTGATGGAGCTACAAAGTGGCAACAGATAAGGCATATTACAATACCGCTTTTACGTTCTTTAATGATTATTATGACATTGCTTGCGGTTGGCAGGATATTTAATGCGGATTTTGGTCTTTTTTATCATGTTCCAAGAAACAGCGGTCAGCTTTATCCTGTCACAGACGTTATAGATACATACGTATACAGGGCCTTAAGAAACACGAATAATATCTCAATGGCAGCGGCAGCGGGTACCTATCAAGCCATAGTAGGTTGTATTACAGTGTTTACTGCTAATTTTATAGTTAGAAAGATAGACAAGGATAAAGCACTGTTTTAGGAGGCATTAAAAATGAATGGAACTGTTGAAATTGAAAAAACCGGGATCTTAAAAATGCTTAAAAGCAGGAGACTTGGAAATAAGGTGTCCCCGACAGGCAATATATTGATAAATCTTCTGTTCATTATCTGTAGTATTATATGCATTGCTCCAATTATTTTAATAACCGTGATCTCTTTCACCGATGAAAAAGAGCTTCTGGTTAACGGCTATAGTTTCTTTCCCGAGAAATATTCGGTTAAAGCATACGACTATGTTATCACAGCCGGAGATACAATTTGGAGGGCTTATGGTGTTTCAATTCTGGTAACAATCTTAGGTACAATTTTAAGTCTTATGGTTATTTGTCTCTACGCCTATCCATTATCTCGCCAAAGCTTTAAATACAAGAACTTTTTCTCATTTTTTGCCTATTTCACAATGATATTTGGCGGCGGACTTGTACCCTGGTATATGGTATATACACAATTAATACCTATTAAAAATACCCTTTGGATTATGATAGTTCCGTACCTGATGAATGCATGGTATATGATGATAATGAGAACTTTCTTTAAGACTACTGTTCATGAGTCAATTATCGAGTCAGCAAAGATTGATGGAGCAGGTGAGTTCAGGATTTTCTTTGTGATAGTATTGCCTCTGTGTAAGGCAGGGCTTGCAACGATCGGGCTTTTCTGCACATTAGGATATTGGAATGACTGGTGGCTTCCTCTTGTGTTTATAACCGAACATAAGCTTTATAACATCCAATATTTAATGTACCAGACATTAAACAGTATTCAATACCTTGCCAGTGGCAGTGCACAGTTTTCAGAGTCTTCAAAAGTACTCGCTGATTTACCGAGCGAAAGTGCAAGGATGGCAATAGCTGTTATATCCATAGGACCGATTATATTTGCTTACCCATTTTTCCAGAAATATTTTGTTAAAGGTCTTACCATTGGTGCTGTGAAAGGTTGAAACCGGTTTTACGGTTTAAATATTAAATTAATTTAAGGAGGGAATTTTATGTCCAAAGCGAAGAGAATTTGCAGCTTGCTACTGATTTCACTTCTAGCATTTACTCTCATTTTGACAGGTTGTACCGGGCCGATAACACCTGGAACAAGTTCCGACACACCTACAGAAACCGAAGACAGTCCAAAAACTCAACCTGAAGAACCGACTGTTAAACTTACCTGGTATCTGGTCGGGAACAGACAGGAACCCGATACCCCAAAAGTACTTGAAGAAGCAAACAAGTACCTGAAGGATAAGCTGAATGTTAGTCTTGATTTATACGTATTCGGATGGGGTGACGACTATGACCAGAAGGTAAATACAGCATTGGCTGCAGGCGAACCAATAGATATAGTATTTACTGCAAACTGGGCAGCAAATTACAACGTAAATGCGGCATCCGGCTATTTTACAGAGCTTAACGGTTATTTGGCCAAATACCCAAAAATAAAAGAAATTCTTGGCGAGGACTTCCTTAACGGTTCTGCAATTAACGGTAAGAATTACGCAGTTCCAACCAATAAGGAAAAAGTACATAACTGGGGATGGCTGCTCAAGAAGGATCTTGTAGACAAATACAACATGGATGTAAGCAATATTAAAACAATAGAAGCAATTGAGCCCTTATTAAAGATAATAAAAGAAAATGAGCCCGAAATAACACCAGTATGTATTGCAACAATGGATGCTCCTTTCCAGCTTCTCGACTGGGACCGTATCAGTGACGACGATGTTCCCGGTGCCCTGTATCCTGATAACAGAGATTACACAATTGTAAATCATTTCCTTGCGCCGGAAAGTATTGAGCATTACAAACTTATGAGAGACTGGGCAAATAAAGGGTACATTCATCCCGATGCTGCAACCATGCAGAATCAGGTTGAATTGATGAAGTCCGGAAGATATTTTGCAGCCTCACAATCCCTGAAGCCCGGGAAAGACGCTGAAATGGCTGCCACCACAGGAATTGAGTGGGTACAGGTTGATGTTACAAGACCTGTTATGTCCAATCGTGAGACAACAGGTGCCCTCCTTGCAATTCCCGCAGGTTCGAAAAACCCTGAAAAAGCATTCCAGTTCATAGAACTGCTGTACACCGACAAGTACATGAAGAACCTGTTGAACTATGGTATTGAAAATGTACATTATAAGAAGGTATCAGATAATGTAATTGAACTTATTGATCCTGATAATTCGGGTTATAACCCAGGTCATGGATGGAAATTTGGAGACCAGTTTAAAGACTACCTGATGAGTAATGAAGATCCTCAAAAATGGGATAAGTTCCTTGAATTCAACGAGGCAGGGTTAGCGTTGAACAGCCTTGGTTTTGTATTTGACAAAACCAATGTTGAAACTCAGATTTCATCCTGTAAGAACGTTGTCCAGGCGTACTACAAGCAGCTGTTCACAGGTTCTGTAGAAGTTGAACCAACAATAGAACAGTTTGAAAAAGAACTTAAGGCAGCAGGTGTTGACGAACTGATCGCTGAAATGCAAAGACAGTACGATAAATGGCGCGAATCAAAATAAACTGTTATAATGCTTTGATCTTGGACCGGGGCCTCCCGGTCTTTTTTTTATCGTTTTTTCTAAGTACACGAAAAGTTTCCCCTCTTCGCTGCAAATCTGTTTATACCACTATTTAGTTTTCCACTGCCCGGAGAAACCTGTATATTGACAGCTCCTCCCCCTCAGACTTTGTGTGTTCTCCTTATAAAACCGGTTTTCCATACCTTTGCAGAAAGATAATTATGTCACCTTTTTGGCACATGCATATAATAAATTAACCTTAACAAACGAGTGGAGGGGAATTTATGTATAAACTGATGCAGGCTTTTGAGACAAAAACGTTTATAGGTGCTTTGGTTGTTGTTATCGCATATATTTCGAAGTCAATGCATGAAGTTTTTGTCATTCTGGCAGCGTTTATTATATTGGATTATATAACCGGAATTCTATGCGGATTGATAAAAAACCGAGGGTTTAATTATAAAAAGGGTATTACGGGAGCTTTAAAAAAACTGTCGTACCTGGTACTTATACTGATTACAATTTTAATTGAGTTTTTAATCAATTATTTAACAAATGATTCGAGAGTTTATATTCGCATTGGAAATTCCATTACTCTGGCAGTGTATATATACCTTATTGGAACAGAAGGTCTAAGTATTATACAGAACCTTATTGTTTTAGGAATTCCTGTTCCGCCGTTTATGATAAAACTGTTTGGTTTGATTAAAGACCAGTCAGGAAATATTATCAGAAAACAATAAAGCCCAAATGAAAAGATGGGCGCATAAATGACAATTGTAAAAAAAATTTATATAAAATATACTTAGAGATATAATAGGATTAAATGCTTACTATATTTGCAACGAAAGGGGCAATAAACTATGATTGTAGCAGCTGACGGTAGTGGCGATTACACATCTTTGGGACAGGCATTATGCGCATTGGAAAATTCAAAAGACACCGATAACCGGGTTGTCATTTACATTAAAAAAGGAGTGTACAAAGAGAAGCTGCATATAAAAAGACCTAATATTACATTGATTGGTGAAGATGCAGAATCAACAGTTATTACCTATGATGATTACGCAAGAAAACTCTTTGATAACGGGGAGGAGTACGGCACTTTCAATTCATACACCGTTCTTATTACAGGCGACGGGTTTGAGGCGCGTAATATAACCTTTGAGAACTCTGCAGGATCAGGCAAAATAAAAGGACAAGCCCTCGCTGCATATGTGGACGCTGATCGGGTAATATTCAGGAATTGCTATTTTAAGGGCCACCAGGATACTCTTTTTACAGCACCGCTTCCACCCAAACCCATTCTTAAAGACGGATTTAAAGGCCCAGGGGAAAACAAGGAAAGAAAAATGGGCAGTCACTATTATGAGAACTGCTTGATTGAAGGCGATGTGGACTTTATATTTGGCTCAGCAACAGCGGTTTTTAAAGATTGTACAATTGTATCATTGGACAGGGGTGAACCCGAAAATGGAGTAAACGGGTATATTACTGCCGCATCAACTCCCGAAGGTGAAAAGTATGGATACGTTTTTATTAACTGCAGGCTCCTGGGAAGGTGCAAGCCTTCTACAGTTTATCTTGGGAGGCCGTGGAGAAATTTTGCAAAAACAGTTTTTATAAATTGTTATATGGATGATCATATTAAAAGTGAAGGGTGGCATAACTGGGAAAAGACTGAAAGTGAAAAAACTGTTTTTTACGCCGAATATAAAAGCTACGGTCCGGGTGCAAAAATTGATAAAAGGGTATCCTGGGCAAAAATCCTGACCGATGAAGAAGCAGAAGATTATACCGTTGATAAAATTATTCCCTGGGTAAAACATGCTGTGTTATAATGTGAGTGCCACGGATATTTTATTAAAAACCCAGTTATATATTAACAGAAACAATGACATTAAAAGTGTGGAGATAATAATGTACGTAGTAATTTCGGAAAGTGAACAGGATACGGTTAAACTTGGTGAAAAAGTAGCAAAGCAGCTTAAAAAGGGTGATGTTGTTGCTTTGTCGGGAGATTTGGGAACAGGAAAGACCGCATTTGTAAAGGGTCTGGCCCAGGGATTTGGAATTGATGAATATATTACAAGCCCAACCTTTACACTGGTGCAAAGCTATAAAGGGCCGGGGTTTAACCTGCACCATTTTGATGTCTACCGCATTTCAGACGAGGAAGAGTTGTTTGAAATAGGGTTTGAAGAGTATCTGTATGAAGGGGATATTTGTGTAATTGAATGGGCCGATCTGATACAGAATTTAATACCGCCCCGGTCGGTGTGGATAAATTTTGAAAGGCTGGAAGACGGTGAAAACAAACGAAGGATTACTGTAAAGGGGCTTGGAACAAAATGATTATACTTGCTTTGGATACTTCGGCAGCAACAGCATCGGCTGCAGTTGTTAAAGATGGTTTTTTAACAGGGGAAATATCTATCCGCAATGGAAAGACCCATTCACAAAAAATTATTCCAATGATTAGCTCGCTGCTTAATATGCTTGATTATAAACCCGAAGACCTGGATTTGCTGTCGGTAGCTATTGGGCCAGGTTCTTTTACAGGTTTAAGAATAGGTGTGGTCACAATTAAGGCAATGGCCTATGCTTTAAATATACCTGTTGTAGAGGTGTCAACTCTTATGGCCCTTGCATACACCGTGAATGAACAGGAAGGATTAGTATGCCCCATAATGGATGCAAGAAACCGCCAGGTTTATACCGGTCTTTACAAAACAAGTAATGGATCGGTATCTGTGCTGCAGGAAGATTCAGGACTGGCAGTGGATGAATTGATTAACATCCTGAGAAAATATGATATGCCAATACATTTTGTTGGTGATGCCGTACCACTGTACGAGAACTATATAAAAGAGCAGGGAATTAATGCGCGTTTTGCACCAGATGACATTTTTACGCATCGAGCTGCAACGGTAGCGCATCTTGCCTGGTTAATGCAGAAAGATGGAAAGGTAAAAGATGCTTTTCATGTGGTTCCGAAATATCACAGGAAATCCCAGGCTGAAAGAATGAAGGACTTAATGTCAGGGAGTAAAACCGATGGAAAGTGAAATTGTAATAAGACAGATGAGATGCGAAGACTTAGACAGCGTACTGGAAGTAGAAAAAAAATCATTTACAAATCCATGGTCTAGGCTGATGTTTTTTGATGAACTGCAGAATCCCCGTGCTCATTATCTGGTCGCTGAAGTTTCGGGCATTATAGTGGCTTATGCAGGTTTGTGGACTATAATGGACGAGGGACATATTACAAATATTGCAGTTGATCCTTCGTACCGAAGGATGGGAATTGGCTCAAGGCTCATGGAGAGCGTTATTGAAATAGCTCAAAGAAGCAAATTAAGGGGCCTGACTCTTGAGGTTAGGGTGAGTAATACTGAGGCCATTTCAATGTACAAGAGATTTGGTTTTAAAATTGAAGGTCTAAGAAAAAATTATTACAGTGATACGCATGAAGATGCGTTTATAATGTGGTATTATTTGGATATATAACAACAGAAAACTGACATTAATTTACATATAAAAAAATTTATAAAAATACTTGTCATGGTAAAAAAACTATAGTATAATGTTGCCTGTTGTGACATGGCATACGATGAAGTTGGAGATTGCCGGTAAATCCCGGGGAACTTCAATGGAGAATGTCCGATTCAAAGAAACCGGGCGACAAGTCACTGTACATCTTGCATTAACGCATATATTACTTTATATATACGCGTTGAGTAACGTCTGTTGATACAGAGCCCAGGTTTAACAAGTTAGAATTAACTTGTTTTATTTTCCTGGGTTTTAAATATTAACACTCACGACACACCCGGCAGAGTGTACAGGGAAAAAACTTGTTGCGTCATTACAAACGTGCTGCTTGCACAAACAATAAAGTGCTTTTAACTAAAATTACCTTTGTTGAAAGCATGGTTAGGAGGCATATGTATGGCGAACAAACAAAAAATTCGTATTCGGTTAAAAGCTTTTGATCATCAAGTTTTGGATCAATCAGCAGAAAAAATAGTTGAAACAGCTAAAAGGACTGGTGCAAAAGTTTCGGGTCCCGTGCCGCTGCCAACTAAAAAGGAGATCATTACAATTTTACGTGCTCCGCACAAATATAAGGACTCACGTGAACAGTTTGAAATGAGAACCCACAAAAGACTTATTGACATCCTTGTTCCAACGCCGAAAACCGTGGATGCTTTGATGAGGCTGGATCTTCCTGCAGGCGTGGATATTGAAATTAAGTTATAAAATACTACATTTGTTATGTTCGATTAATCGAACCAATGACAGGAGGGAAATATTTAAATGCAAAAATGTATGCTTGGTAAAAAAATAGGTATGACTCAAATCTTTACCGATGATGGAACCATGATTCCCGTTACAGTTATAAAGGCAGGGCCTATATCGGTAATTCAGAAGAAAACTGTCGATACCGACGGATATAATTCTATTAAAGTAGGGTTTGAGGATATCAATGAAAGGAAAGTTAATAAACCTACAAAGGGTCAGTATGATAAGGCCGGTGTTTCTCCTAAAAGATATATGAAGGAGTTTCGCATTGAAAATATTGATGCTTTTGAGGTTGGTCAGGAAATAAAAGTTCAGGATATGTTTAATGAGGGCGACAAGGTAGATGTGTCCGGTGTTTCGAAGGGTAAAGGTTTCCAGGGTACAGTAAAGCGTTTTAGAACCAGGCGAGGCCCTTCATCACACGGTTCCGGGTACCACAGAGGTGTTGGTTCGATGGGTGCTGTTTCTAATCCAAGCCGTGTATTTAAAGGCAAAAAGCTTCCGGGGCACATGGGAAATGAAAAAGTGACAGTACTAAACCTGGCTGTTGTCCGTGTTGATGCTGACAGAGGCCTATTGCTTGTTAAGGGCGCTGTTCCTGGTCCAAAAGGCGGGCTCTTAATAATCAAGGATTCGGTCAAGGCGTAAAGCATTTACTTTATGGAAGGAGGACCTGATATGCCAAAAGTGGATGTTTATAATATGAAAGGCGAAGTCGTAGGGGAAATAAACCTTAGCGATGATATATTTGGTGTAAAGGTAAACGAAGTTGCCATGCATACAGCAGTGGTTAACCAGTTGGCCAATAAACGCCAGGGAACTCAGTCAACCAAGACTATCAGTGAAGTCAGAGGTGGAGGCAGAAAGCCCTGGAGACAAAAGGGTACCGGTCGTGCCCGTCATGGAAGTATCCGTTCGGTTCAGTGGAAAGGTGGAGCTGTTGCTTTTGCTCCAAAGCCAAGGAACTATCGATATTCAATTCCTAAGAAGGTAAAGAGGCTGGCTTTGAAAAGTGCTTTAACTACCAAAGTATTGAATGGCAATATTATTGTTTTGGATGAATTAGTACTGAATGAAATCAAGACCAAAGAATTTGTAAAAGTTTTGAATAATTTGAATGTTAATGAGTCAGCATTAGTGGTACTTCCTGAAGTTGATGAAAAGGTTGTAAAATCTGCCAGGAATGTACCGGATATTAAAACAGCCCTGGTGAATACAATTAATACTTACGATATTTTAAAGCACCAGAAGTTTATTATTACGAAAGATGCTGTTGCTAAAGTTGAGGAGGTGTATGCATAATGAAACTTGCTGAAGACATTATTATCCGTCCATATATAACAGAAAAAAGCTATGACAATATGGCTGATGGTAAATACACCTTTATTGTAGATTACAGAGCTAAGAAAACTGAAATAAAGAATGCTGTGGAGAAACTTTTTAACGTTAAAGTTCTATCTGTAAATACAATTAATTACAAAGGTAAAGAAAAAAGATTGGGCGTACACCTTGGAAAAACAGCAAAATGGAAGAAAGCTATTGTAAAAATTGATACCAACCCTCAACCTGAAACTTATCTGGGTAAGGACGGAAAACCCGTAACCACCGGTAAGAAATATAAAACTGAAATTGAGGAATTTGGTGGAGTGCAATAATATTTACAGTGTTTAGAAAGGAAATTGCAATCAAAGTAAGAAAGATTGCAGCAGCTGTTCGGTTGAATAGGCTATACAGTCGGCCTGCTAACGGATAGTTGTAAATAACGAAAAGGAGTGAACGTCATGTCGATAAAAAAATACAGACCTACTTCTCCTGGAAGAAGAAATATGACTGTGTCTACCTTTGAGGAAATAACCAGAAAAGAGCCTGAGAAGTCTCTATTAGCTCCTGTTAGAAGAACAGGTGGACGAAATTCCTACGGAAAGATAACGGTAAGACACCGCGGTGGTGGCGCAAAAAGGCAGTATAGAATAATAGATTTCAAAAGGGATAAGGATAATATACCTGCAAAGGTTGCTTCCATTGAGTACGATCCCAATCGTTCTGCACATATTGCTTTACTTCATTATGTAGATGGTGAAAAACGATACATTCTTGCCCCATACGGTCTAAAAGTCGGAGATACAGTTATGTCGGGGGAAAAGGCTGATATACGTGTAGGAAATGCGCTTCCGCTGGCAAATATCCCGTTGGGTTCTGTTATTCATAACATAGAAATGAAACCCGGAAAGGGCGGACAGCTTGTGCGTTCAGCGGGAAATATGGCCCAGTTGATGGCAAGGGAAGGAAATTATGCTCAGATAAGGCTTCCTTCGGGCGAAGTGCGCATGGTCAGTGTAAATTGTAAAGCCACTATCGGACAGGTTGGAAATGTTGAACATGAAAATATCAGAATTGGTAAAGCAGGAAGAATCCGCTGGATGGGTAGAAGGCCTCATGTCCGTGGTCTTGCTATGAACCCGAGCGATCATCCTCATGGTGGTGGAGAAGGAAGATCTCCTATAGGTATGCCAAGCCCTGTTACTCCTTGGGGTAAGCCAACATTGGGTTATAAGACAAGGAAGAAGAGAAAACAGAGCAATAAGTTTATTGTTAAGAGACGTAATGCTAATTAGGGTATTGGGAGGAGGTTTGTTCTGTGGGTAGATCATTAAAAAAGGGACCTTTTGTAAATGAGAAGCTACTGAAAAAAATTGAGGAAATGAATGAAAAGGGCGAGAAGAAAGTTATCAAAACCTGGTCGAGAGCGTCTACCATATTCCCTCAGATGGTTGGACATACAATAGCGGTTCATGATGGAAGAAAGCATGTTCCAATATATATATCTGAAGATATGGTTGGTCACAAACTGGGTGAGTTTGCACCTACCCGTACCTACAGAGGTCACGGTAAGGATGAAAGAAGCAGCAGGCTAAGATAATAAATTACTGATTTGATTGAAAATAAAACATAAGAATCCTGATTTTGGATTATGTTGTTAAACCACGTAAAATATCGGGTACTAAGCCAAAAGGAGGAATGGACGTGGGCAGAAAGGTTATGTCCAGGGACGAGCTTCTGGAGAGAAAAGATGAAATTGTAGCTCAATACCAGCAAGTGCGCAGAAAATCCGCAAAGTTTCCCATTCTGACAAAGAAGGAAAGAAAAGCTTTGGGGATTGGAAAAGATGAAGGTAGAGCTGTATTAAGGAATGCCAGAGTATCATCCAGGAAAGCCAAGCTGGTTATAGATTTAATACGTAATAAGGAACTTGATGAGGCTTATGCTATTTTAAAATATACACCAAGGAAGGCAGCAGAAATTTTGGAGAAGCTGTTAAAATCAGCAGAGGCCAACGCTGTTAATAATAACGGCTTGAATCGAGATAATTTATATGTGGCTGAAGTATATGCAACACAAGGGCCAACACTGAAGAGAATCCGACCAAGATCGCATGGACGTGCATACAGGATTAATAAACGAACCAGCCATCTGACTTTGGTATTAAGGGAAAAGGCGTAAATAAGGAGGTTTTTTAATGGGCCAGAAAGTGAATCCGCATGGACTTAGAATCGGAATCATTAAGGACTGGGACACCAAATGGTACGCGGGAAAAAAAGACTTTGCAGATTTTTTGGTTGAAGACTACAATATAAGAAAATTTATAAAGAAGAAATTATATATTGCAGGTATTGCCAGAATTGAAATTGAGCGTGCCGCCAATAAAATTAAACTGAATATTCATACCGCAAAACCAGGACTTGTTATAGGAAAAGGTGGTACCGGCATAGAGCAGCTTCGTAAAGATGTTGAGAAATTAACGGGGAAAAGTGTATTAATAAATATCACTGAAATTAAGTCCCCTGAAACAACTGCTCAGTTAGTTGCAGAAAATATTGCTGGCCAACTTGAACGAAGAATTTCATTCCGCCGTGCTATGAAGCAGGCAATGTCGAGAGCTATGAAAGCTGGTGCGAAAGGTATAAAAACATCTGTGTCAGGCCGTGTGGGCGGTGCGGAAATAGCCAGAACAGAACATTATCATGAGGGAACGATACCTCTTCAGACACTGAGGGCCGACATTGACTATGGATTTGCAGAAGCTGATACAACTTACGGTAAACTTGGTGTTAAGGTTTGGATATATAAGGGTGAAGTACTTCCCGTTAAAAAGGACAATAAGGAAGGGGGAGGCAAATAATGTTAATGCCCAAAAGAGTTAAATACAGACGCGTTCAAAGAGGCAGAATGAAGGGCAGAGCAACGCGAGGCAACGTGGTAGCATACGGTGAATATGGCCTTCAGGCTTTAGAACCCGGATGGATTACCAGCAACCAGATTGAAGCAGCGCGTGTAGCAATGACACGTTATGTCAGAAGAGGCGGAAAGGTTTGGATTAAAATTTTCCCTGATAAGCCCATATCCAAAAAACCTGCTGAAACCCGTATGGGTAGCGGTAAAGGGGCTCCGGAGTATTGGGTTGCTGTTGTAAAACCGGGTCGCGTTATGTTTGAAATAGCAGGGATTAATGAAGAGACGGCTAGGGAAGCATTGCGTTTAGCTGCTCACAAATTGCCGGTCAAGTGCAAAATAGTAGCACGGGAAGAGGTAGGTGGAGCAAATGAAAGCTAGTGAATTAAGAGAAAAAACTATTGATGAATTAACGCAGGAATTGCAGGAATTAAAAAATGAACTTTTTAAATTACGCTTTCAGCATGCGACAAATCAGTTGGATAATCCAATGAAGCTGAAGAGTGTTAAAAAAGATATAGCCCGTGTGAAAACAGTAATACGGGAGATGGAACTTGGTATAAAGCGTTAAATGACCGGAAGGAGGTTTGTTCCACGTGGCTGAAAGGAATTTAAGAAAAACCCGAGTTGGCAAAGTAGTCAGCGATAAAATGGATAAAACCATAGTTGTTGCTGTAGTGGATAATGTTAAACATCCTCTTTATAAAAAGATTATAAAGAGAACCTTCAAGCTGAAGGCTCATGATGAAGAAAATATCTGCCGGGTTGGAGACACGGTTCGCGTTATGGAAACCAGACCATTGTCTAAAGAGAAAAGATGGCGCCTGGTGGAAATAATTGAGAAGGCTAAGTAAATTGCTCATTTATATGTATATAAGTGGTTTTATGGCACGAATATAAAAAAGAAGTATCTAAGTAAAACAGACTGGAGCTTAAAATCGATTGAGGGAGGTGCCTGAATTGATTCAAATGCAGACAATTCTTAGGGCAGCTGACAACACAGGAGCTAAGGAACTGATGTGCATAAAGGTGCTCGGCGGCTCTAAAAGGAAATATGCGAATATAGGAGATGTAATTGTTTGTTCAGTTAAAAATGCAACACCCGGAGGTGTTGTAAAGAAGGGTGACGTAGTAAGAGCAGTTGTGGTCCGCTCTGTAAAAGGCTTAAGACGTAGTGATGGTTCATATATCAGGTTTGATGAAAACGCTGCGGTTATACTCAGAGATGATGGCAGTCCAAGAGGGACCCGTATTTTTGGGCCTGTTGCAAGGGAATTAAGAGAGAAGGATTATATGAAAATTGTATCTCTCGCTCCCGAAGTAATTTAATATTAACAGGCGAGTAATGCCCGGTTTTTGTATCATCAAATTGAGGGAAAAAGGAACCCTGCAAAAATGCAAAAACCAGTTAGAGGGGAGGCACTTGAATGAGAAATAAGGTTCATGTTAAAAAAGGCGATAATGTTTATGTTCTCAGCGGAAAGGACAGAGGCAAAAAAGGCAAGATAATAAAAGTATTGCCGTCCAAACGCATGGTAATTGTAGAAGGAATAAATATGATAACTAAACACGTAAAACCCAGAAGTCAGTACCAGCAGGGTGGTATTGTACAAAAGGAAGCACCAATTTATGCCGATAAGGTTATGCTGGTATGCAATAAATGCGGTGCACCTACCAAGGTGGGTAAGAAGTTCCTGGATAATGGTTCGAAAGCCCGTGTTTGTAAAAAATGCGGTGAGGTTATCGACATCCTGACAAACTCCGGGGATTAATTTTGAAGGGAGGTTAACCGACGATGCCAAGATTGTTAGACAAATATAAGGAAGATGTTGCTCCGGCACTGAAAGATAAATTTAATTATAGAAGTCCAATGCAAATACCAAGGCTTGAAAAAGTGGTTATAAATATGGGTGTTGGTGATGTGAAGGAAAATCCCAAGGCTTTGGAAGCAGCAGTTAACGAGCTTACATTAATATCAGGCCAAAAACCTGTGGTAACCAAGGCTAAGAAGTCTGTTTCGAACTTTAAAGTCCGCCAGGGTATGAGTATCGGCTGTAAGGTTACTCTACGGGGAGACAGAATGTACGAATTCGTGGATAAATTGTTTAATATAGCCCTTCCAAGAGTTCGTGACTTTCGTGGAATAAACTCCAACTCATTTGACGGACGAGGAAATTTCTCAATGGGTGTAAAAGAACAGCTGATTTTCCCTGAAGTAGATATCGACAAAGTAGAAAAAGTACGCGGCATGGATATTACTTTTGTCACTACCGCCAAAACTGACGAAGAAGCGAAAGAATTATTGGCACTCTTAGGAATGCCATTCAGCCGCTAAGGGAGGTATATAGTTTGGCAAAAAAATCAATGATTCACAAACAGAAATTAAAACCCAAATTTTCAACCCGTTATTATAACAGGTGTAAAATTTGCGGAAGGCCTCATGCATATATGAGGAAATTCGGTATATGCCGTTTATGTTTCAGGGAACTGGCTTATAAAGGTCAGATACCCGGTGTGAGAAAAGCCAGTTGGTAACAGTACCGAAAGGAGGTCGTAACCATGAATGCAACCGACGTAATTGCGGATATGCTTACAAGAATAAGAAATGCAGCGAGTGCGAAGCATGAAACTGTTGATATTCCTGCGTCAAATTTGAAAAAAAGAATAGCAGAAATTCTGGCTGAAGAAGGATACATTAAAGGTTTCACCGAAATAGACGATAAGAAACAGGGTATTATTCGCATTACGCTGAAATACACTGAAAATAAGCGAAATGTTATTTCCGGAATAAAGAGAATTTCAAAGCCTGGTCTTAGAGTTTATGCTGGAAAAGATGAACTTCCAAAAGTACTTGGAGGCTTAGGCATAGCTATTATCTCAACATCGAAAGGTGTTATGACAGACAGAGCAGCCAGAAAAGAAGGAGTAGGCGGAGAAGTGCTTGCTTTCGTATGGTAAGCCGATACCGCCCGGAAATTTTTGTTAAATTTATTAGAAGGTTCTGAAAAGGATGGGATAATATACAATTCCATCTTCAATGTAAGGACGGAGGTGCAAATAGAATGTCCCGTGTAGGAAAAATGCCGGTGGTCATACCAGCCGGTGTAGAAGTTAAAATAGATGGACAGGAAGTTAATGTTAAAGGTCCAAAAGGAACACTCACTCAGGTTTTTCACCCTGATATGATCATTGAAAAAGAAGATAATCAGATTATTATTAAAAGACCTTCAGAATTAAAGAAGCATAAAGCTTTACATGGTCTGACCCGTTCACTTATTAACAATATGATAATAGGTGTAACAGAAGGCTATGAGAAGAAGCTTGAAATTAATGGTGTTGGGTACAGAGCACAGAAACAGGGTAAAAAACTTAATCTGACTTTGGGCTTATCACATCCGGTTGAAATAGAAGAGCCCGAAGGTATTACAATTGAGGTACCGGCTCCGACCCAGATCATTGTTAAGGGTATAGATAAGCAATTAGTCGGAGAAATTGCGGCAAAAATCCGCGAAAAGAGACCGCCTGAGCCATATAAGGGTAAAGGAATTAAATACTCCGATGAAGTAATTATCAGAAAAGAAGGTAAAGCAGGAGTTAAGAAGTAGTAGGAAGGAGTGAGTGGCTTATGATTAAATTTCAGGATAAAAACGAAGTCCGGAAAAGGAAGCATGCCAGGGTACGCAGAAAAATCAGCGGCACTGCTGAAAGGCCCAGACTTTGTGTTTTTAGAAGCGCAAAGCATATTTATGCTCAAATAATTGATGATGAATCCGGACAAACACTTGTTGCCGCATCCACATTAGACGAAGCCTTAAAAGGAAAACTGGGTTATACCGGCAACAAGAGTGCAGCTCGTGAAGTTGGAAAATTGATTGGCGCAAAAGCTATTGAAAAGGGAATAAAAAATGTTGTGTTTGACAGAGGTGGATACCTCTATCACGGAAGAGTACAGGAACTGGCAGATGGTGCAAGAGAAGCCGGTTTGGAATTCTAACGCTTGGAACAAAGGAGGGGAGTCACTTGCTGAAAATTGATGCCAGCACATTAGACCTGAAAGAAAAAGTTGTAAATATAGGACGTGTAACCAAGGTTGTTAAAGGTGGCCGTAATTTCCGTTTCAGTGCTTTGGTTGTTATCGGTGATGAAAACGGACATGTAGGCGTTGGAACAGGAAAAGCAGCCGAAATACCCGATGCAATCCGTAAAGGAATAGAAGATGCAAAAAAGAACCTTATGAGAGTTCCTTTGGTAGGAACAACAATTCCTCATGAAGCTCTGGGCGTATATGGGGCAGGTAAGGTATTACTGAAGCCAGCTGAAGAAGGAACCGGTGTTATCGCTGGAGGACCTATACGTGCGGTTCTTGAACTTGCAGGCATTCGTGATATCCGTACGAAATCCCTGGGTTCAAACAATCCCACTAACATGGTCCGTGCTACCATAGAAGGACTTTCTCAGTTGCATACCGCAGAGGAGTATGCCAGGTTAAGAGGGAAAACCGTCGAAGAAATCTTGGGATAGGAGGCTTTTCCATGGCTAATTTGAAAATAACACTTGTAAGGAGTACTATAAGATCGAAAAAAGATCAGAAGGCCACAGTTGAAGCTCTTGGCCTTCGTAAAGTTGGAAGCTCCGTAATACAAAAGGATAGTCCACCGATACGCGGAATGATTAAAAAAGTGGAACACCTGGTAGAAGTGGAAGAAATATAGGGAGGTGAAAACCTATGACTTTATCTGATTTAAAACCCGGTGCACCTAAAAAACTTCCAAAAAGGAAGGGTAGGGGACCAGGATCAGGAAACGGTAAAACTGCTGGAAGAGGTCACAAAGGTCAGAATGCACGTTCAGGCGGAGGCGTAAGACCCGGCTTTGAAGGTGGCCAGATGCCTCTTTACAGACGAGTACCCAAAAGGGGCTTCAATAATATATTTGGGAAAACATACACCGAAGTTAAGCTGTCAGACCTGGAAAGGTTTGAAGACGGAACAGTAGTTAATGCAGAGCTATTATTAAATAACGGAATAATAAAGAAAGTAAATGACGGTATTGTAGTGTTAGGGTCTGGAGAAATCAGCAGAAAACTAACTGTACAAGCCGCCAGAGTTACAAAATCAGCCCAGCAGAAGATTGAAGCTGCAGGAGGAAAGGTAGAGGTGGTATAATATGGCGAATAACATGGTAGCGTCCATCAGGAATGCATGGAAAATTCCTGATCTTCGGAAGAAGATGCTAATGACATTATTGATGCTGTTAATTTTCAGATTTGGCACGCATATTCCGGTTCCCGGATTAAGTGCAGCAGCATTATCGGAATTGGCTCAGGGTGGAAGTTCACTGTTTGGTTTTTTCAATATTATTTCCGGTGGAGCTTTCAGTAATGCGAGTATTTTTGCCATGTCTATTCAACCATATATTACAGCCTCTATTATAATTCAGCTACTGACCATTGCTATACCAAAACTGGAGCAGCTCTCCAAGGAAGGTGAGCATGGAAGAAAGATATTGGCTCAGTGGACACGCTACGGTACCGTAATTTTGGGGTTTATACAGGCTTCGGCCATGTACACAGGTATCAGGGCTGCAGTTATTAACAGAAGTGTATGGTCATATATTACAATTACTTTAACATTCACCGCAGGCACTGCTTTTCTGATGTGGCTGGGCGAGCAGATTACCGAATATGGTATTGGAAACGGAATTTCATTGTTGATTTTCACAGGAATTTTAAGCAGGGGTCCTGCACTTGCCTCCATATTATATCAGTACCTTAGGGCAAACATTCTTGGGGAAGGGATAGTTGGATACATTGTATTACTTCTTATAATCCTGGTTGGAGTAGCAATGATAGCTTTGGTCGTTTATGTTCAGGAAGCAGAAAGAAGAATTCCTGTTCAGTACGCCAAGAGAGTTGTTGGACGTAAGATGTACGGAGGGCAAAGTACGCATATTCCCATTAAAGTTAATGTTGCAGGTGTAATGCCTATAATCTTTGCAATGTCGATAATGACATTTCCTCCAACAATCATTAACCTTATATGGGGTTCCAGGGAAACAGGACCGTTCCTGACTTACCTGAAGAATATTAATGAAAAGCCGTGGTTCACTGTTGTGTATGCTCTTCTTGTTATGTTCTTTACATTTTTCTACACCATGATAGCGTTTAATCCGGTAGAACTTGCAAATAACATCAAGAAGAACGGTGGCTTCGTACCTGGTATAAGACCGGGTAAACCCACAGCAGACTATATTTCTAAAGTACTTAACCGTGTAACATGGTTCGGTGCATTTTTTCTTGCACTGATTACAGTACTGCCAAGCCTGCTTCAGACCTTTACAAAGATTTCGAACGTATGGTTTGGCGGAACTTCGCTACTGATTATGGTAAACGTAGCAATTGAAACGGTTAAAACAATAGAATCACAGCTTATGATGAGACATTACAAAGGGTTTTTAGATTAAAATAAAGACGTGGAAAGTGGGAAATAGTTTCTCACTTTCCACCAAAAAATTGATATAGAAGGTGTAGCAGACAATGAGACTCATCCTGTTAGGTGCTCCTGGTGCCGGTAAAGGTACACAGGCTGTTAATATATCGCAAAAACTTAATATACCTCATATATCAACGGGGGATATTTTCAGGGCTAATATAAAAGAAGGAACAGAACTGGGAAGAAAAGCGAAAGAGTTTATTGACCAGGGTTTATTGGTACCTGATGATTTAACAATCAGTATAGTAAAGGACAGGTTAAATAAAGCTGATTGCGAAAAAGGTTTTCTGCTCGATGGTTTTCCACGTACCATACCGCAAGCCCAACAATTTGACGTAGCTTTAAAAGGTATGGGCGTAGAATTGAATGCGGTAGTTAATCTTGATGTACCCGACGATGTTATCGTCAAAAGAATGGCAGGCCGGAGGGTGTGCAAAGGTTGTGGCATGACTTACCACATATCTTCAAATCCCCCGAAATCCGAAGGTACATGTGATTCTTGCGGAGAACAATTAATTATCCGTGATGACGATAAGGAGCAAACGGTACTGGAAAGACTTAAAACATACCATGAGAAGACAGAGCCCCTGATAGATTATTATGAAGAAAAAGGTTTGTTGCTCCATTTTGATGGCACAAAGGATATAATGGAAACCACCAGTGAAATAATAGAAAGGTTATTAAAAGAGTAGGCGGTTTTAATGATTACAATAAAATCACAGCGGGAACTTGACCTGATGCGCAAGGCCGGCTATATAGTAGCGAGGGCTCACCAGAGAATTCAGGAATTAATAGCGCCCGGAATAACAACAAAAGAACTCAACAAAGCAGCAGAGGAGGTAATCTTGAATTTGGGTGGTATTCCTTCTTTTAAAGGTGTACCAAACCCATATGGAGGGGTTGATTTTCCGGCCAGTATATGTGCATCTGTTAATCATGAAGTAATTCACGGTATACCTAATGATATACCTTTGAAAGAAGGAGACATTGTAAGTATAGATATCGGTGCAATATATAACGGTTATCATGGGGATGCTGCAAGAACCTATGAAGTGGGTGCTGTGTCGCCTGAAGCCAAAAGACTTATTACAGTTACCAGGGAAAGCTTTTTTAAAGGCATTGAAATGGCCAGAGAAGGCAAGAGGATACGAGACATCTCGAGGGCTATTCAGCAGTATGTTGAGGAAAATGGATATTCAGTAGTCAGAGATTTTGTTGGTCATGGAATTGGTACAGAAATGCATGAAGAACCTCAAATACCGAATTTTGTTACACGGGAGAGAGGGCCCAGACTTCAAAAGGGTATGACTTTAGCAATAGAGCCCATGGTGAATGAAGGTCATTGGGCAGTTGATGTATTAAGTAATAAATGGACAGTGGTTACCAAAGATGGTAAACTGTCTGCACATTACGAAAATACAGTTGCTGTTACCGAGAACGAACCAGAAATACTTACTGAGTAGAAAATTTCTTTAAGAGCTTGAAAAATAGCTTAACTTACTTTAAAATAAAATAGTTAAGCCCTTAAAAGGATGATTGAAATGGAATGGCCAAATCCTGTTATTGGCAGGGTTGCATACTCGAAGTCAGGTAGGGATAAAGGAAGACTTTTCATTATTATTGATATACTGGATGAAGATTTTGTACTAATTTCCGACGGGGATTTACGCCCTGTTGAAAAGCCTAAAAAGAAAAGAATTAAACATTTAAAATATACGGATTTAATGGCTGAAGACATTGTGGAAATTATTAAAAATGGCAAGACATTATTGAACGCTGACATTAAAAAGGCCATAAGTAAAATACGAAATCTATTGTAGGTTATAAAAATTAAGGAGGGTTTCGGTTTGGCAAAAGAAGATGTAATAGAAGTTGAAGGAAAAGTTGTTGAAGCAATGCCTAATGCAATGTTCAGAGTTGAACTTGAAAATGGCCATAAAATCCTTGCTCATATTTCCGGAAAACTAAGAATGCATTATATCAGGATTTTACCCGGTGATAAGGTCACAGTGGAGATGTCGCCATACGACCTTACCCGAGGACGTATAACCTGGAGAGGAAAATAAAAATAAGCAATTTAAGCACAGCTATGACGGGAGGGTCGGATATGAAAGTAAAACCTTCAGTAAAGAAGATATGTGAAAAATGCAGAATCATACGCAGAAAAGGCAGAATAAGGGTAATCTGTAACAACCCTAAGCATAAACAGCGCCAGGGTTAATATTGTGTCGTGTTGTTTTGCTATGTAGCTAAAGATATAAACCATATATGGTTCCGGAATTTCCGGAACCCGAAAGAAAATAAGGGTTCTTATAGCGCGGCTGAAACAAATGTATATTTGTTGCTATAGGACCTTTAACATAGATAATATATTAAGAATATTAAACGTTAAAATTATATAATCACTGACATTTGTGCAAAATTATGTCACGCATAAGAAACAGTAACCTAAGATGACAAAAAGTCATATAAAAAGTGATTACTTTCGGAGGTGTAAGACATTGGCTCGTATTGCAGGAGTTGATCTGCCCAGAGAAAAAAGAGTTGAAATAGGGCTGACCTATATATTTGGCATAGGCAGGTCCCGTTCAAAGCAGATATTGGATAAGACAGGTATTAATCCCAATACCCGGGTAAGAGATTTAACTGACGATGAAATCAGCAAATTAAGAGAGACCATTGAAAAGGAATATGTTGTTGAGGGAGATCTCAGAAGAGACATAGCTTTAAACATTAAAAGGCTGATGGAAATTGGATGTTACCGTGGAAGAAGACATAGAATGGGATTACCTGTGCGTGGTCAAAGAACAAAAACCAACGCAAGAACCAGAAAAGGCCCTAAGAAAACAGTGGCCAACAAGAAGAAATAGTAGGAGGTTGGTAATTAAATGGCAGCTAAGGTTGTTCGTAGAACAAGAAAAAGAAGAGAGAAGAAGAATATCGAGCGTGGATGTGCACATATTCATTCCTCCTTTAATAATACCATTGTAACAATTACTGATGTTCAGGGGAATGCAGTTTCATGGGCGAGCGCAGGCGGACTGGGCTTTAGAGGTTCAAAGAAAAGCACACCTTTTGCAGCGCAGCAGGCAGCAGAAACAGCAGCTAAAGCAGCTATGGAACATGGAATGAAAACCGTTTCTGTATATGTGAAAGGTCCTGGTTCAGGGCGTGAAGCTGCAATACGTGCACTACAGGCTGCAGGCCTTGAGGTTAACATGATTAAGGATGTTACTCCTATCCCTCATAATGGTTGCAGGCCTCCCAAGAGAAGAAGGGTTTAATCTATTGCTGATTATATTTTCTTAAGTAAATGGAATAGAAATAACATATATTGGCGATAATCTTATAAACGCATGGCCCTTATATATTATTATGCAAATTAATTATAAATATTTAATATATGGTGAAATATTGGGCCGAATTAATTGTGAATATAATCGGAGGTGTAAATACAAATGGCAAGATATACGGGTGCATCTTGTAAGCTGTGCCGAAGGGAAGGCCAAAAGCTTTTCCTTAAGGGAGAAAGATGCTATTCCAATAAATGCTCTGTAGACAGAAGGCCTTATGCGCCGGGTATGCACGGGCAGCAAAGAAAGAAATTATCCGAATATGGCATTCAGCTTCGTGAAAAGCAGAAAGCAAAACGTTTTTACGGAGTTTTGGAAAGCCAGTTCAGAAAATATTATGAAATGGCGATTCGTAAGAAGGGGATCACCGGTGAGGTTTTGCTTCAGATTCTTGAAAGCCGTCTGGATAATGTAGTATACAGAATGGGTTTTGGAACATCAAGAGATGAATCCCGCCAACTGGTTACTCATGGACATTTTCTGGTTAATGGCAGGCGGGTAAATATACCTTCTTATCTTATAAAAGAAGGTGATGTTATAGAGGTGGCCGAAAAGAGCAAGAAAATAGAGCGCTTTAAGGAAATACTGGATGTCACCGGAGGCAAGGTTGTACCTAAATGGCTTGAGGTTGACCAGGAGAATATGAAAGGCAGGGTTATTTCCTTACCTGAAAGAGAAGACATTGATCTGCCAATTCAGGAACATCTTATTGTCGAATTGTACTCGAAGTAACCGATACAGCCTCATACTGTATGCAACTGAATTCACGGTTGCCCTCGTATCGCGGATATGCATTTAAAGTGTATACCGCCTGATAATCAAAGTAACAGGGAGGGTCTTTGAATGATAGAAATTGAAAAGCCAAGAATTGAATGTGTTGAAATGGCGGAAGACTTCACCTATGGGAAGTTTGTTATTGAACCTCTCGAAAGAGGATATGGGCTTACTTTGGGAAATTCCCTGAGGCGTGTTTTACTTTCTTCACTTCCGGGAGCTTCGGTCAATTCCATCAAAATAGACGGCGTGTTACACGAGTTTTCAACCATTCCCGGTGTTGTTGAAGATGTAACCGAGATCATACTGAATATTAAGGAACTTTCGCTGAAAGTTCATTCAGAGGGAACAAAGATTATTTATATTGACTATGAAGGCGATGGTGAAATTAAAGCTGGGGATATCAAAACAGACGCAGATGTTGAAATATTGAATCCCGATCTTCATATAGCAACAATTAGCGGGAATAATCGTTTATACATGGAATTAATGGTAGACACCGGCCGTGGGTATGTACCTGCTGAAAAGAATAAGAAACCGAATCAACCTATAGGTATAATTCCTATCGATTCTATTTATACACCTGTTAAGAAGGTAAACTACACGGTGGAAGATACTCGTGTAGGCCAGGTAACCGACTATGATAAATTAACCATAGAGGTATGGACAAACGGAAGTATCCAGCCCGACGAAGCAATCAGTCTTGGCGCAAAAATATTAAGTGAGCATTTAAACCTGTTCATTAATTTAACCGAGCACGCTAAAGATGCCGAGATTATGGTGGAAAAGGAAGAGACAAAGAAAGAGAAAGTGCTTGAGATGACAATCGAGGAATTGGATCTTTCGGTACGTTCATACAATTGTCTGAAAAGAGCAGGAATTAATACTGTTGAAGAACTAATCAGTAAGACGGCAGAAGACATGATGAAAGTGAGAAACCTGGGGCGTAAATCCCTTGAAGAAGTTACCACAAAGCTTGCTGCCCTGGGGTTGTCTTTGGCCCCGTCTGAAGACGCTTAACAATAATCCACAAGGAGGGAAACCAAAATGGCTTGGCAAAGAAAACTGGGAAGGCCGACCGATCAGAGAAAAGCTATGCTGAGAAGTCTGGTAACTTCACTGATACAATATGGTAGAATTGAAACAACCGAAGCAAGGGCCAAAGAGGTTGCGCCTATTGCAGACAGGTTGATTGCGCTGGCTGTGAAGGAGTGCGATAATTTTACAACAAAACAGGTAAAAATAAGTACGCCGGTACTTGACAGCAAGGGCAAGAAAATGACGGTTTCAAAGAAATCAAAAAATGACAGAAGTTATGAAGTTGTTGAGAGAGAAGTAAAGACAGAAATGAAACCGGTAGACAGTCCTTCAAGACTTCATGCAAGACGAATTATTATTTCCTGGCTTTACAGAGTTAAAGATGAGGACGGTAAAAATATAAATCTTGCAAATAAGCTGATGGACGAGATTGCCCCTCGTTATAAAGAAAAGAACAGAACAAGCGGATTTACAAGAATGTACAAAATTGGACCTCGAAGAGGGGACGGGGCCAACATGGTAATACTGGAATTAATAAATGAATAATTAAGAGGGGAGAGCGGAGAAGTTCGTTCTCCTTTGTTTTAGGAAGAGTTTTATAACATCCGCTTCGTTGAAGCGGAGTTTTGAAACTGCGCATAAATTTCTCCTGTTGTTATAGCAAAACCTTTTATGGAGTATGGCTAATGAAAGCAATTGTCGTAAAAGACTTGGAATATGTATATTTTTCCCGTGGCGAAAGTGAACCCGCCAGGGCATTAAATAATATATCTTTCTCTATAAATGAGGGTGAATTTGTTGCTGTTGTCGGAAGGAATGGTTCGGGGAAATCAACTCTTGCGAAGCATCTGAATGGACTTCTAATTCCGGAGGCAGGAACTGTTCGCATATTCGGAAAATTCACCCATGCAGAAGATTTAATATGGGAAATACGAAGCCAGCTTGGAATGGTCTTTCAAAATCCCGATAATCAGCTTGTGGCTACTACTGTAGAAGAGGATGTAGCTTTCGGGCCTGAGAATCTTGGGGTGGCCCCTGAGGAAATCCGCAAACGGGTTGAAGCATCGCTGGAAAAGGTTGATATGCAAAAATATATCAGGCACTCACCTTCCATGCTCTCAGGGGGTCAGAAGCAGAGGGTTGCAATAGCGGGTGTTCTTGCAATGAACCCAAAATGCCTTGTGCTTGATGAGGCAACGTCAATGCTTGATCCAACAGGCCGTCGGGATGTAATGAATATACTTCAAAAACTGAATAAGAAAGAAAACATTACCGTCGTATTAATAACCCATCATATGGATGAAGCTGCACAGACTGACAGGGTTATGGTAATAGATGGTGGAAAGCTTGTGCTTGAAGGCACTCCAAGAAATGTTTTTGCAAAAACCGAGATATTAAGAAAGGCAGGTATGGACATACCCCAGGTTTCTTCCTTCTATATTGAAGCGGTTAAAGAAGGAATTATACATGGCGGGCAAATACCTATATTGCTTGATGAGGCAAAAGAGATCTTTTCTAACCTCAGTTTTGCTTCTAAAAATCATGAACTTCCACCCGAATGTCAGGACAAAGTAATGAAAGAAGAGAAAGTTATTGAAATCAGGAACCTGTCATACATATATATGCCCAACACACCGTATGAAAAGCAGGCGCTTAAGAATGTTTCTCTTGATGTATACAGGGGGGAAATACTTGGGATTATAGGACACACCGGCTCGGGTAAATCAACGCTTATTCAGCATTTAAATGGTCTTTTAACACCTACCGACGGAACCATAAATATTTCGGGTATTATCCCAAAGGGAAAGGCATTAAAAGAATTAAGAAGGAAAGTGGGCTTAATTTTCCAGAATCCGGAGGATCAACTGTTTGAAGAGACTGTCAGTAAAGATATTGCCTTTGGACTTAAAAAAATGGGTGTTCCTGATACCGAAATAGAAAAACGTGTACTGGAGGCTGCCGAAATTACAGGTTTACCTGCAAATGTTCTTGAAAGATCACCCTTCGAGTTGTCGGGTGGTCAGAAAAGAAGGGTTGCTATTGCCGGCGTTATTGCAATGAATCCTGAAATTCTTGTGCTTGACGAACCTACTGCCGGTCTTGATCCTGCAGGCAGCAAAGAAATATATAAATTTTTATTGAAACTGCGAAAGGAAAAGAACACTACAATTATTATTGTTTCACATACAATGGAGGATATTGCAAATTATTGCGACAGAGTGGCAGTGATGAACAATGGTGAACTGGTTTTAACAGGGAAAACAAGAGAGGTATTTTCCAACAAGGAATACCTTGCAGGTATAGGATTGGATGTGCCGCAAATAACAGAGCTGTTTTACTGCCTGAATAAGAAAAATCCCTTTATCAGAAAGGATATTTTAACGGTAGAAGAGGGAATTGCTGAGCTGAAAAGAGTATTGAAAAAATAAGACAGCGTAAGGTTGGTATAGAATAAATTTACAGATAAAAACAGGGCTTCCTTGTATTGCATAATATCCGCTTACTATAATAAATTAAAGCTATCAAAATAAATTATTGACTGATTAAAGCCTTTTGTGTGTTAAAGTATATTAAAAATATCAGAGAGGTAGATATGCTTAAAAACATTACTATGGGTCAGTATATCCCGGGAAACTCAGTACTGCACCGGGCAGATCCGAGAACCAAAATAATCTGGACCATGTTTTTAATAATTGCACTTTTTATTGCAAATAACATATACGGTTACGTTATGATGCTTGCATTGGTGGGGATTATTCTTGTAATCTGCGGGGTTCCGGTAAGCTATACACTTAGGGGTATAAGGCCTCTGTTAATAATCCTTATAATAACTTCTGCAATAAATATTTTTGCGTACCCGGGAAGTAATGTGCTGGTTTCTTTTGGTTCTTTCAGAATTACCCTTGAAGGTATATTACAGGCTATTATAATCGCAGTAAGACTTTCATTAATGGTTATTATAGGTTCGATACTTACTCTTACCACAACTCCTATTGCACTGACCGATGGTTTGGAAAAACTTCTGTCACCCCTTAAAAAAATAAAGGTTCCTGTTCATGAAATGGCTATGATGATGTCAATTGCTTTGCGTTTTATTCCGACATTATTAGAAGAGACGGACAGGATTATTAAGGCCCAGTCATCTCGGGGTGCGGATTTTGATACAGGAAACTTCATTGAAAAGGCTAAAAGCTTTATACCCGTTCTGATACCGCTTTTTGTCAATGCATTTAAAAGGGCCGAAGAACTGGCGACTGCAATGGAATCAAGGTGCTACCGCGGTGACATTGGGCGTACAAGAATGAAGGAACTGGTTTATACCAAAGTTGATAGAAACATTAACATATTTCTGATTATGTTTTATATTCTTTTTATATTATCAACATTTTTTATTTAGATTATTTATACCAAACTATATTTGCTGTTAACCAATACAACCAGTTTTATGATGTAATTTACCGGGAAATAATTAAGCTGCAAGAAGGACTTTGGCAATTTCAACATACCGTTTCGACCAAACAGGAAATTTAGACTCTCAGCCTGTTGTGGGAAACAGGTATCCGTCACCTGTAATGTAAGAGGTGGAGGATACTTTTGAGCCCTGTTATAATATATAGTAATATAATAAAAGGCGGTAGGATTTAAAACGCTAAAAGGCGAGAATAGTGGGTATGAATAAGATTATATTATATGCAAAGTTTTGCATTATGTGGTCTGTTAATTTTATAAGAGACGGTAAATCCCTGAAGTATTCTCTTAACCTGGCTTTGTTATATGAACAGATGGGCAGGGTTTTTCGTGCAGCCAGAATATATTATAAAAATATAAAAATATACCCCGATGACCCAAGAGCATATTATGGCATTGCAATACTATATGACAACAAAAAGCGGTACCAGGATGCAATTAAATGGTTCAAAAAGGCTATAAATGTTAATCCCGATTTTGTACCAGCATGGTTTTTTATGGCCAACTCATTATATGAGCTTGACGATAAAAACGCAGCGCTTGATTGCTATAAGAAGGTTATTGCTTTGAACCCTACAAACTTCTGGGCACATAATAACGCAGGTTCGATATGTGAAGAACTGGGTATGAATGTTGAAGCATTGCATTATTTTCGAAAGGCATTGGAGATTATCCCCAGGCACCACAAGGTATTATTCAATATGGGCGTGGTATTTGCCAAAATGGGATACGAACAGAAGGCACAGGAATGTTACTGGGAATCCATCAGAGGGTACAGCAGGTATCCATACAGTTTTTTAAACCTTTCTCTTTTATACAAAGAAGAAAAAGAGCTGGACAGGGCTATAATAGTTATTAGTGAAGGTATCCGGTGCAACCCGGGAGCGCCCTTTTTGTACTATAACCGGGCCTGTTTTTTAGCTATGGCGGGAAATGTTGATGAAGCATTTCTTGATGTAGTTCGAGCAGCCAAACTGAATCCAGAATTTCTAAGCTATGCCGAGAAGGATGAAGATCTTGAAAATGTAAGAAAACACCCGGGGTATCAGGCTCTGAAAAAATACTTACAGGACAGGGAGAAAAGCGATGAATGAACATTATTACAGTGAAAAACCCACTTCTGAAATTAAAGAAAAGGTATTCAGAGAAACATACAAAAATAAAACCCTGGAATTTGTTTCGGTAAGCGGTGTATTTGCTTTTGAAAACCGTATCGATAAAGCGTCCCGTCTTTTAATTGAAACCTTTAAACCCCATGGTCATACAGTGCTGGATATGGGTTGTGGTTACGGGGCAATAGGTTTGTTCTTAAAAGCTTTGTATCCCCAACTGATTGTGACATTAACCGATATAAATGAACGGGCTGTCTTGTATGCACAGAAAAACGCAGAAAGAAATAATCTATGGGTAAAAACAGTTAAAGGTAATCTTTATGAAGGTGTTGGTAACAGCCGTTTTGACGATATAGTAACAAACCCACCCATTACAGCCGGTAAAAAGGTAGTTAACCAACTAATACATGAGGCTGCGGAACATTTGGAGCAAAACGGGGCATTATGGCTTGTTGCCTTCCACAACAAGGGCGGTTCAACCTATAAAAAAGTAATGGAAGATACTTTTGGTAATGTAGAGGATGTAAAGAAACAGGGTGGAATCAGAGTGTACCGTTCAATTCTTAGGAAATAATTTATGCTCTCTAAAACAGGTCTGTGAAAAAATTACCATTGAAATGGTTGGTTGTAAACTTCATTTGACGCTCATTGGTGTACCATTCCATACAAACCAATTGATTATCAAATGCAAAATCGGGTAAATATAGCTAGATTGACATATTATGTAGATTAGTGTTACTTTATACATACAATAGTCTTTACCAGGTATATAGGAGACAGAGTTATGTTTATTTTTGGTATTGTAATCGATGATGATTTTACCAGGCATAAAATTGAAGAAATGTACAGGATGTACCGAAAACTTTTATTTTATACAGCCTACTGCATTTTAAAAGATTATCATGAAGCAGAGGATGTGGTTCACACCGCAATAATAAAAATATGTGATCATATAGATAAAATTGAAGATATAAAGTGTAACAAAACAAAAGCCTTTCTTGTTATTATAGTTAGAAACATTGCCATCAATGTTTATAATAAAAAAAGGAGATTGTCAGAAATTCATATGGAAAAGCTAATGAATCTGAATGATGATTACATACACCCGGAAGAATACATGCTGAAGATTGAAAATGCCGAATGGGTTGCCAGAAAACTGGCATTAATAAATCCCGAATACGCAGATGTCTTGGTTTTAAGATATACATATCAGCTTTCTATTGAAGAGATAGCCTATTTACTGAATACATCCGAAGGGAATGTAAGGGTGAAATTACATCGTGCAAGAAAAGCTTTACACGAGATAATGAAAGGTGAGTATTATGAACAACAGACACCAGAATAAAAATCATATAAAACAGAAAAAACTGTTGTCTGCCTTTTACGATTATGTTGGCGAATACCATTTAGATAACATATGTGCGGACATAGACAGCAGAAAAATTGAAATAGACAATATTGATATCCCACAAAGCCTGGATGACTGGTTTGATCGGTATATTAATAATGTTAAAAAGAAAGAAAAACAAAGAAAGTTTATAAAAAAAGCAAAGAGTATCTCTTCCAAGACTGCTGCTATTCTTCTTGTACTGTTTGTTTCTATAACTACACTTACGCTTAGCGTGGAAGCATTCAGAACACAGGTGTATAATTTACTTTCCACCGAGCACAATGAATATTCAAGAGTGAGGATTAGACACGAGTCAACTGAAAACGTAACCATTGAATGGGAAAATTACTATTTCCCGACTTATATGCCTGAAGGTTTTTATGTAGCGAGTATAAGAGAAGTAGAGGAAATCAAAGAAATTAATTTTATAAATGAGAACAATGAGTACATTGTTTTTTCTCAAGCCCCAAATGAAACTGATTTCAATCTAGATACCGAAGATGGGATAAAGACGGAATTGGTAATTAACAACAGAAAAGCCGTTCTTACCGAAAAAGAAGAAAGGAACATATTGTTCTGGAATAATGAAGAGTTTAGTTTTTATTTAGTATCAAGACTGGAAGCAGAAAAATTGCAAATTATTGCAGAAAGTTTAGAAAAAAAATAAAAAATTTTAAAAACAGTGTAACAAAATATCACCTTCATTTGTTTTATTGGTAAGGAGGTGGTAATATGAAAAAATTATTTAAAATTGGTTTAATTCTTTGCCTTATCCTGTCGATGATTTCAGTACCTGCTTATGCCGTACAGAAAGATTCGGTGGACGACGAAATGGTCATCAGACCTATGTATACTTACATTGCTGTAATGGCACATCATTTTGACATTAACAGGTATGGTAAGGCTACAGCAGAAGCTTTAATGAACGCCTTTGATGCTGATAAGTTAAAGGTGGAAGTTAAACTTCAACAGTATAACCCTAAGAGCTACTCATGGAAAACACTAAAAACCTGGTCAAGTACTGAGGAGGATACCATCAGTGTTGGTGCAGGTGGAACCTGGTATGTAAATAAGGGATATTTATACCGCTCTGTTGCAACTGGATATGTATATGTTGACGGTGAAGTGGTTGAAGAAACGGAAATGGTAAGTTCAGCAAAATTTTATGAGTAGTATATTTAAAAATAAAAAGCTAAAACTCCTCATTTAGTTCCTTAAGTGTTAGTCTACCCCCCCCCTAACAGATAAATATAAATCTGTTAAGACGCTCACAGGTAATAAAATTTATACCGTGGGCGTCTTTTCTTTTATTTTAAATCAACAAAATTAATGCACTCCATTATAAAAAAACGGGAGTTCATACAAAATCTTAAAATTAAGCGAATAAAATATTAGCTTTATGGGTAAAATATTATATAATATAAATGCAAATGCTTTGCATTTGCAATAAGCTTGGAGGAAAGGTACCATGCACATTAAAGAATGTGAGCGAAAAAACTTCATTTACGGCGAAATTTATAACGGCCGAATAAATATTTTAAAAACTAAAAAATACAGTCATGATAAGAGGCAGATTGTTTCTGCAGTTTTTATACTAATGCTTGCGATTCTCACAATACTTAGTTCCTGCAGTTCAAACAATGTGAAGGGCGAAAACGGTAAAATTACCGTTTATACAAGTTTCTATACAATGTATGATTTTGCTTTGAAAATAGGTGGAGACAAAGTAAATGTTGTGAATATGATTCCATCGGGAATGGAGCCCCACGATTGGGAGCCAAGCCCCAGGGATATTGCAGGTTTATCAGGGGCAGATCTGTTTATTTATAACGGCGCGGGTATGGAAGGCTGGGTTGATAAAGTAATTGAATCAATAAAAAATGATAAACTTATAACAGTGGAAACATCGAAGGGGATAAGCTTTGAAAAGCCGGTCCATGCTCATGTGCACCAGGAGGAGGCTTTAACACATGAAACTGAGCATTCCCATCATAGCCATGAGTATGATCCGCATGTCTGGCTTAACCCGAGAAATGCCAAAATACAGATGAAGGTCATTAAAGACGCTCTGGTTCAGGTTGATCGTGAAAACAGCCGGTATTATGAAGAAAACTATAATTTCTATGCAGAAAAACTTGATGAGCTGGATAAAAAGTACAAAGAAGCTGCGGCCTCTTTTTCACGAAAAGAAATAGTGGTTTCCCACGCAGCTTACGGGTATTTATGCAGTGCATACGGCCTGGAGCAGTTCTCATTAGAAGGTATTGCAAGTGATTCAGAGCCCACCCCTGCGAGGATGGCCGAGATTATTGATTTTATTAGGAAACATGATGTAAGTGTTATTTTTTTCGACGGTCTTTCCAGCTCCAAGGTTGTGGATGCAGTTGCCAGAGAAACAGGTGCACGTACTGCAGTTTTAAGTCCTCTTGAGGGAATAAGTGCCGAAGACTTAGAAGCAGGAAAAGATTATTTTTCAATAATGGAGGAAAACCTGAAGGCTTTGTCAGATGCCTTACGGTAGGAGGAATATTTGTGCGTATACTGGAAGTTGAAAATCTGTCGTTTGCTTATCAGGGAAACTACATACTGAAGAATGTGAATTTTACAGTTGATAAGGGTGATTTTGTTGGTATTATTGGCCCTAATGGTTCAGGTAAAAGCACTTTGGTCAAGCTCATGTTAAAAATTCTTATCCCCGAAAAAGGGCAAATAAAAATTATTGGAAAAGATATTAAAAAATTTGACGGGTGGACAAAAATAGGGTATGTTTCGCAAAAAGCCGGTGAGTTTAATGGCGATTTCCCGGCCACAGTAAACGAAATTGTTGGTGCCAGTTTGCTGGCTAATACCGGGATTTTCAGAAAAAAACCCGCAGATTATGATCAGAGGGTTTATAGCGCTTTAAAAAAGGTTGGTATGCAGGACTATGGGAATAAATTAATTGGCAGGCTTTCAGGCGGGCAGCAGCAAAGAGTTTTTATTGCCCGGGTATTGATCACAGAGCCTGAAATAATGTTTCTGGACGAGCCCACTGTAGGAATTGATGCAAAATCAGAAGAAGCTTTGTATTGTCTTCTGGCAAGACTTAACGAGGAGCTGGGAATCACAATAATAATGGTAACTCATGATATAGGGGCAATTACAGTGCATGCAAATAAACTGATATGTCTGGGGGAAGCGGGTGTTACTGTGCATGATATAAATGAGCCTGTGACCGATGAGTTTTTTTCCGAAGTTTACGGTTATCGGGTGCAAATTCACAGTCACCAATGCCAAAACTGCGGCCATATGAGGCAAGTGGGGTGTGAAGAATGCTAGAAATATTTCAATATGATTTTATGATCAACGCCTTTATTGCTGGCATTTTAATTGGAATTATAATTCCATGCATAGGTGTTGTTGTTGTACTGAGACGGCTGTCAATAATGGGGGATGCATTATCACATGTATCGCTTGCCGGGGTGGCTGCGGGGCTGGTTTTTGGCATTAACCCCATCCTAAGTGCGGTAGTCTTTGCTGTAGCCGCCTCTCTATGTATTGAGAGAATACGTAAATCAATACCTAAATACGGTGAAATCTCAACAGCGGTTATAATGTCTGTTGGTATTGGCCTTGCAGCAATACTTTCGGGGTTTGTAACAAGCGCAAATTTTAACAGTTTTCTTTTTGGCAGCCTTGTGGCAATAAGCCCATTTGAGAAATACCTGATAATAGTTCTTTCGATTGTTGTATTAGCGATATTTCTGTTACTTTACAGGGCTTTGTTTTACATCACTTTTGATGAGGAATCTGCACGGCTTGCGGGCATACCCGTGCAGCCTGTAACCATTGTTTTCACTGTTTTAACTGCTGTAACAATTTCAATATCCTCACGAGTGGTAGGAGCGCTTGTGGTTTCTTCAATGATGGTACTTCCCGTTGCAGTTTCAATGCAGATAGCAAAAAGCTATAGGCAAACAGTTATTTTTTCAGTTTTATTTTCAATTTTTTATGTTGTGCTGGGCCTGTTCCTTTCGTTTTATTTTAACCTAAAACCAGGAGGAACAATTGTTATGACAGGTGTTATCTCGCTAATAATAACACTGTTAACTAAAAACTTTAAGGGAATAGTAAAAAAAGGAGCTTAGCTTATATAAGGGGATGATTGAATTGTCGGAAAAGGATGTTTACCGCAACATACTGGCACAGAAAGGGCTAAGAGTTACCGATGTCAGAATTAAAGTTCTTAAGATACTGGATGATGCGGAAATCCCGATGACTGTTGAGGAGGTATTTACCGGTTTACGAAGTATGCTGTCATCTGTAAATCTTTCAACGGTATACAGGACCATGGAAGCTTTTATAAAAAATGGGCTGATTATAAAAACCACATTGCTGGATGATAATAAATCCCGGTACGAATATAAAAGAACGGAGCATAAACACCATCTTGTATGCGCCGGCTGCAACCGGATGGTATCCATAGAAGATTGCCCAATAGACGATAAATATGCAAAAGCAATGTGCAGTAAGCAGGGTTTTGAATTAACAGGACATAGACTTGAAATATACGGCTTATGCCCTGATTGTAAATGATTGCGTAAAGTTACCGCAGGTTAAAAGAAATTAAAGACCGGAGTTTTTTTCCGGCATTGCACTTTATCTACATAATTTAGACAATAAATTGATAATATATTGTAAATAAATGGTATATACAAACCAGTAATTAATTGATACAATTGACGGTAAATATTTATTTCTTATTTAAACAGATTAAACATAAAGGACATAGAATTCATGCATAGATTAATATCATGGCTGGCTGTTGTAATATGGATGGCGGTTATTTTTAACTTATCCGGGCAGATTGCAGAGCAATCAAATCAGTTGAGTACAGGTGTAACTGAAGTTGTTATTAAAGCGGTGGAACAGGTAGCCCCAAAAGCTGAAATAGATACACGCAGTCTGAATCATATAATAAGAAAAAACGCCCATTTCTTTTCTTACCTGGTATTAGGCCTTCTGGCAATGAACGCATTCAGAAGATGTGGTAATACTGTGAAATTAAGCCTGGTATTATCTTCTTTTCTTTGCGTAATTTATGCAGTCTCTGATGAAATACACCAAAGTTATGTCCCCGGGCGCAGTGCACAAATAACCGATGTTCTTATCGACAGTTTTGGGGCGGGTATTGGGCTTTTAGTATACTGGCTTGTAAGCTCTGTCTATACAAGGCACCGAAAGAGGCACGGTTCATAAAGCTTTTGTTATTATCTGAACAGATTCAGCTTTATCTTTCTGTTTCTTACAAAATACCTCCATTGCCTCATCAGGTATGGCATTAAATAATAGTCCACACCAAAGGATTTTCCCGCATCCTGGAACATGGCTATTTGGGCAGGGATTAACCAATAGGTTTCAGGGTACATTCCTGTGGATAAAAGAAAATTAACATTCAGGCCAAGCCCCACAACAGCAGCGGGAATGGTGAAGGTCCCGGTAATAAATGCGAGCCCTAAACCTATTTCGGCTATTACAATCAGGTACTGGAAAAGCATTGGGTATGGAAGGATAAAGGTTTCAGTAACCCATTCGTACCATAAGGGAGTATTTTCCGTAACTATACGGAATACTTTCTGGCCTTCCTCTGTCAGGGAGGCGGTTGCCTGGGCATCGGGTGCTCTTCCGGCAAGCATCTCAATTACAAACCATCCGTCCCATGCCTTCTTCAGCCCTTCCATAAGCCAGTAATAGCCGATAAAGATTCTTAACGGAACAAGCCACACCAGCATGGTCTTTTTAGTAATAAAGGCTTCAAGTAATGGCTTGTCCTGACGTTTGTACAGGAATTCGTATTTCAGATAACTGAAAACTAGCTCAAAACCGCCAATTCCAAAATAATAATGCATATTAACAAGGTGTTTCATAATAATTGCAAAAAGCCTGTTAAGGGAAACCCCCATAATTTCAGCAACGGCAAAGAAACTGCCCACCGACACCATTATACCGTGGTATTTTGGTTCAAGCTTCTTCTTCTCTTTCCCACGGACAGAATTAAGAATATTATTTGCCGCAGTCTTTCCGGTTTGTAAAGCTGTTTCAACCATTGCAGGCAGTGCATGGCCTTCGTGATTAAACAGTGCTATGTCACCTATAGCATATACGTTATCAAAACCTTTAACCGAAGTGTATTCATCCACTTCAATGCGGCAAGCCTCCCCTTTTGGAAGGTCCATTGTACTAGTCACATTACAGGCTTTAACACCTGCAGTCCATATAACTGTGGAAGCATTAATACTGTCACCGTTTTCAAACTGCAATTTATCGCCATCAAGGCTGGTTATAGTAGTATTTGTCCTGACATCTACTTTAAGCTTGTTTTGAAGATATCTTGTTGCCTTCCTGCGGTTTTTTTCTTTCATTATATGCAGTATATCCGGTAGTGCTTCAATAAGGTGAAGGCTTACTTCGGACCTGTCTATTTCATACTCACGGCATAAGGATTTAACCCATACAGCAATTTCGCCTATGGCTTCAACCCCTGTAAAACCGCCGCCACCCACCACAATTGTTAAAAGTTTCTTCTTAAGTTCCGGATCTTCTTCCTGGGAAGCTTTTAAAAAGCAATCTCTTATATGGTCACGGATTCGTATGGCATCATCAAGGGACCAAAGGGGAAAGGAATTCTCCTTCATGCCTGGTATACCATAGTAGTTTGGGCTGCTTCCCGCAGCAATAATTAAATAATCGTAGCAATACTCGCATCTGTCTGAGGAAACCTTTTTATGTTCAAAGTCAAAGTTTTTTATTTCATCCTGTATTACACGAACATCGGTATAGCGAAAAATTTTATAGAGGGGAACGGTAACAGTTTCATCATCAACCCGGTTTCCTGCTACCTCGTGAAGTTCGGTTAAGAATGTATGATACGGATTCTTATCAATAAGTGTTATTTCGATATCGTCGCCTTTTTTCTTTTTTTTGTGTAAAGTCAAAGCAGCCTCAACACCTGCATACCCTGCTCCAATGACAACAACCTTGTAAGACATCCGGACACCTCCAATATGTCACCACTTCAATAGGTGGTCAGTAAAGTCACTTATATGTTTACCACCTATTTATGAAATATATCAAAAACTATCGAAGTCAATAATTGACTTATCAATGGCGACATGTATTATAATGCTATTATATTCAATAATATATTATTGAACAATATACTTTATTATTTTCTGGTTTTGTTCTATCCTTTTTGGGTATAACATAAAATTATAATATTTGTTAATAGGAGTGATGGCGTTGAAAAAACTTACTATTTCTATAGTCCTGGTTTTATTGGTTGTTGCATTAACTGCATGTGGAGCAAAACTGGAAGACGGAAACTATGAAGGTCAAAGCACACCCGACAGCCGTGGTGCATACGGAGTTGTTAGCATCGAAGTAAAGGACGGAAAAATTGCATCTGCTGAATTTTTACAGTATAATGCAGATGGAACTTTAAAGGATGAATCATATGGTAAAGAGTCCGGGGAGGAAAACTATAAAAAGGCTCAGGATGCGCTGGAGTATTCCAAACAATATGCAGAAAAACTTGTGGAAACCCAAAAAGTAGACAAGGTTGATGCAATAACCGGTGCAACAAGCTCATGGAAACAATTTCAGGAAGCTGCAAAAGATGCATTGGCAAAGGCTAAAGGGAAAAGATAATTTAATATTGTGCAATGTAAGGAGGAGGCTGTTTCGGCCATTGCACAATGTTAGCATCAACAAGGTTAGCAAGTTAAAGCCCTTTCAGGGCTTTTCTTTTTAAAAACCTTAAGGATAAAAAAATAAATAACCTGTGATAAGGAGAACGCCGATGCTATGGGATAATTACCCTGAGATAAAGAGAAAACTGAGAAAAGTTGAAACTATAATTGAGCAAAACCTTAAATGCAGAAATAAACCCCTTGAAGAACTTTTGCAAACTCTTTTGAAGGGCGGTAAAAGACTGAGACCTGCTTTCAGCATACTTTCAGCGGGTTTTGGGAAGCAGCAGAATGATAAAATATATGATGCTGCAGCAGGTATTGAAATTCTTCACATGGCAACCCTGGTGCATGACGATATCATTGATGAAGCCGGTATGAGGCGCGGAAAACCTACAATCAACAGCGTGTACGGTGACAAAATGTCTGTTTATGTGGGCGATTACCTTTTGTCACGGTCGGTACTTTTGCTGTCAAGAACACTGCCCGAGGACAGGCTTGAAAAGATTGCAAGGGCTTTAAAATCTATATGTGAAGCCGAAATTGAGCAGTTTTTCAGTCGGTTTAATCTGGACGTATCCCCTGTTACCTATTTAAAAAGGATTGGCAGAAAAACTTCGGCACTATTTGCCTTTTCATGTGGGGAAGGCGCTTTTCTTTCGGGGTGCGATGAAAATTCTCAGAAAAACCTTATAAAGTTCGGATTTTATTTTGGTATGGCCTTTCAAATGTATGATGATATATTGGATCTGGTAGGGGATACTAAAGAAACAGGCAAGCCAAAAGGAAACGATATTAAAGAAGGGATAATCACCATACCCTTTATCCTGGCTTTAAGAAAAAATGCCACTTTTGCTAAAAATGCCCGTAAGATAATGTCGGCTGAAACAATAAAAACTGCCGATATTAAAAAAATAATAGATGAGATCATCAGTTTGGGAGGCATAGACGATACCCGTGCCTGGATTGACCGTTATCTTCAAAAAGCTCATACAATGCTTGAACCTTTACCCGATATCCGAGAAAAGGAAATATTTCATGATATTATGTTAACCTTGGAGAAGTAAATTAAATTTTGTAAAGAAACCATTTGCATGTACTGATTTCATATTTCATTTCATACAGGCACTCGATACCATTAATTACGCTTTGTACTGTAAAGACCAGCATGCGATTCCCGGCAAGCTTTTCCTCTTTACGGGATATAATTCTGTCTATTCGAATCACCCTATTTTCCTTCTGGTCATCGCTGATACGGAATTTAATCGGTGAGATAGCCCCATCTTTTGTTGTGTAGCAAATCATATCCACCGGTCTCATAAGAATTTTCATTTAAAACCATCCTTCAGTGTTCCTGTAGAAATAGGTTTAACGTGGGATACTGCCTGCTAAACCCATAAGCACGGTTTAAATTCATAACCACATTATAACCGAACAAATGTTCCCTTGTAAAGAGTAAAAATTTACCCGGACAAAAAGGTATTTTTAAAGCCAGTTATATAAGATTGGTATTAACAGTCTTTTGAGTGGACAGGTTGAACTAAAGCCATGGTTATATCATCTTTTTGCCTGGTACCTATCCGATAAAGACGGGTATATACATATCTGCAAATCTTGTTCAGCGCTGTCTTCAAATCAATACGCTCATCACGCAATATCTCCAATATATGATCGTCAGATGTGATTTTTCCGGGTTCCTCAAGCCATTGATCGGTTACACCGTCGGTATACAGAAAAAGCTTGTCTCCCTCGTTAAGTTGTATTGTTGAGTCGTAATATTTGGGGTTATCAACCCAGTTGCTTATTGGTATACCTGGCATGTACAGCTTTTTAACGCTGTTTTGGCCTATAATAATAGGAGCGCAGTTATGTCCCGCATTGGAATAGGTAAAAGTGCGGGTACGAATATTGTATATTCCATAGAACACAGTAATATAAGAATCCTTGTCAAAATCACCGGAATTGTATTGTTTAAACAGGCGGTAAAGAGCCCGTGATGGTGAATGGTTCTTTTTATTCAATGTAGATATTATAAAAATTGTAAGCATTGAAGCAGACACACCATGACCCGATACGTCTGCGATATAAATTCCAATACGCTCTTTGTCAACCTGGAAAATATTCACCATATCGCCACTTAAATCATCACATGGCTGGTATGAATAGGCAAAATCCAGGCATGGCAGTTTCACATCCCGGGGTAAAAGCTGCATCTGCAATTTTTTGGCCATCTCAAGATCATGCTGAAGCTTAAGGTTCTGCTTAATAATTTCTCTTTCCATTTCCTTTTCCTTTGTAATATCACGCAAAACCTCAACGGCATAATTAATACTACCGTCATCAGCTATAATAGGGGAACTCATTACCGAAAAGATTCTATCATTAAATACTTCTTCCTTTTTAAAGGATTTTCCTTCGAAAACGGCTTTATTAGCTATACAATTCTCGCAGGGTTCACCACATCCCATAATTTCAAAGCATTTTTTCCCCGCAAGATCATATACGCCCAAATCTTTTTCCATGGAGCGGTTAATGAAAATAACCGTATTGTTTCTATCTACCACGCGGACCCAGTCGTCCATGCCGTCCAGTATATCCAGAATGAACTTAAAACTTGAATTCTTAGAGCGAAAATAGGGTGAAAACATACGTAACCTGCCTGCCCTTTATTCTATAAACATATATTAACATAAAGTACTAACAGCCGCAACGAAAATTACCATTTCGACATTGTTAATAAAATGTTACGGGTTTATATCGGGCTATTTATTTCCAGAATATTGCAGCTAAAATGCATAAGAATACCACACAGGGGAATAATCATTAAATAGCTAAATTAAAATTATCCGCCTTATTGGGATGATTGGTTGTTTAAGCAATTCAAGCAAAGGGGAAACCGTTTTGAAGGATTTTATTGATGTTTTCAGAAGTACTGCTGTTTTGGAAGTATCCAGGGCCGTACTAAAGTATCTGAACAAAGTTAGTATTAATAAAAGAATTGTTATTTTGTGCATTGGTACCGACAGATCTACAGGGGATTCTCTTGGCCCTTTGGTGGGATACAGACTAAGCCGGTATCACACATTAAGCGCAACGGTTGTTGGAACACTTGACCAGCCTGTTCATGCAGTGAATCTTTGTGAGACCCTGGAAAGAATAAATTCAGAAATCCCCGATAATTTCATAATAGCAGTGGATGCCTGCCTGGGAACACATGGAAACATAGGATATATCACAATAGGTAAAGGGCCTTTGAAACCAGGTTCAGGGCTTAAAAAGGATTTGCCTGAAACGGGTGACATTCATATTACAGGTATTGTTAATCATGGTGGTTTCATGGATTTTGTGGTTCTGCAAAATACCAGATTAAGTCTTGTTATGAAAATGAGTGAGACCATAGCTGACGGTTTGCAGTACGCTTTATGGAAATATCATCGCCATAACGAGAAAATTCTAAATCCGTATATACAATAGTGTTCTGTTACACAGTAATAATTTCAAAAAATATAGTTGTTATACAGGAAAAATACGTGGTATATTTAAATGTAGTGAAAGGAGTGTTTGTTTATGGAAAAGTGGGTTTGTACTGTTTGTGGTTATGTCTACGATCCGGAAGTAGGGGATCCGGATAACGGTGTGGAACCCGGAACAGCTTTTGAGGATATACCTGATGATTGGGTTTGCCCGGATTGCGGTGTTGGCAAGGATATGTTTGAACAGGAATAATGACGGGGGGTTTGTGAAATACAAACCCCATTAATATTATTAATGAGCTTATTAAATAAATTCCCTGTCCGCGGGTCCTGCTTCGGGAGCTTTGGCTCCCTGAACAACAAAACCGCTACGGACATCCGCTCCTTGTATGTGAAAATAATCCGCAGGAATGCAGCAAGGCTTTGGGGTGTGCTGCTCTGCGCCGCTAAAGGCATCCGAATCACCTGCTTCCTGAGAGGCAGCTGCATTCCCCTATAAATTTTCTGCATTGCACAATATCTACACAGCCTTTTCATTTCCCTGCTATTAACTGAACTGTGTCGCATAACTTAAAATCTTGATTTCCAACCAATGGTATGCTATTATATAAACAGCAGATATAATTTTACAACAATAATAAATATTGTTTTCCTTATCAAGAGAGGTGGAGGGATCGGGCCCTATGAAACCCGGCAACCGGCATTTGCACGGTGCCAATTCCTGCAGGATTAATCCTGAGAGATGAGGAGTCAGGCAAATCTCTTCATTGAAGAGATTTTTCTTTTATTAGCTTCCTTTCATGCTAAAGGGTTAATTTCCTGGACAGAATAATTTCGTATTACCAGAAAATATATACAAGGGAGTTGGTTTTATGTCGAAAGTACTTTTTACATCAGAATCGGTAACAGAAGGTCATCCCGATAAAATTTGCGATAACATATCCGATGCAATACTTGATGCTATTATTTCCGAAGACCCTATGGCGAGGGTTGCATGCGAAACTGCCGTAACAACAGGGCTGGTGTTTGTTATGGGTGAAATTACAACATCGTGTTATGTAGACATTCCCAAAATAGTAAGGGATACTGTCCGCGACATTGGCTACGACAGAGCTAAATATGGCTTTGATTGTGATACTTGCTCTGTAATAACCTCTATAGATGAACAGTCCCCGGATATCGCATTGGGTGTTAACAAAGCGTTGGAATACAGAGACCACACAGACCATTATAATAACGCAGGAACTACAGGCGCCGGAGATCAGGGAATGGTGTTTGGTTATGCCTGCGATGAAACCCCGGAGCTTATGCCAATGCCTATTTCTTTAGCCCACAAACTGGCAAGGAAACTTACAGATGTACGAAGACAGGGTATTTTAACCTATTTAAGGCCCGATGGCAAATCCCAGGTAACGGTTGAATATAAAGACAGCAAACCCGTTCGGGTGGATGCAGTGGTTGTTTCAGCTCAGCATGGCCTGGACGTGGATTATCAAACCATAAAAAAAGATATCTTGGAACACGTAATAAAACCTGTGATTCCTGGTAATTTGCTCGATGAAAAAACCAAATATTTCATTAATCCCACCGGAAGGTTTGTTGTAGGGGGCCCACAGGGCGATTCTGGCCTCACAGGCAGAAAGATCATAGTAGATACCTATGGTGGAATGGGCCGTCACGGCGGAGGGGCGTTTTCAGGAAAGGATCCTACAAAGGTAGACAGATCAGGTGCTTATGCTGCGAGGTATGTGGCTAAAAATGTAGTCGCGGCAGGGCTGGCTTCCCGTTGTGAAGTCCAGATTGCTTACGCTATAGGTGTTGCCCGTCCTGTATCAATTATGGTGGATACCTTTGGTACAGGAAAGGTTGATGATGAAAAAATACTGAAAATAATAAATGAACATTTTGATCTTAGTCCGGATGCAATAATCAGGGATCTAAGGTTAAGACGTCCGATATATCGAAAAACAGCTGCATACGGGCATTTTGGCCGTGAAGATGAAGATTTTACCTGGGAAAAGACCGATAAAGCCGAGGCTATGAGGCGTGCAGCAGGAATCTAACTTATTATATCAACGATAGAAATTCCAGGATTTTTCGCTAAGTCTATCAGATAGGGTTCAAATACCGGAGGCCCTTTCTTACGAGCAATAACCATTACCTTTGGACGAATGGAGGGAGGGCCTTTCGATTCCACCACTCTGGCGATTTCACCGGTGTTGAGCATGACTATAATGTCCGCCGGATAAACGGCTATACTGTCTATAAATACTCTTATGATTTGGGAATCAAACTGGGTTCCGGAATTCGCAATAATATACTCGGCTGCTTCGTGGGGCATGAATCTTTTTCTGTAAACCCGGTCTGCTGTCAGGGCATCATAGACATCGGCAATTGCAACAATACGGGACAGTAAATCAATTTCATCACCTTTTAACCCATGAGGATATCCATCGCCGTCCCAATGCTCGTGATGGTGAAGGACAATATTTGCTATCTCATCATTAAGTCCCGGAGTTCTTTTTACAATTTCATAACCGTACTCAGAGTGCTTTTTTATTAGTTCATATTCGCTCTCGGTCAGCCTTGCAGGTTTATTCAGAATATTCAGAGGTATTTTACACTTTCCGATATCATGCAGTATAGCTCCCAAAGCAAGGTTATTCAGTTCTTCTGCTGAAAGGTTCATGGTTTTTCCCGCAATTAATGAATATATGCATACATCAACCGAATGTAAATAGGTATAATTGTCAATGTCACGAATGCCTGTAAGCTTCATAAAAACATTATCGTTATTAATTATACTTTGGACAATTTCCGAAACTGTTTCCTTTATAGAGCCAACATCAACATCATCGCCTTTGCGGACGGCCTTCATAACATTTTTGACAGTGTGATATGTTTCGGAATAAATTACTTCTTCACTAAAATATTCAATCTTTTCAATTTCATTTTCCACATATACATAAGGAATGTCATATAGACGGATTTTTTCCAGATAACGTTCTTTTAATGTAAAACCCTTAAGCAGAAGAAAACGGCCGTCATCAAGAATAATGTCTTTTGCCAGTTTCATTCCCGGCTCGAGCTTATCAAGAGTGACCTTCTTCATAACTTACCCCACTTATGCTCAATATGCAAATATTAGATAAATTTAAAAAACCTCCCTTTATATTATGCCTCATCAATAGCAAAAAATCAAATACTGCATAGTATAAAATGAATAAATATTATGGTAGTGAAACCATGGTTGTATATATAATAATATCGTTATTTGCAATTTACGGGTTTATTAATTTAATAAACGATATCATAGGAAAAATAAAGGTGGGCTGCAGCTCATGTGGCGGGAGACTATGCCTTTATCCCTACCCCGGAGATGAAGGTCTTGAAGGGAAAATACGTTCCATCTTTCTAAATGAGGTTACTGAAAAAATAGGAACCGATGGGTTTCTGTATATAAAACTTGAAGAAGATGATCCTAACAGAAAACTTGTAGAGAAGCTTTGCGCCCAGTACCCGCGCCTGGTATTGATGGATAATCTGAATTGGGGTAGAATTAAAGATGAAAAACAAAAAATAAGCGAAAGAGAAAGGGTTTCTAATGGTTAGCAACCCTGTTACGGAGAGGATTTTTTGGAGCAAATTGAAGGAATTGTAGAAGATATTATATTTTGCAATAAAGACAATTGGTACACTGTTTGTGATGTGCGTTCGGGACGCCGGCTGATAACCATTGTGGGATATATGCCGGGTCTTGCTGTTGGTGAGACAATTATTGTAAATGGAAACTGGACGGTACACCAGGATTATGGAGAGCAATTGAAAGTTGAAACTTATGAAAGGAGTCTGCCAACAACAACCGATTCAATATTTAAATATCTTTCGTCAGGTATTATTAAAGGAATTGGTGAAATTACAGCTAAAAAAATCATTGATAAATTTGGGAATGATACCCTGAGGGTTTTACAGTTTGAACCGTTGCGCCTGTCTGAAATAAAGGGCATTAGTGCAGAAAAAGCTTTACGGATTGGACAGGCTTTCATGGAACGGGAGCAGATACGCCAGATTGTTATGTTCCTTCAGAAATTCGGAATATCAGCCACGTATTCGATAAAGGTATGGAAGAAGTTTGGCAGCGAATCGGTCAACGAAATAACGAAAAATCCATACCGGTTAACAGACGAAGATATAAATATCGGGTTTAAAATTGCGGACCGGGTTGCTATTTCCCTGGGAATTGACAGCCAATCGGAATTCCGTGTTGCAAGCGGAATTCATTATGCATTGTCAAAGGCGGTGCAAAACGGTCATGTATACCTGCCTTCCGATGTTTTGGTCTCATACGCGTCAAAACTGTTAAACATTTCGCCTGAAGTTGTGGAGAACACATTGTCAAAGCTGATTTTCGAAGAAAGTATTTATATTGAAAAAACCGCTGATGAAACCAGGGTTTATTTAGCTGCCTTTTATAAAGCAGAGCAATTCGTGTGCAGAAAACTAAAAATTCTAAGCGAGGTTATGCCCAAAAAAGACATATTGGATCTTGATGAACTTTTGCAAAGGGTTGAGGATGAACATAGTATTGAATATACCGATGAGCAGCTTAAAGCAATACGTCTTTCTGCAACAGAAAGTATATTGGTTGTTACAGGTGGCCCGGGAACAGGGAAGACTACGTTGATTAAAGGAATTATTTCAATATTCGAAAAAAGTGGTATGGAAATTGCATTGGCAGCACCAACCGGAAGGGCTGCAAAAAGAATGACCGAGGCTACCGGAATGGAAGCCAAAACCATTCACCGCCTTCTTGAAATGGAGTTCTCGGAGAATGAAAACCTCAGAGAATTTAAAAAGAATGAAAGAGATCCGATTAAAGCCGATGTTATTATTATTGACGAAGCTTCGATGATTGATATCTTACTTATGCATGCATTATTGAAAGCCGTTGAACCGGGTACAAGGCTAATCCTTGTTGGGGATGTGGATCAGCTTCCTTCTGTAGGCCCGGGAAGGGTCCTTAGCGATATAATTGAAAGCCAATGTCTTAAAACCATCCGCTTAAACACTATTTTCCGGCAAGCAAAGGAAAGTTTTATTGTTATAAATGCCCACAAAATAAATAAAGGCCAGTTCCCAGAGTTAAACTCCCCCAATGATGATTTTTTCTTTATTTCAAGAAACAGCTCCCAAAGTACAGCCCAGGCTATATTGGAACTTTGTACAGTACGGATCCCTGAAAAATTTGGTTTAGATCCGATGAAAGACATACAGGTTTTATCACCGGCCAAAAAAGGTGATTCAGGAGTTTACAGTTTAAATGCAGCACTGCAGCAGAGTTTGAATCCGCCAAAGGCCGGAATAAAGGAAAAACCTTACAGAGGTATGATTTTCAGAGAAAATGACCGGGTTATGCAGGTAAAGAATAACTATAACCTGTCGTGGAAAATGATACCCGAAAACGGGGATGTTGTTTCAGGAGAAGGCATATTCAATGGGGATATGGGTATAATCAGGGATATCGACCCTGAGAATAATTATTTAACGGTTTTGTTTGATGACGGGAAACTTGTTGAGTATGATTTCGATATGCTGGACGAACTGGAGCATTCTTATGCGATTACAGTTCATAAAAGCCAGGGAAGCGAATTTCCTGCTGTGGTTATAGCATTATCAGGTATTCCACCAATGCTGCGCTTAAGAAACCTTTTATATACCGCAATAACCAGAGCCCGGCAGCTTGTAATACTGGTGGGTCACATTGAAATACTGAAACAGATGGTGAATAATATCACAGAAAAAGAAAGGTTTACAGGGTTAAAGGAAAGACTGAATCAGTATTTTTGCTAAAATCCGGAGTTATTTATGGGGTATCGGGAGATTCGAAAAGCTGAATACTTCCTAAGACTCTTGTTTCCGGCACGGTGTATATGCTGTGATATGGTGTTGCCAATTAACGCATCTGAGGAAGTATGCAGTGAGTGCGGGAAAAGTTTAAAAACCCTGAACAAATTTGGATATGTAAACTTGCCCGGCAGCATTATCACAAAAGTGTATTCTGTTTTTGAATACGAAGGGGGCATAAGGAAAGCAATACACAGGCTAAAGTTTGGTGAAAGCCCACGAAACGCTTTTGTTTTAGTTGATTTATCCTACCCGATACTTAAAAGTTTTCTTGATAGACAGTTTCCCTGTATGCCTTGCTCAAATTATGATATAATAATACCGGCACCGTTGCACCCGAAAAGGAAGCGACGGAGGGGGTATAATCAATCAGAGCTTATTGCTTCACGCCTTGCTTATCATATGAAAATACCCATGTTGAAAGGTGTTCTTGTTAAAAAAATAAATACACCTCCTCAAAGTCAGTTAAGAAGAGGAGAGCGTTTAAAGAATCTTATCGGGGTTTTTCACGTGAAAAAACCCAATTTAATTAAAGACAGACGGATACTTCTTGTTGATGATATAATGACAACAGGCAGTACACTTGAACAATGTGCAAAGGCATTAATGGATGCGGGTGCTAAACAGGTTGATGCTTATGTAATTGCAATGCGAAGAAGGTTATGATGACAGTAAAAAATCATCCGCCCCATAAAAACTGTGAGTTGAAATTTATAAGCAATTTTTTCTGTTGTTTTTTAGCAATTTTGTATAATTGCCGATATATTTATTGGGGGTGTTGATATGCCTGAAATAAGATATTGCAAGGAATGTCGCAGAATATTCCAATATGTAAGTGGTCCGGTTCTGTGTAACTTTTGTAAGAAGAAAGATGACGAAGAGTTTGAAAAGGTCAGGGTTTTCTTAAGGGACTACCCTGGTGCAACAATGCAGGAGGTATCGAATGTTACCGGTGTGAAGCCCGGTAAAATTCATCGCTGGTTAAAGGAAGAGCGTCTGGAAGTAAGCGAAGGTAGTCCTGTTGCATTGAACTGTGAAAAATGCGGTATCAGGATAAGAAGTGGAAGATTCTGTGTTGATTGTTCCAGATCTCTTGCAAGAGAAATGATGCAGGCAAGAAGCGATCTGCAGCACCGCATGAGCAAAGGCAGTACATCCTTGGATAAAGACGAATTTGGGTTATATTATAAGC
>JAAYNA010000150.1 GCA_012521105.1 Clostridiaceae bacterium
CTTCAATACAGTAGTCAATACTTCTCTCAATCCCTTTAAAATCAATAGTTTTAAGGCTGTAACCAACAAATAATTCTAATCAAAATTCTAATGAAAAATCTAACCCCTTAACCCTTAACCCATGAAACTTATTCCTATTTTCCTTTCAACATATGCCTATTCGGAACCGACTTTATTTTAAAAAATACTACAAGAATTAAGGAATAAATGTTATTAAATGGAATGAAAATATGGAATTTTAGAACCGACTTTATTATCTGGAAGGGATTAGGAGAATAGGGTTAAGGCGAGAAGGGATAAGGGTTTGAGGGATTTAGGTTTGGAGCGGAGTTTATTTTAAATATACAAAATGGTCCAGCTATCCCCCTCATCATCACCCGCAGCCTGAGATATACTTTTACAAGTTCTATCCCCAGCAGGGCTTTGGGTACTCCGAATCCGGTGAGGAAGTCTTTAAGGTAAGGAACAATGATACGGCTGTAATCATAAATGAAGTCACACATTCGCAGGTTGTTGCTCCAGGATATGCCATGTACTATATATGGGTTATAAGGCACCTGGAAAACAACCCCTTCGATGAAAGGATTTTTGTGCCTGAGCACAAGTGGCTGTTAAACAAAGACGCAAAGATATGGCCTGAAAAATAAGTATACGAGGTTAAAGGGGGGTAATTTAACATGAAGACCGTAAGACTTACCATGGCACAGGCACTTGTAAAATTTCTTGACAACCAATATGTTGAATTTGACGGCAGGCAGCAAAAGTTTGTAAAAGGTGTCTTTACCGTATTTGGACATGGGAATGTCCTCGGATTAGGCCAGGCGCTTGAACAGGACCCTGGGGACCTGGTAGTGCACCAGGGGAGAAATGAGCAGGGGATGGCACATGCTGCAATGGGGTTTGCAAAGCAGAATCACAGAAAGCAAATATATGCGTGTACTTCGTCGGTGGGTCCAGGAGCGGCAAACATGGTAACAGCAGCGGCAACAGCAAGCGCCAACCGTATTCCGGTATTGTTCCTGCCGGGAGATACCTATGCATCCCGGCAGCCTGACCCCGTGCTTCAGCAGATTGAGCACTATCATGACATTAATATAACAACCAATGATGCTTTCCGTGCTGTCAGCAAATACTGGGACCGCATCAACCGTCCCGAGCAGCTTATGACTGCCATGATCAATGCAATGAGGGTGCTTACCGACCCGGCAGACACAGGGGCGGTAACCATTGCGCTGCCACAGGATGTACAGGGTGAAGCCTATGACTATCCGGTAGATTTTTTCAAAAAGAGAGTGCACCGGATAGAAAGAAGACCCCCAACAAAAGAAATGATAAAAGAGGCCGTTGAGCTTATAAAGGCCAAGAAAAAGCCGATTCTTATATGCGGAGGGGGAGTAAGGTACTCAGAGGCAGCGGAAGCTTTTAGAATATTTGCAGAGGAATTTGGCATTCCCTTTGGAGAGACACAGGCGGGAAAAAGCGCAATTGCGTGGGATCATGAGTTAAATCTTGGGGGAATAGGAACGACGGGAAACCTTGCAGCCAATACAATAGCGAAGGAGGCGGACCTGGTTATTGGTGTGGGTACCCGGTACACGGACTTTACAACCTCTTCCAAGTGGTTGTTCCAGAACCCGGATGTGGATTTCGTAAATATAAATGTAGCAGAGTTTGACGCCTATAAATTAGATGCGGTGAAGGTTGTAGCCGATGCCAGGATTGCCCTGGAAATGCTGACAGAAGAATTAAAGAAGGCGGGTTACAAGTCATCGTATTCGACGGAAATAAAGCAAGCAAGGGAGAAATGGGCCTGTGAGCTGGAACGGCTGTATACCTTAAAGTACACAGGGGAAGGGTTTAAACCCGAAGTAGCAGGACACATAGACCATGTATTGGGAGAGTTTGGGGAGCAAACCGGTTCATACCTGACCCAGACAAGGGTATTGGGAATACTTGATGAAATGCTGGATGAGGATGCAATAGTAGTAGGTTCATCAGGGAGTCTGCCCGGGGACATGCAAAGGGTATGGAGAGCGAAGAAGCCCAATACGTACCATATGGAATACGGTTATTCCTGCATGGGGTATGAAGTAAATGCAGCGCTGGGAGTAAAAATAGCATGCCCGGATAAAGAAGTATATTCATTTGTGGGGGATGGGTCCTACATGATGCTTCACTCCGAACTGCCTACCTCTATCCAGGAAGGGCGAAAAATTAATGTGGTGGTATTTGATAATATGTCGTTTGGCTGCATAAACAACCTTCAAATGGGCCACGGAATGGGAAGCTTCGGTACGGAATTCAGGTATAGGAATCCTAAGACCGGAAAACTGGATGGGAAGCTGGTACCCATAGACTTTGCCAAGAATGCGGAAAGCTACGGTTGTAAAACTTATACGGTACGGAATGAAGATGAGTTAAGAAAAGCTATAGAGGATTCCAAGAAGCAAACTGTATCAACACTGATTGACATAAAAGTGCTTCCAAAGACAATGACACACGATTATGAGTCCTGGTGGAGGGTAGGCAGCGCCGAGGTGGCTGACAAAGAGAGTGTTGTAAAGGCTTCTGAAAGAGTTAAAAGAGAACTGGACAGGGCTAGAAGGTATTGATTAAGATATGCAACAGATTAATTCAAATAATCTTTCAATGAGATTGCAGGAGGAGCAAAATATGTTTGACAAGGAAAAAGTAAAGCTTGGTATTGCGCCTATAGCTTGGACCAATGATGATATGCCTGAGCTTGGGGGAGAAAACACTTTTGAACAATGCGTAAGCGAGATGGCGCTTGCAGGATTCACAGGCAGCGAGATAGGGAATAAATATCCTAAGGACCCGGAAGTATTGAAAAAGGCTCTTGATTTAAGAGGCTTAACAATCTGCAATGCCTGGTTCAGTTCATTCCTTACAACAAAGCCTCTTGGGGAAACCGTTGACGCTTTCATAAAGCACAGGGACTTCCTTTATGAAGTTGGCGCCAGAGTGATAGGAGCCGCAGAACAGGGGCACAGCATACAGGGGATGATGGATGTGCCTGTTCTTACCGGAAAACCCTGCTTCGCAGATGAAGAATGGAAGAGGCTCGCTGATGGACTTAATGAACTGGGCAGACTGGCTAAACAAAAAGGGATGATCCTGACATACCACCATCACATGGGGACAGGCGTCCAGACCTTTGAAGAAATAGACAGGCTTATGGATATGACTGATGCTGACTATGTTTATCTGCTGTTTGATACAGGCCATCTTACTTTTTCAGATGTAGACGCTGAAGCTGTATTGAGGAAATATGTTAAGAGGATTAAGCATGTTCACCTCAAAGACGTAAGAAAAGAAGTCCTCGAAAAAGTGAAGAAAGAAAACTGGAGCTTTTTGAAAGCAGTAAAGGAAGGAGTATTTACAGTACCCGGCGACGGTATGATAAACTACGATCCTTTATTTAAAATTCTTGCTGAAAACGGCTATACCGGCTGGTTTGTTGTTGAAGCTGAGCAGGACCCTGCCAAAGCCAATCCTCTTGAATATGCTATAAAAGCAAGGAAATTCATAAGGGAGAAGACAGGTTTATAGTAGAGTAAAAGCAAAAATAAATTGTTACTACTCAGGCATTGACAAATCTCATGTAATAGGCTAATGGTAACATTTGATTGATGAAAGAATGCTTCATAGCCGTTATAATACTCATAAAAGGTATTTGACGGTGAGCAGGATGGATGAAGAATTTATCATTAAGACATATAACGAAGGAATTAATGCAGTCATTACTCTGGTAAAAGGGATGGACACCAAAATATCGGAATTGACGGGGCAAGTAGTGTCCCTTCAACAGGAAGTAATAGATTTAAGGAAAGCGAATCAACAACTGAACATAAGGATTTCAGAGCTTGAAGCCCGGCTGAATAAAAACAGTGGCAACAGTAGCAAGCCTCCATCATCGGACGGCTACAAGAAAATACAAAACAGCCGGGAAAAGACGGGGAGACATACAGGAGGTCAGTGGGGTCACGAGGGAAAAACGCTGGAAAAAGTGCAGAATCCCGATGAAGTTATCGAATATAAAACACCGGAAATCTGCGATTGTGGACATAGCCTGGTGGGGGTTGAGAGTACAAAGAAAACCCGTCAGGTATTTGATATTCCAAAACCTCAGATTCGGGTGACCGAGCATGTGACTTATGAGACAGTGTATCCCGGGTGCGGAAAAGTACACAAGACTGATTTTCCGGCAGGAGTAACTCAACCGGTACAATATGGCGAAAACATGCAGGCATTGATGAATTACCTGACACAATATCAGTTGATCCCGCTGGAGAGAGCTGCTGAAGCGATAGAGGACATCACAGGTCAGGCAATCAGTGAAGGGACGCTGGTCAATGCAGCAGATGCACTTTATGAGAAATTAGAAGACTCTGTGGAAGAAATCAAGCAAAAGGTCACGGATTCGGATGTTGTCGGTTTTGATGAGACTGGAATGCGCTCCGAAGGGAAAAACAAATGGCTGCATGCGGCTTCCACTGAAACGTGGACCTATTATGCAATTCATGAGAAACGGGGAGAAAAAGCTGCACGAGACATCGGTATTCTACCGGATTTCAAAGGGACTGCTGTGCATGACCATTGGAAGTCATACTACGGTTTTACTGACTGTACCCATGCAGAATGCAATGCCCATCACCTGCGTTCCCTGAAGGATGTATCTGAGAACTACCATCAGGACTGGGCAGACGAAATGGCCGGCCTATTGGTTAAAATTTATCGCAGGGTAGAAGACTTAAAGGCACAAGGGTTTAATAAAATGTCAGAAGAAGAAATGCAACAATGGCATGGAGAATATCATGGCATCATATCTAGAGGCATAGAGGAGGACGGACAAAAGAGCCCACAGATACTGAATAAAAAAGGTAAACCGAAGAAAAGCAAACCCTTGCAACTGCTGTTACAGCTTCAGCAATATGATATCGAAACGCTGGCCTTCATGTATGATTTTCAGGTGCCCTTCCATAATAATCTGACCGAGAGAGATCTTAGAATGCAGAAACTCAGACAGAAGATATCGGGATGCTTCCGAGGAAAGAATGGGGCCAATGTGTTTTGCCGTATACGAAGCTATATATCTACGGCAAGAAAAAATGGAATAGATGTAATGGAGGCCATTGCAATGGCAGTAAGAGGACAGCCGTTTATCCCTGAAGGATAAGTTTTATTCAGTTTTCTCACTCAGGGGATGCCGGATTGGTATCCCCTTTTTGGCGACCTGATCAAGTCGTTGACATTACGCGCGCGGGTGATGCTACCATGTTACCAGAGAATAAACGGATTTGGAATGCCTGAGTAGTAACAATAAATTTATAAATAAAATGAAAAAGGAGAATGATTTTATGGAAAAAAAGATTAAACTTGGCATTATCGGCGCAGGAAGGATAGGAAAACTTCATACCGAAAATGTGCTTTTTAACATCAACTATGTTGAGGTAAAGGCAATTGCGGATGTATATGCAGATAAAATAAAGGATTGGGCATACGGGTTGGGTATTAAAAATGTTTATGCCGACTACAAAGAGATTTTAAACGATCCTGAAATTGATGCGGTAATGATTTGCTCATCAACAGACACTCATTCGCAGATAACTATTGAAGCAGCTAACGCAGGAAAGCACATCTTCTGTGAAAAGCCCATTGACTTCGACCTGGACAGGATACATCAGGCCCTTGACGCTGTAAAAAAAGCCGGTGTTAAATTTCAGGTGGGCTTCAACAGAAGATTCGACCATAATTTCAAAAAAGTCCGCGAACTTGTTAAAGAAGGGAAAATTGGAGACCCCCATATAATTAAAATAACATCAAGAGATCCGCAGCCCCCACCGATTGAATACGTCAAAGTATCCGGAGGAATTTTCCTTGACATGACCATACATGATTTTGATATGGCGAGGTATCTGTCCGGCAGCGAGGTGGTCGAGGTGTATACAAATGCTGCAGTTCTTGTTGACCCTGCAATAGGTGCAGCAGGAGATGTGGACACGGCTGTAATTACTCTTAAATTCGCTAACGGTGCAATAGGTGTTATTGACAACAGCAGAAGGGCTGCATATGGTTATGATCAAAGGGTAGAGGTATTCGGATCAAAGGGCTGCGTGACAGTTTCAAACGATACTCCCAGCTCGGTAGTTTTAAGCACTGAGGACGGCGTATTCAGCGACAAGCCGAAATACTTCTTTTTAGAAAGATATAAAGATTCCTTTGTTGATGAGGTTAAGGAATTCTTCGACAGCATACTTAATAACAAAGAGACTCCTGTTACAGGTATAGATGGTTTGAAACCTGTATTAATCGGACTGGCTGCAAAGAAATCCTATGAGACAGGCAAGCCGGTTAAGGTTGAGTAAAACTTTCCCGATGTCGATCTAGCCGGGGATAAGGCTGATATTGTGGGCGTAGGGAGCAATTCCTACGCCTGCATATTAATTAAGTTCGCACTGAAAAACGGGAGTTTCCGCTGAAAAGGCGAATTGCGTTTTAAGCCGAGCTGCAAAATTGGCTGGCGATGCCGAAGCGTTTTATCGGGCTTGCCGGCACGGACGCCGGCAAAGCAATGGTTGAGGCATGGACGCCGAATCATTGCGTGCCCAATAAAATGCAAGGCAAGTCATAGCCAATTGCAGCGAGGCGGCATCGCAATGAGTTTTTCAGCGGAAACTAATCAGGACTATTGAGAGGGTAGTGCCATGCTTACTAATAACTTTAATATTTACGAACTTAACAGGACAACAAAAAGTGTATCGTGCTACTATAGGACAAAAATAGTGATAATGCATCTCGAGGGCGCCAGCACCGAGGAAATTGCCAAAAGCGTAGGCGTAGGCGCGAAAACTGTCAGAAGGTGGATTGCAGTATTCCGCGAGAAGGGGCTTAAAGGTTTGCTGGAGAGCGTAAAGAGGTGAACTAACATAAACTATTCAAAATTGAGGAGGAAAAAATGGACTATAGAAAAGAGTCTCTTAAGCTGCACGGGGAATGGAAAGGGAAGATTGAGGTAATAAGCAAGGTGCCGGTGGCAAATAAACAAGATCTTTCGCTGGCTTACACACCCGGAGTTGCAGAACCCTGTCTTGCAATACAGAAGGATATAAACCTGTCTTATGAATATACAAGAAGGTGGAACCTTGTGGCTGTTATTACAGACGGTACAGCAGTATTAGGTCTGGGTGACATAGGCCCTGAAGCAGGAATGCCGGTCATGGAAGGTAAATGTGTTTTATTTAAAACCTTCGGTGATGTAGACGCATTCCCTCTTGGCATAAGATCTAAAGATGTGGACGAGATAGTAAACACCATAAAGCTTATATCAGGCAGCTTTGGAGGGATTAACCTGGAGGATATCTCTGCTCCGAGGTGTTTTGAAATTGAAAGAAGGCTTAAGGCTGAATGCGACATACCAATATTCCATGACGACCAGCATGGGACTGCGGTTGTAGCAGTGGCTGCAATGCTTAATGCATTAAAGATAGTAAACAAGAAAATAGAGGATATAGAGGTTGTGGTAAACGGTTCAGGAGCATCCGGCATAGCTGTGACAAGGCTTCTTATGGCTATGGGATTAAAGAAGGTTATCCTGTGTGATACGAAGGGTGCAATTTATGAAGGAAGGGACAACCTTAATGCAGAGAAGGCCGAAATGGCTAAAATATCAAACCTTGAGAAGAAGAAGGGTACATTAAAGGAAGTTCTGGTTGGGGCAGATGTATTTATAGGCCTGTCAGCCCCTAACATGGTTACCAGGGAAATGGTAAGGACGATGGCAAAAGACCCCATAATATTCGCCATGGCCAACCCTGTGCCTGAGATAATGCCGGATGAGGCCAAAGAAGCAGGAGCTAAAGTTGTGGGAACAGGGCGATCAGACTTTGCAAACCAGATAAACAACGTATTGGCATTCCCTGGCATATTCAGGGGTGCACTGGATGTGAGGGCAAGGGATATAAATGATGAGATGAAGATTGCTGCCGCCAGGGCTATAGCTTCGTTGATAAGTGATGAAGAATTGAATCCTGAGTACGTTATACCTGCTCCTTTCGACCCAAGGGTAGGAAAGGCTGTTGCACAGGCAGTTGCCAAGGCTGCAAGAGGTTCAGGAGTTGCAAGAATATAAGGCGTTGGGGTAAAGAAATGTATGCGGTTTCCGCTGGGAGGATTGTTTAGGTTCAACAATTAGCTTTTTCAGCGGAAACTTCTGCTTTTAGTAAGGCACTAAGTAGTGATTGACATATTAATGCAGCTATAATTTTTATAGAGGATAGAGGGTTGGTGTGATGGAACAAACCATTAAAAATCCTAATATCGTTGATTACGGGAAAGTGAAGCCCATTTCTAGAATGAAGTTAAGTCAGATACTACATAAAAAAATGGTAGCTTTGAAAAAGCGGAACTTCATAAGGTCTAAAATTAGCTCAGTAATTAGCTCAATAAAAATTTTAATCATTCCTTGAAAGTTCATATAATGCCTTTGCAGATTACTGGCAAAAGTAAATACAAAAACTGTCAGTTAGCGCTACTGAATTGATCCCTGACGTAAGATCTATTTATAAACCGAAATAAAAAAATTTTAAAAAAATTAAAAAAAAAAGAAGGATTTTTTTAAAGTATGTAGAATATATAAGATAATGTTATATAATTTGAATACAATTTATATATAATTTATATACAATCTATATACACGAATAAGATACGATTGTATAACATTAATAAAATTAAGAACCGTAATTATGGCGGCTTAATTATGAACTACAAGAAGAAAGGGGAATTGAACATGACAGTCAATAAGAAATGGCTACTTACAGACGATCCTGCAATTATCTTTGAGGATAATGAAGTGGGAAGATTGAAGAAAGAAATATGGGATGCGTCTGAAGAGGAAATTGATGCAATATTGAAGGAATACGAGATACCTTCGGAATCGGAGTTGGGCAAGGCCGGAACATATATTCAAAATACACCCAGGACAAAAGTTATAGAGAAAAGAAGAAAGAATGATATTGTTTATATACCTATAGGGTGTACAGAAAACCATGGCCTTCATGCAAATAGCGGTCTAGATACATTTATGGTAACCCAGATTCTTGAGGGCTTAAGGAGGTATACGGCAAAGCAAGGAAGGGAGATAAATTTAGCTTTTCCGCCATTGAACTATGGAGGACACCCATACCATCATATAGGAATGCCGGGTACAATAATGATGCCTGAGGAAGTGGTCAAGGAAACGCTGATATATACGATGTTAGGGCTATGGAATGACGGATTCAGAAAAATAATCATGGTAAATAATCATGGCCATTTGTGGATGCTTGAGTCTGCAATACATGAATTTTGCAAAAGATACCAACTCCCTGGAATATTTAGGGTAATAGATTGGCACAGAGCTGTAAGGGAATTTTTCTATCCGGTTAACAGAGAAGACAGTTTGGAAACTCATTTTGTTCATGCTGATGAAAGTGAAACTGCAGTAGCCCTTCTTTTGTTTAAAGATATGATAGATATGAGCGTAGCACAAGACACAGAGCCAGAAGGATTTTTGCCTGACGGACATTTTGACAAATCTGTGGATCCGCTCAGAAGACCAAACAGATGGTCGGAAGGTGAAGGACATGCAGCTATTGAGCGCGCGGCTACGCCTGAAGGGGTAGTAGGTAAGCCAACCATAGCTACAGCAAGAAAAGCAAAAAGACCGATTGCAGCAATACTTAAATATCTCACGCTGCTGAATGATCAGATACTGGAAGCATTTCCTCCAGGTACTGTTCCTCCGGTAGAAAAGGTTACGCTGCGCAAAGCAAAAGACATGGAGCCTTTCCTTAAGGAACCATTAAGTGAGGGATGGAAATCGGTAGATGAACTGCCTAGGGTTGGTATATTTGAAAAACTATAACTAAAGTAAAAAAATAATTATATTGTGAGGATTTTAAATGGCATACGTTAAGAAGAAACAAGGTTCAAAACAAGAGGTCGCTTATCAGAAAATTAAGGAAGCTATACTGAAAAATGAATATGAGCCTGATACCATGCTTTTGGAAGGTAATTTATGTGCGGCTCTTGGTTTCAGCAGGACGCCTGTGAGAGAAGCTCTGAGGAGGTTGGCAAGTGAAGGATTTGTTGAATTTGTTCCAGAAAAAGGTACTTTTGTACCTAGAATAAGACTTGAAGATCTTATTGAAATCTACGATGTGAGAGAAGCTTTAGAGGGAATGGCTGCAAGAGTATGTGCATTAAAGGGAGACGAAAAGGTTGTTGCAAAACTTGAGGAAATTGTAAACAGTTTATACGATGATCTAGTAAAAGGCGAGAAAAGCCAAAGCGTCCGGGAAGATATGGAGTTTCACAATGTTATTATCAAGGGGTGCAACAATTCAAGACTGGAAGCATTTTTAAAAACCATGATTGACCAAATAAACAGATTTGCAGCTACAACTGTTAATGATAATGAAAGGCTTAAAATTTCGTATACGGAACATAAAAAAGTGCTTGATGCTATAAAAAATAAGGATGCCGACATGGCGGAAAAAGCCATTAGAGAACACATTAGAAGTGTCAAAGAATATCAGATAAAAAGACATTATCATTATAATTATATGTTAAATGGGTAGAGATAGGAAAAGGTTCTTTTGTGCTTAAACCATAATGCATTAATTATCAAGTACGCGTTTTCCTTGGCGAGCACATACTTAGGCGTAGGGTGCCGCCAGGGGAAACTCTTCCCGGTGGAGAAAGGTTTGGTGGTGTTAGGCAAGTCCTTCTATCAAAACTTAATATTAACTATTAAAACTTTACATTATAATTTAGTTTGTGCTAGTTTTATAAAGGTAAAATTGCAAGTAAAATCTATAGCTTCATGTTGTAATCTATCATTAAGTATTAATACTTAGTGATAGATTACAATACATGTTTTTGATATTGATGAAGATTACTCTATCAAAGAAATTGAAAATTTAAAAGATTTTATAGTTGTTATGTATGTAATAATTGATGACATTTACCAGAGGGTAACTCCAGTACATTTCATAAATTGATATAATATCAGCGATTTCATAATGAGTGGCAGTAATATTTAGCGTAAGGTTAGAAGCTAGGCTGTTAACTTATTATAAAGCATTGATTCTCAAGTAATTTATTCTACACATTCACTTTTAATAGAGATATTATAGCTGTTGAATTTGCCGTAATATTATAATCTGCAAAATATAAATGTAGTACAACAAATTAATAATTAGTGTTGTGCATTGAAAAGTAAATAATTGTATTACCAAATTAGTGGTAAAACAAAAGCATAAGTTGACGTAATGTGGTAGTTTTGAATTATACAGAAACAAAACTATTTCCACGGGGGTCAATCTTATGCCTGAGATAATAATAGAACAAAACAAAAATATAATCAATTATATAAATATGCTAAAATTACCTTATTCTGAAGCCATACAAAATCATATGGTTCTTATGGTCTCAGGCATTATTACCACCGAGGGAAACAAAAATGTTTCCAGGATCTATTCAAAGCATACCTGTAACCGGGATAGAAGCTGTGGTTCAAGATTCCTCGGAGAGTATAAATGGAGTAACGATTATGTGGACCACAAGAGAATTAACCATTCTCTAAATGTTGTCCGTAATAGCGTGAATGAAGATACTGCAGGCTTTCTCATCATAGACGACTCTTTGAGTAAAAAAGATAAGTCCACCAAAAAGATTGAAGGCCTTGATTTCCACCATTCACACAGTGACGGAAAACCCATGTGGTCTCATTGCGTAGTTACTTCTCATTATAAAATTTCCGAGTACTCACTGCCACAAAACTTCAGGCTCTATCTTAGAAAGCAGTTCTTTGGCAATAAAGCAAAGAAGCATTTTAAGAATAAACAAGAGCTTGCAATGCAGCTTATTGATGAATTTATACCGGTTACAGAAACAACGTACTTATTGTTGGATGCTTGGTATACATCGGGTAAAGTGATGCTCCATGCCTTAAGGAAAGGTTATCACACCATTGGAAGAATAAAATCCAATAGAGTGATTTACCCTGGAGGCATTAAAACAAGTGTCAAAGAATCTTCAACCTTTATCAGTAAGGACGAAACCAGCCTAGTTACAGCAGGTGACGATACTTACTATGTTTATAGATATGAGGGTAAAATCAATGACCTTGAAAATGCCGTTATTCTGTTTTGTTGGAGCAAGCCCGATTTATCCGATAAACCAGCATTTGTACTAAGTACGGATGTTAGCCTTACCACCTCCGAAATCCTTATATATTACCAGAACCGCTGGGATATTGAGGTAAGTTACCGGTATCAAAAGAACTCACTTGGTTTTGATGAATACCAGGTAGAATCCTTAACTTCAATAAAGCGCTTCTGGAGCATGGTCTTTATGGCCTACACTTTCCTGGAGCTTTTTAGGGTTTCAAACAAGAAAACCTTAAAGCTTGATAATTTGGGAGATACCATAGGGTATTTCCGGAAACAATACTTGGTTTCAATTGCCAAGTTTGCATATACTTGTGCAGTAAAAGGGGTAACTGTCGATGCTGTTATTACCAAATTAGGGATGGCCGCATAAACATTTACAATTTACTGCACGACACTAATTAATAAGTCAAAAAATATCAAAAAGTTAAAAAGATTAAAAAAATAGTTGTGTTTCAGACCTATGCATTTAATATTGGGCAACATGGGTAAAGGGGGAGAGCTGGATGAATGGGAGTTCAGAATACTTGCTTGAAATGAGAAACATTTCGAAACATTTCCCGGGGGTACAGGCACTGGACGATGTTACTTTTAAGGTGAAGAGAGGGGAAATACATGCACTGGTTGGTGAAAATGGTGCTGGTAAATCTACCTTGATGAAAGTATTATTAGGAATAATTCAGCCTGATAAGGGAGAAATAATTCTAAAAGGTGAGCGTGTTAAAATTTATAATCCGAGGATAGCATTGAGTCTTGGGTTGTCAATGATTCACCAGGAAATCAGCCTTGTTCCAGAAAGAACTGTAGCAGAAAACATATGGCTCGGAAGAGAACCTACACTAAAAAGGGTCGGTTTTTTAAAGTGGTCCGAACTGTTTAGTAAGACGGAAAAACTTTTAAAAGAGCTGGACTTGATAATTAATCCTAAGCAAAAGGTTTCAAGCTTAAATGTAGCTGGAATGCAAATGGTAGAGATAGCCAGAGCAGTTTCCTATAATAGCGACCTGATCATAATGGATGAGCCAACATCTGCTTTATCTGAAAAGGAGGTAGAAAAGCTTTTCAATATCATAAGGTCTCTTAAAGAGAAGGGGACCAGTGTTATTTATATATCGCACAAACTTGATGAAATATTTAAAATTGCGGATAGAGTTACAGCTTTAAGAGATGGTCAATATATTGGTACAAGCGATATCACACAAGTGGATCACCAGACATTGATTTCGATGATGGTTGGCAGGGAGATTAAAAATATTTTTCCCAAAAAGCAGATTGAAATTGGAAATACTGTTATGGAAGTCAAAGGAATATCTAGAAAGGGTGCATTTGAAGATATAAGCTTTAGTGTCAGGAAAGGTGAAATACTGGGTATTGCCGGATTGATGGGAGCAGGACGTACTGAGGTTGTAAGAGCAATTTTTGGTATTGATCCGATTGATTCGGGAAGTATATTCATTGATAATGAAAAAGTTAAAATTGACAGTCCCAAAAAGGCAATAAAACTTGGTATTGGCTTGGTAACAGAAGATAGAAAAAAGTACGGACTTGCGCTGTGTAGGTCTGTCAAGGAAAATATATCAATGGCAAATATGGATAAATTTTGTAAGTTGTCCTTTATATCAAGAAAGAAAGAGCTTAAGGCATGTCAGGAAATGATTCGACTTCTCTCTATAAAAACACCGAGTCATAAACAGACTGTATCTTCACTGAGTGGAGGGAATCAGCAAAAAGTTGTTCTTGCAAACTGGCTTCAAACTCAACCAAAAATTCTAATATTAGATGAACCGACAAGAGGTATAGATGTAGGTGCAAAGTCTGAGATACATAAGCTTATGACGCAATTTGCTGAAGAAGGAATGGCAATTATAATGATTTCTTCAGAGTTGCCTGAGATACTAGGAATGAGTGACAGGATACTCGTAATGCATGAAGGGCGCGTTAAAGGCGAGTTTAGTAGGGATGAGGCTTCACAGGAGAAAATATTAGCATGTGCAGTTGGAGGGGAACAAAGTGGAAAATAAGATTGGAAGTATAAATTATAGAGAGCTTTTAAACAAATACAAAATGGTGTTGGTATTAATATGTATGGTTATTATCATGTCAATAGTCTCAGAACATTTCTTGACCAGCCAGAATATTATAAATATTATTAGACAAATTTCCATAAATGCAATTTTAGCTATAGGAGCAACTTTTGTTATAATTACTGGCGGAATAGATCTTTCGCAGGGTTCAGTACTTGCAGTCAGTGGTGTTATAGCTGCAAGCTTTATAAAGCATGGCTACGCATCTATTTTTATAGCTGCAATAACAGGTATTCTAGTTTCATGCCTACTAGGTTTTATTAATGGGCTTACAATAGCGAATTTTAAAGTGCCGCCTTTTGTAGTCACGCTGGCGATGATGACAATTGCAAGAGGGATCGCTTATGTATACACTGATGGGCGTCCTATTGTTGACCTTGATAAGAGGTTTCTCGTATTAGGGCAGGGGAGCCTAGGGTTTTTGCCTTATCCTATTATTGTCATGATAATAGTAGCTGTACTGGCAGCCATTATATTATATATGACTAAATTTGGTAGATATGTGTTTTCGATAGGAGGTAATATTCAAGCTGCAAGAGTTTCAGGCATTAATACAAATAGAATAATAGTATTAGTGTATACTCTTAGCGGGTTGCTTGCTGGTTTAGCGGGTGTAATGCTAGCATCGAGAATTAATACTGGCCAGCCGCAGGCTGGACAAAGTTATGAAATGGATGCAATTGCAGCAGCTGTAATTGGTGGAACCAGTCTGTCAGGAGGTGTAGGTACAATAGCTGGCACTCTGGTAGGAGCGATTATTATTGGGGTTATAAACAACAGCCTGAATCTGTTGAATGTAAGCCAGTATTATCAGCTAATTGTAAAAGGTATTGTAATTGCTGTAGCTGTAATAATAGATGTAAAAAGTCAGAAGAAATTTTAATGAAGAATTTGGATACGTGAAGTGATTGTTTATGTCTGAAGGTAATCCTTCTTAAAATAACTGTTAAAACGCTTAAAATTATAGTGCTTAAAAATGTGGTGATGATTTAATTATTTTATATGTAGAATAGTCTCGAAAACTAACTGGCAAACCAGCTGAATGTTAATTGTTGGGATAGAGTAACTTTGAGAGAGTGACAAAAAGTAAATGCATATTGATAAAATGCACCTTGCTACGGAAATAGGGACTATTATGATGCCCCAAAAGCCGCTGCAACGGCATGTTCCTTGACATATGAATATTTGTGAGTTTTAAAAAAGCAACAGCAGCCTAAGGGGAGTATTATAGTCATTCTTGCCCATACAAATTCTACGAAATGATTATTATTGAGTGCTTCTTGCTTCATGACCCAACTGAGCAAGTTCGTGGAACATTCGTGAAACTCGTTTGTTTTCTAACTTTTTTGCGGGTTTCAAAACATTGTAAAAGTAGAATTTGTCTTTTAACATCATATAAATAATTACAAGAAGTTTGCGGGCAAGTGCAATAATAGCTTTTTAGCGCTTTTACACTGTTTCATCTTCCAAATACCAGGATGGCAAATATATATTCCGATGGCTGGCAATAACCCATGCTATCTCACAAAGCATACTTTTTATGTAGGGGCCCCTATTGTATTTTGCTCTTTTTTTACCGGCACTCTTATTACTACCTCCATAATCAAAATAAGGGTAAATATTGACGCACACTTCGATTTTGGGGGTGATGTGAAAAAGTGAAGGTAGATTGACACCATATATGGCTAGATCTAGGATAATTTTATTGGAAAATTTTAAAAAAAATACTGGTGGATTTTAGGGGTGAGTTAAATTTGAAATAAAGACTTCGAAAGCCATTTGGGTTTTCGAGAAGATTAAATTAAAAAAGGAGGATAAGTTATGAAAAAGTATTTAGTTTTAGGGTTGGTGTTCTTATTAATAGGGTCCTTGGTGATTGGATGTGGGGGAGGAAAGGCACCTGCGACCTCTGAGCCTTCGGGAAATGCAGAAAGTACCAAAACCCAAGAAAGTGCGCAAACTGGACAAGCCGAAAAGGCCGAAAAGGAAATTGTAATTGGGTTATCCATGTCTGAAGATACCCAGTTTCTAGTAAATGTTAGAAAAGCTGCTGAGAAGAAGGCAAAAGAGTTGGGAGTAAAGCTGATTACAATGAGTGGTCAGTCAAGCGTTGAAAAACAGGTAAATGATGTCGAAAGCTTGATTGCGCAGAAAGTTGATGCTATCATTCTTAATCCCCTTGATAAGGAAGGCTTAGGAAATGCAGTTGATAAGGTTAAAGCAGCAGGGATTCCTTTGGTAGAAGTAAATACCTATACTACAAACGATAAATATGATGTTTATGTTGGTTCTGATGAAGAGGATGCTGGAAGAATTCAGGGCGAATTTGTAAAGAGGACAATGGGAACGAAAGGCAATCTGGTAATACTTTACGGAGTAATGGGGCATTCCGGACAAATCGGAAGATATGAAGGCCTTAAGCAAAGTTTGCTAGATCCATGTCCTGACTGGAAAGTGCTTGCTGATATGACAGGGAATTGGCAAAGAGACCAAGGGGTAAGGATAATGGAAGATTGGCTGCAGAAGTTTGGAGATTCTATTGATCTTGTTGTATCGCAAAATGATGAAATGGCATTAGGCGCTCTGCAAGCAATTGAAGCAGCAGGAAAGCAGGATAAGATAAAGGTTCTCGGTATAGATGCATCTCCTGATGCCATACAGGCAGTCAAAGAGGGAAGATTGGCTCTTACAGTATTTCAGGATTCATTTGGACAAGGTCAGAAATCTGTAGAAATAGCTCTCGGATTGGTAAAAGGACAGAAATATAACAAACAAGAGATGATTCCATTCCAAGAAGTAAACAAGGAAAATGCAGACCAGTTTATCGAAAAGCTTAAGGAATGGGAGTAAAAGATAGAAGTTCATAAAATCTTAAATTGGTTTTGCAATATTTTACAGGGAAATAAATTGGTATTTCCCTGTAAATAGGCTTTTATCTACATAGACAAAAAAGAAGGGAAGATTATGAGAAAAGTAAAATTGGGAATTATCGGTTTAGGCAGATTGGGCAGGAAACATGCTGAAAACATACATTATAAAATTCCTAACGCTGAATTAACTGCTATATGCAGTATGGTACAGGAGGAATTGGATTCAGTCTCCAATGAAATGGAACCTAAATATGTAACAAAGGACTACAAAGAGATTCTTGAAAATAAGGAACTTGATGGTGTGGTGATTGCATCCAATTCATATTTCCACTGTAAGATGATTTGTGATGCAGTTAAAAGTGGAGTTAAGAATATATATACTGAAAAACCTCTGGGGATGACTATTGATGAGATTAATCTTATCAGAGATACTGTAAATAAAGGTAACGTATCCGTTTTCCAGGTTGGTTACAATAGAAGATTTGATGCATCATATCAGGCAATGAAGAAAAAGATTGACGAAGGGTTTATTGGGAAGCCTATACTTATAAAAATGATAAACAGAGATCCTGCTTCGATGGCCGAATATATTATTAAGTTCAGCCCCACAAGTGGTGGGCTTGTATTTGACATGCTGACTCATGACTACGACAGTGCAAGATGGCTGATAGATTCAGATGCTGAGAGTATCTATGGACTCGGGGGCGTTTATGCTTATGAAGGTCTCGCGAAAGTAAATGATATTGACAATTGTGGTATACTAGTAGGTTTTAAAAATGGAACAATGGGCTGGTTTGAAACCACCAGGAATTGTACCTATGGGTATCATGTAGAAACCGAAGTGTTTGGAACCAAGGGATGCATAAGGGTTTGTACAACACCAACAAAAGATAGGGTAATATATCTTAACGATGAAGGCGTCAATCAGAAGTGTGTTCAATGGTTTTATGAATACTGGGAACCTACTTTTGTTGCAGAGATGCAGCATTTTGTAGACTGTATTATCCAGAATAAAAAACCGTTGGTAGGCCTCGAAGATGGCTACAAAGCAGTAGAATGGGCACTTGCAGCTAAAAAAGCAGTGGACAATCGCACAGTTATTTATATGAATAAGGATGAAAAATAAATTTATTAGAAATAGTTTAGAAAACTAACTGGAAACTAAACATTTTAGTATAATTATTCAGTAGGCGACTGGCAACTGATTTTCAGGCTTTTCTTCTCGGAATTCTCCCCTTTCCAGCTTTTGCAGCCAGTTTTGCAACTGACCATATATGTTTGGGGAAGGGGTAATTTTTGACTTGTTTTAAGTTTCATACAGGGTTTTGTATAGAATGATTCAATATGTAACCTTGTGAGAAGCAAGCTAGAGACGTTTGATAAAGTTGTAATAAGATACACGGAAAGGAGCATGACCAAAATCAAAACTGCATGTAGCACAAGGGAGTCTATCACAGGGTTACATTTGAGGATCATTTTGTGATAGAAATGCTCATCAGAATCAAACGTTAAAGCGAGGAATCTGATAATACACTGCTGATTGACAGCTGCTGGCCTACCGATATCAGAGTATAAATGCTTGATGAGGAGGCAGGTTGTTAAGATCGAGAAGGTAAAGTTTTGTGAAGACGTTATCCATTGAGATTACCCTGCTTTTATGCGCTTCGGAGAATAAAATCAAATTCAGAAGAAGTCTTTTGATAACACTTATGTGATTCCCAGTTACACAACATAGGAAAACTTCCACAATCAAAATAATGGTAAATATTGTCGCACGCTTTTGATTTTGGGGCCTCTAAGAAAATTTGAAGGTGAAATGTAGCCAATATACGGATATTTGTGTTGAAAATTAAAAGAAAATTTCAAGTAAATATATGGTAAACGTAGAGGTATGAGTGAAAACCTCATACTTCAAAACATAGACAACAAAACCCTTTAGGGATTTTCAAGAGCATTATATTAATAAACAGGAGGTAGAACAATGAAAGCGAAAATAGCATTTCTACACAAACCTTATGATTTAAGGATTGAGGAGGTGGAAATTCCTCCCTTAAAACCTAATCAGGTATTGGTAAAGGTTGGGGCCTGTGGTATATGTGGCTCGGACGTTGAATGCTATGAAGGTAAGTCAGCGGAAGGAAGGTATGATATCGCTCCATATACACCGGGCCATGAATGGGGCGGAGAAATTGTTGAAGTTGGTAGCGGAGTGACCACGTTAAAAGTTGGTTACAAAGTAACAGGCGATTGTGTAATGAGTTGCGGGGTATGCAGAAATTGTAAAAACGGACTGATGCCTTCGGCCTGTCTTAATATGAGAGAGGCAGGATTTCGTCCCGATTCACCCGGTGGTATGGGAGAATATATGGTCATAGAGGAACAGTATGTACACCGTATACCTGATGACTGGACATATGAAGATGGTGCATGGGTAGAAACCTTCTCCATAGGGTATTTTGGAATATGGGGCAATGGTGGTTATGTTGATGCATCTGATGATGTAATCATATTGGGAGCAGGTCCGGTAGGTCTATCAGCTACAATGACAGCAAAGACTTCAGGAGCTAGGGTAATTGTTGTAGAGCCTTTAGCAAATAGGCGTGAAACTGCTCTGAAATACGGTGCAGACGTGGTAGTAGATCCAACCGCAGGCAATTTGAAAGAACAGATAATGGAATTAACAGATGGAGCAGGTGGTTCGGTTGTGGTTGAAGCTTCAGGTAAGGATCCAGCGATAGCCTCCATCTTTGATATAGCAGGTCATAGTGCAAGGGTAAGACTGATAGGGCACTCGATAGGCAGGAAGGTGCCTGTAGAAATTGGTCGTACTATATGGAGCACATTGTCAATTACCGGTTCCGGTGGGACAAAGAACTTTGGCCAAAGGACAATTAAGTTCATGAGCCGTATAAAAGACAAGTATGATTTTGCTGCATTGAATACCCATCATTATCCTTTTGAAAAAATACATGAGGCATTTGAGGTAGCAAGGACCCAAAAAGCAACTGCATTAAAGGTAATGCTCACATTCAAGTAAAAGGCATGAGTATCAATAACATTTCATAGCGTTATGTATGTGTAACAAGTTATAAATGAAGATTATCATATCAGATTTGAATATACTGATATGATAATCTTCAAGGCTTGTTTTTGCGTGTTACAGTCAAAACCATAAGGAAAATACAATAGGTGAAGATGGGAGAAGGTTGTGTTTTAAGTGGAAGAATTTGTGCGTTTAATTCCTCTGATATGTAAATATTTTAATGCTGATGAAATTGATGCAAAAATATATGACCATTCGTTTACAATTGTTGATGGCTGTAAACTGCTGATGGTTAAAATTAAAAACGAAAAAATTATTATTCTTATCGGCAAAGGAAAAATGTTCGATGAACTGGAAGGAAAGGAAATATTCAACTGCAAGTTATGCTGGTTAAATCACCATAACCGTCTTGTATTTAATAAATATATGGATTATACTGTACCGAAAGCTTTCGGAAAAAAAGTTGCAACAATCGGCCTGGGTGACAGATTAGGATTAGCGTCTTCGGCACATATAAAAACAATACAAAACAGAAAAGTAAAGCCTATACTGGCCCAACAAAGCAAAAGAGAACTCGATCTTACTGGAAGGACATATGATGATGTACTTGATGATGTATGCTATGCAGTAATACAGGAAGGGTATAAAAATGGTTTTGGAGCTGACGGGGATCACTTGAAAGATGAATGCGATATAAAAAGAGCTTTAGATGCAGGGTTTTCAATGATTACTCTGGACTGCTTCGACAAAATAGATAATTCCATAGAGAGTTATGAAATGGATGATTTGCTTAAGATGTATTACCAGCTACCGTTAGATATGCGTCGATACTACGAGGATAATTATGCTGGTAAAGAATATCTTATTGGGAATAGGCCAATAATGTTCGATAAGGAATCGCTCATAAAAAATATATTGATATATGGGAAAGTGATTGACTTCATCGAGTATATATACAAAAAATATATCCAATGTGCAGGCAGAGAGGTAGATTTTGAAATATCACTTGATGAAACAGCGTTTCCAACATCATTGCATGGTCACTACCTTGTTGCAAGTGAATTGGAACTGAGAAACGTTGATATCAGCAGTATGGCGCCAAGGTTTGTGGGAGAATTTCAAAAAGGGATCGACTATATAGGCGATGTTGAGCAATTTGAAGAAAACTTCAAACTACATGCACAGATTGCAAATCATTTTGGTTACAAATTAAGCATTCATTCCGGAAGTGATAAGTTCAGTGTTTTTGGGATAATAGGTAAGCATACAGGTGGGAGACTTCATATAAAAACTTCAGGAACCAATTGGCTTGAGGCTGTTAGACTAATAGCAAAGAAAAACCCCAGCCTTTACAGACGTATGCATAAGTATGCGTTAAAACATTTTGACGAAGCTAGAAAATATTATCATGTCACGACAGACTTGTCAGCGATAAAAGACATTGACTCGCTAGAAGACAGAGAACTTGACAGCTATATGAATGATAACAATGCAAGGCAGCTCATGCATATAACATATGGTATCTTACTTAATGCCGAGGAAGACTCAGCAAATTTATTTAAAGATGAAATTTTTAATACTCTAAGTGAATTTGAGGATGAATACCACAAATATATATTTTCCCATATTAACCGTCACCTGGATTCGCTTTGCTTAGATTAGATGCTAGCGTTTAATGAAAAACAGCATAATTTTATCTTTTTTTGCAGTTACAATTGTGTAAGGAAGGGACGAATAAAATGACAAGTATTTATGATAATAACTCAGTAAAGAAAATGAAACTTAGCGTAACTGTTTCTAAAAATACTTCAAAAACCGTACCGGTACTTTTAGGCGGGGATTTTAGGGAAAGTATCAGGAAAGCTAAGCAACTTGGTTATGACGCAGTAGAATTGCATATTGTTCCTGGTGATATTAATGTTAAGGAAATAGTAAGCTGTTGCGAGAAAAACAATATTGAAGTTTCTGCTATTGGTACGGGAAGGTCTTATGTAGTAGACAAACTGTCTCTAATTGATGATTCGAGTGTTAACAGAGAAATGGCAGTTGCAAGGCTGAAAGAATATATAGATATTGCTGAGTCGGTTGGAAGTTATGTAATAATAGGTTGCATGAAAGGCAATATGCGCGACTATTCACTTTATGACACTTATGAAAACCGGCTTTCAGAATCCATGAAGCAGGTGTCTCTTTATGCCGCAGAGAAGAATGTACTGCTGTTATTGGAGGCAATTAACAGGTACGAAAACAATTATATGAATACTGCAGCGGAAACGTTAGATTTTATCAAAAGGAATGATATACCTAAAACAAAGGTTCTCCTCGATACTTTTCACATGAATATAGAGGAGAAGGATATGTGCGAAAGCATCAGGGAGTGCGGTGATATGCTCGGGTATGTGCACATTGCCGATAGTAACAGAATGCATGCAGGTGGGGGGCATATTGATTTTAAAAAAATAATTGATGCTTTAAAAGATATTAACTATAACGGATATCTAAGTGCAGAATGTTTACCTATTCCCGATGGTGATATAGCAGCCCGAAAAGGACTGGATTTTATTAAGCCGCTTCTATAGAAATAAAAGGAATAAAATGAATTAATATTTGTGCATTTTTTGGGATTATTGATTCAATTATACCAAAAAAAGGCTCTATGTCAATTGTTGGGGTAGAGATAAACCCAAGAGTAAATAAACCGAATGTAAAGAGAGGTGTCTTCAAATTTGAAGGCACCTTCTTTTGCCTTGCAGATAGTTTTCATGAAGA
>JAAYNA010000026.1 GCA_012521105.1 Clostridiaceae bacterium
CGATAAAAAAGCCTTCGCCTTCGATTGATAAATCGGTAGGATTATCGGTACGCTGCAGACTGCCGCGTGTCATCAGTGTATCTATTGAATTTACATTCATACCAAGACCAATCTGAACAGGGTTGGTTCCTCCCCTTCCGGTATTCGGGTCGGGAGCACCTGCTCCGGACACAGTTTGAGCAAATATTTCAGCAAAAGTAGCTCTGCTGGCTTTAAAACCAACTGTGTTAACGTTGGCAATATTATTACCAATTACATCCATCTTGGTTTGATGAGATCTCAAGCCTGAAACGCTTGAAAACATTGAACGCATCATATAAATCCCCTCCTAAGGTTTCCGTTTCTTCAATCATTCCAAAACGGTCAGCCTCCCGAGCGGGTCCGGCTGTTTGAAAACCCTTAATCAATATATCGGTATTTTTGTTGCTAAATGTTAATTGTAAATATGTTATCAGTCGGTAAATACAGCTCCATCAATATTGGTAAATACATTTTCCTTCATTTCGCTGCTGTTTAAGGCAGTTATTACTGTTCTGTTTTTTACATTTACCACAAAGGCTATTCTGTCCATAACAATCAGTGTATCCTTAACACCTTTGGCATCTGCTTTGTCAACTGCTTTCATAAGTTTTTCCCGCTGTGTTTCAGTAAGGTTTACATTTCTCATTTGCATGCGCATTTGGGCATGCTTCGAGATTTTTATGTCACCTTTTAACTTCTCGTTCAGAATATCCTGAAAATTTCCAGTACCTTGTATGTTTTGCCTTTTCTGAACTTCGCCTGTGGGCGTTAAGGAAGGTATGGCCGGAACAGGTCTGTTGTTATAAATCATAAACCGCTACCCCCTGTTTCTTCTGCTTCATCTTGTTGTTCTACGGACGAGTTTTCTCCTGCATCGCCTTCCATGTCGGCTCGGTCTGATGCTTCGGTTTCTTCTGTTTCAATATTATCCTCCGGCTCGGATGATTCGGTTGATAGTTTTGAATCCAGCGATCTTAATGTTTCAAGAATCTGCCTTAACAGCTGTTGTTCGGTTGAAACAAGATCCACCTTCTGCGTAGATACAATATCTTCCACCGGAACCTGCACGTTATCCATTATGATATGGTAGCAGTCCAGTTCTTCATCTTTCACGCCATCTCTGAGCACACCTTCAAGTTTTACCTTTTGCCCGGTGTCTATATCCTTAGCGGTAAATACGAGCTGTGTGCCTTTCATCCCCTTAATGTACTCTTCAACACTGGAGAATGCTCCGGTATCAATTTCGTGGACACTTAGAATTACTTCGTCCAAAGTTGCATAAATACCGTCCTGCCCCTTCTCGATTTTTGCAACAATGCCCTCCATTCTATACGGGTCATCATCTTCAAGCAGAGTATGTACAGTACTTAGCAAACCTATTAAGCTGTTGTATTTTTCGAGCTCCAGTCTCTTATAATCAGCCGGCTCTTCAGATACATAGGTTATATTATCCAAAGGCACATCAAAATCATCCACCACCAGGTAGACCTTCCCGGACTGAGAGTGTACAGATGTAACTTCCCCGGATACATAGCGGATTTCCCCGGTCTGTTCATCTGTTACCGCAGCAGAAATATACTTGCCTAATAATGAAAAGCCCATGGAATATGAGAATGAGTGATTCAAATTCTGCATTTGTTCCAGAGCACTGAATTGGGCTATCTGGGCTATAAAATCCCTGTCGTCCATAGGCTCCAGCGGGTTTTGATACTGAAGCTGCGTGATAAGAAGCTTGAAAAAAGCATCCTTACCCAGCTCATTTGATACCTCCCGGGTGGATTCGCCAGAGCTGATCATTTCTTCAATTGTCTTCTGCCCTACCGTTCTGATTTCAGACATTATATCCCTCCTTTAAGCTATGAGGTTTATTTCAGATTCGGTAAACCCGTATAAATCACCTGTAAGTCCGGTGTATCCGTAGGTGTGGCTTATATTACCCATATCGGAGAAACCTTCATTGTATATTCCCTGTAAACGAGTTTGAGCATACTGCCCTTTATAATTGTCTCTGTCATCAGTGTGGTTATGTTGCCCCACCGACACCGACAGGCTTTGAATATCAACCCCGCTCTTTTCCAGTGAATCCCTGAGGTATTGCATGTTGTTTTCAAGGATTGACTTAACCTGTTCGTTCTCTGCTAAAAATTTAGCAATAATTTCGCCACGCTCGTGTATAACCTGCAGCTCTATTTTACCAAGGCTTTCAGGCTTTAACTGGATAATCATTTCAGACCGGTCGGAGCCTGCCAATATTTCAACCTTTTCGGCAACCTGCTGTAATATTTCCGCCTTTGTTATAATGTTTGATCTCACAGGTCCCGAATAATCCGGCTCACTTACCTGAATGCTGTCGGCAGCATTACTTTGCATAGCCTGGTCAATATCTTCCCTGAGGTTTACAGTGCTGAATTTCTGCTTGTCGGGGATATTAACCACATCATCAGATGACCTGCTGTCTTTATTATTGTCCTTCAGAGCCTTATCTGAGTTCAGGCTTTGATGCTCATTCTGTTCTGTTTGGCTGACTTCTGCCTGATACTGATCCTGAATACTGTTTTCATCCGGAGCTACACTTTCATTTCTGCTTTCCAGATTAATATCTTCATGGGCATTTTCAAAGTTAAGCTCTAATTTTATTTTTTCAGCTTCATGCAGCATTTTGCTGACAAGCTCTGAGAATTCTTCGGTGTTTATAATGCTTCCCTCTGAAACCATCCCGCTTAAGCCCTCTTCAAGGATCTGATTCAATTTCTCCGCAAGGTTATGCGCAAGCTCGCCAATACTTCCTTCAGTATAATCTGCCACCTCCAGCAGCCTGCTTATGGACTGATTAATAATGGATTCAATTTCTTCAGAAAAAACAATATTAATTGCAGATTCATCGGTTGATACTGCTTCAGCATCTTCAAGGAATACACTTAATTTCTGAAGAACAGCCATTATTTCATCAATAATATATAAAAGGTTTTTTGGCTGCTTCTCGGGTTTTTGGGCATCAGATACCGAAAGTTCCTGTACCTGTTCCGAACCATCTTTTGAAATTGTACCATTGGCTTTACCGCTATTCAGGGCAGGTTTTGAACCTCTTATGCTGCGCTGGTTACCCGATGAGTTTACCGGCGATAATTTTTCCTTATTTGTGTGCATCTGGTTAAGACCCATGCTTTTACTAAAAAAATCATAAAAATCGTCACCTGTAGCTGTTTTCTTACCGGTTGATATTACCTCGCTCTGCGTATAATTTGCAGACAAAAAAAGATTGCGTACGAACACTGCCATGTCCACCTCCTTTCGATATTCTTTTATATTCTTCATGAAAACGCTGGTAAGGCGTTAATGAAGACCATTTTTCGCCCGTCAGTTTGCAAACTTTTTATCGGCAATACTCTTCATAAGTTCTGCTGCAAACTTAGGATCCATGTTTTCAATGATCTCTGCTTTTTCATCGGTTTTCATAGCTTCAATCAGGTTAACAACAAGCTCCATATCGCTATTGCCAAGCTCAGTTAAAATAGCGGCAGCATTAGCAGGTTCCATTTCGGTATAAGGCTTTGCAAGATTTTTATAGTTCTGCTCAACAACTTCATTTTGGATAATTTCCCTGTACAGCTCCTGCGCATTTTCTGGATCCACCTTTTCATAATACCTTGCAAAGGCTTCGGCATCACTCATTGCTACGATCCTGTCAAATTCCTTCTTGTCGCTGTCAAGCTGTTCCATTTGTTCGAGAATCTGTTTAACGGTTTCTTCGTTTTTCTCAAGAATCTCTTGAGCCTCTCCTGCCACGGCTCCCCATTGGTCCTTTTCCTTTTCCAAATTGGCAATACGCTTATTGGCAACTTCCAACTGTTCACTCAATTCCTTGTTTGTACTTCGCAGTTCATTATATTTTGCAAGAAGCTCCTGCTGAGTCAGGTATTTTGGATCATAAGGATCTTCCGACTCCGGCAGGGGTGGCAGAGCAAGTTTTAAGACAGGTATTCTTCCAATACTTGGCCTGAAGTATTCCCCAAGCCCGCCTACATCATTTTTTAAGAGATAATAAAAAGCACCCCCAAAAATAATAAGAACAATGAGTATTGATACCAAAATGGTCAAAATTCCGTCCAATATCCCTGCCTTTATATCCTTCTTATTCTTTCCTTTTGTTTGTGGTGCTATAGTTCTGATATTCCGAGCCATTGTCTGTCTCCTATAGTTTAATTTGTGGTGTTTACTGTTTCATTAAAGCTTACAATTTCATCAACAATTAATTGCTGCTTTTTCTCCTGCTCCTTTCTAAACTCAACTAATTGCCTTTCTTTTAGCTTTTCAAGAATCTTTTTCTCTTTCATTATTTCAATTAATCTTTTTCTAATTTTATCGACATTTTCTTTTTCTTCATTAACTCTGTCAATCTGTACCCTTTCTTTCTTCTGCACAACCTTGATATATTCCAACCGTTGCTTAAGTTTTAAGGGTGTGGTTACCGACATTCCTTCTTTTCTGAATTCCTCCTGCTGACTATCAATTTCCTGCCTGATCCCGGACAGCACCTTTAGCTGGTACTGGTACTGTTGAACTGCAATACCAAGTTCATTCTTTACGTTCTTTTCCATCTGTCTTTTTAAATTCAGAAAAGATTGAAGCTGAAATTTAAACCGGGCCATTATCCATTACCCTCCAGTGCTTTTTTCATCAATTCAAGGGTTTGCTCAAAGTCAAACTTCTCGTTTACACCCTGTGTAAGAAATTCGTTAATAGCACCAATAACAGAAATTGCCCTGTCTATTTCAGCATTGCTTCCTTTCACATAAGCGCCAACATTTATAAGGTCCTCGGCTTCTCTGTATACAGCAAGATTTTTTCGGATCTCTGCTGCTACCTTTTTATGCTCGTCGGTCACAATATCGGACATAACACGGCTGATACTTTCCAATACATCAATGGCAGGATAGTGATTTTTATGCGCCATTTGCCTGGATAAAACCACGTGCCCGTCAAGAATACTCCTTGCTGTATCGGTTACAGGTTCGGTCATATCATCACCGTCAACCAGCACCGTATATAAACCCGTTATCGAACCTTTATCAGAAGTTCCTGAACGTTCAAGTAACTTTGGCATTACAGAAAAAACAGAAGGGGTATATCCTCTTGAGACGGGTGGCTCACCAATAGAAAGGCCTATTTCACGTTGAGCCATTGAAAACCGGGTTAGTGAATCCATCAGTAAAAGAACGTCTTTACCACAATCACGAAAATATTCTGCAATTGTAGTTGCAACCATAGCACCTTTTTTTCTTATTAATGCAGGCTGATCCGACGTTGCAACAACAACAACAGAACGCTTCAATCCTTCGTCAGTCAGATCCCTTTCCAAAAAATCCCTGACCTCTCGGCCCCGCTCCCCAATTAAGCCGATAACAATAATGTCGGCTTTGGTATTTCTTGCTATCATTCCGATTAATGTGCTTTTACCCACACCACTGCCCGCAAAAATGCCCAGCCTTTGACCCTTACCCAGTGTTAACATGCTGTCTATGCATTTAACACCAAGTGGCAGCACCTCATTTATTCTTGGCCTCTTTAACGGATGAGGAGGTACGTTTTCCACCGGATAAAAACCATCGGTTTGAATATTGCCTTTTCCGTCGATAGGATTCCCAAGACCATCCAGCACCCTTCCAAGAAGGCCCTGACCAACTCTGACACTGAATTCGGTGCCGGTTGCAATTACATGGTTTCCAGGACCAATTCCTGTCATTTCTCCAAGGGGCATCAGAAGAACATTCTTGTCTCGAAACCCTACAACTTCTGCAAGGACTTCCCGGTTGGTTCTGGGATTGACAATACGGCACAGTTCACCAACCCGTGTTTCAGGACCTGTTGATTCTATTGTTAAACCTACAACTTTAGTAACCTGCCCTTTAAAACAAACAAAGCTTTTGTTTAATATTGCCTGCTTGTATTTATCCAGACTTACTTGAACTCTCATATGTATCTCCGGTATTTAATCCTTTGTAAAAATTGTTGATTCGGCAAATGCTGATTTTTCTTCGTCAAACTGCCCCAGCAGTTCTCTTAACGTGCTTTCCACAGCCTGAAGCTGAATTTCCAGACTGCTGTCCACCGTTCCAAACCCGGTGTCTATATAGCATTCGCCTTTTTTCAAAGTACTGTCCTTTTTTATCTCAAAATCCCGTATGCCCTTAATTCCTTCCAGAACTCTTTCCTTGTTTTCAACAACATAATCGAAGTCTTCGGCACCTACGCAAATTGCTATTTTTTCTGTGGATGAAACAGCTGATAGTGCAGTTCGGATCAAACCCAATATAACATCTCTGTTTTGCAAAAGCTCGGTGCCAACAACTTTTTTTGTTATCTGGATTATTAATTCTACAATTTCACTTTCGAGCCCTGAAATGGTATTATCATGCAACTCTTTGGCTTTCTGCCTTAATTCCTCGGCTTCGCATATTAAGCCCTCATAATGTTTTTTTGCAAGAAATTCACCATGCCTGTAGCCTTCTTCTCTCGCTTTTTGCTCAGCTTCTTTTACATGTCTGGCCACTTTTTCGCTTGCAGATTCCAATATAAACTCTGCATTAAGCTTGGCTTCATTTATTATTTTTTCTGCTTCCTTACGGGCATTTTCCAGGATTTCATCCGCTGTCGGCTTTTTTTCAGCAACAGCATCCTTTTTCGTATCTTCGAAAGATACGGTTTCCTGCTTTTGCTTTACTTTTACCTGATAAGGTACTCCTATATTCACCTGATAGTTTTTTAATACATTACTGCTATAACCGTTATACAATGATTTCGTCTCCTCCGCCCCTTGAAATAATAATTTCACCGGCATCTTCAAGTTTACGTATTACATTGACAATCTTCTGCTGTGCCTCTTCAACATCTTTAAGACGCACAGGTCCCATAAATTCTATGTCTTCTTTAATCATTTCAGCCAAGCGCTTCGACATATTGCTGTAAATAATATTTTGAACTTCCTCGGTAGCTCCCTTTAATGCTACAGCCAGCTGATAATTGTCCACCTCACGCAGGAATCGCTGTATTGAGCGGTTATCAAGCTGCAATATGTCTTCGAAAACAAACATTCTTTTTCGTATTTCCTCAGCAAGATCAGAATCTTCTATTTCCAGTGTCTCCATTATGTACTTTTCTGTACCACGATCTACAGAGTTCAATATATCAACTATCGACTGCAAGCCTCCTGTAGCGGTATAGTCCTCTGTCACCAGTGATGACAGTTTCTTTTCAAGTATCCTTTCCACTTCCTTTATTATCTCAGGTGAAGTTCTGTCCATCTGTGCAATACGTTTTGCCACATCAGCCTGTTTTTCCTGTGGCAAGGAGGAAAGGACGATTGCTGCCTGCTGAGGCTTTAAGTATGCCAGTATAAGTGCAATTGTCTGAGGATGCTCGCTTTGAATAAAATTCAGTATCTGCGAAGGATCTGCCTTTCTTACAAAATCAAAGGGTCTCACCTGCAGAGAAACGGTAAGCTTGTTAATTATCTCCATAGCCTTTTCTGTTCCAAGGGCCTTTTCAAGGACATCCTTTGCATAACCGATTCCACCTTCGGCAATATACTCCTGAGCCAGGCAAATCTGATAAAACTCCTCAAGTATCATTTCTCTGTCCTGTGGTGAAACACTTCGTATATTTGCAATTTCCAACGTTAACTGCTCAATTTCATCCTCTTTCAGGTGTTTAAAGATTTTGGAAGACAACTCAGGACCGAGGGTTATTAACAACATTGCTGCCTTTTCTCGACCTGAATATTCTACAGTACTGGTACCAGCTCCAACTGCCATATACTTCACCCCTTAATCCCAATCTTCAGCAAGCCAGTTTCTAAGCAGTTGTGCAACTGCATCAGGCTTTGTTTCTACAAATCTCTGTATCTGCAGTTTAAATTCATCTCTTTCTTCAAGATCGATTTCCGGCAGTTTCGGTTTTTCAGTATCGGCTACGGTAAACTGAGTTCCAGCCAATGCAGCCTCACCAAGGGCATCTGGAATCTCCTGTTCAACTTCTTTTTTTCTGGGAATCATCAGAATAACCATTATTGCAAGCAGAATTGCCATTAATATGTAGAGACCGTATTTTTCAAGGAAACTGCTGAATTCACCCGAATCAATTTCAGCAACTACTTCGGGTGCAAGTTTTTGAATGCTTACCGAAATATTAGCTGTGGGTATACCCATCGCATGTCCTGCATCCTGTTTAATCTGCTCAATATACTCACTTGTAAGAGCTTCGGCATTTTCAACTCTATGCCCGTACCAAAGTGTAATTGAAGCTTTTGTCTCTTCGGGAACCAGTATTCCCAAAGCCTTCCTGCTTTCAATTTGCTTTTCGTTAAATACACGTTCCTCCAGGTTATGTTCTTTTTTATAAGAAGAATCGCCTGCTGAACCAACCTGATAAGTGGCTGTTCCCGGATTAGCATCCAGCCCGGGGGCTTGTCCGGTCTGGCGTCCTTCCATTTTTTCTTCCAAAGTCTCCTGGGTTTTAACAAAACCTTCTCCTTCGCTGTCTGGAGCCGTGTATTGTATTTCGGTGCTGTTTAATGTATCAAAATCAAGTTTAGCGCTGACGGTAACACTCATTGTGTCAAAATGGGCATTTTGAGCTATACCAACTTTAAAATGCTTGTAAACCTTTTGCTCCAGCTCAAGCTCCCTGTTCCGCCTCATTTCTTCCTGAGTGTTGGCAATACTATATGATAAGTCGTTTTGTGTGAGAATTAAAGGATTTAAATATTCGTCTACAAGAGTTATGTTTTCTTTGGGAATACCTATAGAAGCGGCTACAACCCGGGCAGCGGCATCTGCCTGTTCGGGTGTCAGAGGTGCTTTTGTTTTTAATGCCACAAAAGCAGAACCTTTGTTTTCAGACTCATTTCTATAGGCCCAGTAAGTTTTTTCCGGCTTTGTAAACTGAACAGATGCATCAATTACATTTTCAAATTTTTTCAGCTTATACACAAGATTGTTTTGTTCAAACTGCCTCCAAAGTTTTTCCTTGTCTTCCTCGGTAACTGTGAGCGACAGTTTCGACCAGCTTTGGTCAAAAATAACATCAGGACTAATAAGCCCGACCTCGCTTGCAAGATCAAACTCAATGTCCTGTTTCTTCCTGCTGTCAACATATATTTGGTTACTGCTTTTTTTGTATTTAACCCCTTGTGTGTCAAGATACTCAACAATAGCTTTTAAATCGTATTCGTTTCCGCTTTCAAGCAACGGTACATAAGTAGTTTTTAAAACAAAGAACAATGTTGTTATTACTGCTACTATAATTACTCCTGCTGTTATATACAGACGTGTCTTTTGACCTTTTTCCAGATCGCTCCAATAATCTTTGATTTTATTCCATAGTTTAATTAACCCTTCCGGCATTTCCCTTTCCCCCCAGAGCGGCTTCTTCCTTTGTTAATATCTTAACTACGTTCTGATAATCAGACCTGCATTCTCATTATTTCGTTATATGCATCAATTACCTTGTCCCTTATTTCTATCATTAATTGTAGTGCAATAGAAGCCTTCTCAGCTGCAATTAAAACCGAGTGGATATTATCTGTTTTGCCCGAAATAAAATCAGCGGTAATAGCATCGGCGGTCTTTTCCAGTTCACTTACCCTGTAAATTTCGTTCATCAGCACATCCTTAAAGCTGACTTTTTCTTCCTTCAGACCTTCATTCAGTGCACTCTGTACCGAAATATGATCCATAACCGATGATATTCCTGTTACACTCATTTTTAACCTCTCCTTTTACTAACCTCTTAACAAATAATCTTACTTATCTGCCTATCTCCAATGCTTTTAATGCCATGGATTTAGTTGTATCAATAGATGTGATATTTGCTTCGTAGGCTCTTGAAGCTGATATTAAATTCACCATTTCGGTTACAACATCAACATTAGGCATCTGTACCATTCCGTTTTCATCTGCATCGGGATGCCCGGGATCATATACACTTTTAAAAGGTGTTTGATCTTCAACTATGCCAGATACACGAACACCACCATTGCTGATTAGTTTTTTACTGGCATTTGTCAGATAGGAAGAAAATGGAGTATTCCCATTTCGGGCTTCAAAAATAACAGTTTTTCTTCTATATGGAGTTCCATCCTCTGTGCGCGTGGTATTAACATTTGCTATGTTTTCTGAAATAATATCCATTCTAAGCCTTTGTGCAGTTAACGCAGATGCACTGGCATGTAAGGCACTGAAAAAACCCATTTTATATTATCCCCCTTTTATAATGGTTCTGATTTTATTAAACTGACCATTAATACGATTAATAAGAGTGTAATATCTAATAGTGTTCTCAGCCATAATAGCCATTTCTCTTTCAATGTCTACATTGTTTCCATCAAGGCGGTAACTGTAGTTAGCGTTATCGGTAACTACTTTCAGGTTTCCAGCACCTGATAGTTTTGACTTGTCTTTAATGTGGCTGCGTTTTAATTCAGAATTGAAAAAATCCTCAAATTGAATATCCTTTCTTTTATATCCGGGTGTGTTAACATTAGCAATATTCTCAGAGATGATATCATTACGTTTCCAAGCGACGTTTAATGCTTTCTCTATCTGATTACTTGGCAAAAGTAATTTGCTTATCAAATTTTATCACCCCTTAATATTTTCTCTTATGTTAAAAATTGAGAATGGATAAATTATCTATATGTTATATTATCACACTAAAAATCGAATTACAACAAAAGTAGACAAAGAAACTTGCAAAAAGAGCGTTATTTCTTTAATTTTTGTGGAAAACTGCATATAAAGATCAAAAAACATGAAATTTTTGAACAAAATCTTAAAAAATGTAAACCAATAACACCATAACTTACTACTCATATAAAATGGTCTTTCAGCCATAATAGTTAGTGAGGAGGTGAAAAAAAGATGGCTAGGAGCAATAACAGAAGCAGAACTAATTTTGAAAACATGAAATTTGAAATTGCTAACCAGTTAGGTATTAACCTGAAGCAAGGTTACAACGGTGATTTAACTTCAAGAGAAGCTGGAACAATCGGTGGTAATATAGTTAAAAAGGTTTTCGAGAGCTATACAGGAAATCAGTACCCTCAGTATGACTTAAACAACAAGCAATAAATAAATGGTTTTATATCACCCAGAAGTTGAAATTAACTCGGTTATTAGTTTTCAATAAAATGTAATTGGAAGCAGCAGGAATCTAAAAAGGTTCCTGCTGTTTCTTTTCCTCTTTGCTGTTTTTGTTTATTTCTTCCTCTTCCTTCTTATTTGCAATTAAAGGAGAGATTTTATCTATCATACTTGGTATGAAATCCATTATACGATCAATGGTTGTATTATGTTCTACCGGTAAAAGTTTTATTGTATTGTTTTTACCTACTACCAGAAAGGCTACCGGATGTATTGTAACACCTGCCCCACTGCCGCCGGCAAAAGGAAAACTGCTGTTATCAGAACCTGACCTGGAATCGCTTTGTCCCTGGTAATCCCCTCCTCCTGCTGCAAACCCAAAGGCAACACGTGAAACTGGAATAATAACTGTGTCATCAGCAGTTTGAACTGCATCACCAACGATAGTATTCACGTCTACCATATCCCGAATGCTTTCCATGGCAGTTTTCATAAGTTCATCTATAGGATGTGCTCCCATACTTTCACCTCCTTAAATTCCGCCTCCTTGTTTATCCTTTACAATATTGGATAATTCTATTCAGTTGTTGTTAATTTTTGTTTTTGATTCTAAATAATAGTTTATTATTAGCGATAAAGCCTTAAGTATAACAACACGCAGAATCAACTGGAAGATCAGTTCATTTTTATCATTTTGAAAATCGGGATAAAAGCTGTAGTTTTGATGCTCAAGTTTAAAGTTTGCAGAAAGAAGAATAATTATAAATTGCCATAGAGTAAGAAATGTACCATAAAGTACTGCATTAGCTGCTGCGTCATTAATTGAAAAGGTTCCTGATAGAGACAGTTTTTCTATATGAAATATCTTCCCATTTATTGCAATTCTTATTAAATCAAGAATTCTTTCCCGTTTTTTTTCGCTGTCTTTTTCCTGCCTTTTTTGTTTTTTTGTGCCGCTTTTCACCTCAACTATTTTTATATATTTAAAAATACTTCCCTTAACCGTATAAGTTATGCCCGAACTTTTTGCTGTTAATTCAATAGATATCCGTAAGCTCATAAAAAGCATCAGTAGTAGAATGGCAACAAAGAATAAAATAACCGGCAGGAACATTTTTTTCACCTCACGGTTATTTTATCCATATGGTATATTTTGTATACTTTTTAGCCCAATTGCAGTAAATTTTAATAATGCAAAGCAGATATGCTATTGCAGTAATTCGCAGCATCTTCTTTCCGGCATCTGTGCTACGTTTGCCGGAGCCTGTAGATTCAGCCGCACCTCGCAATGCTGCCTTCAAGGAGATGCTTCGAATGTTTCAAATCCACAGCAATTATTCAGTTTAAATAACATCTCATTATTTTATTAATGCGAAGCAGTTAGGAGATATTGTGCAACGCCTTGACAATCAGGATGCAGGCGGGTTTCTTCCTGGAGTTCAAAAAAGCGGGCGATTCGGGTGTTTTTCAAAGAGGTGAAGCTGAGCCACCCGGGATATGGGGACCATAGAGCAAGAACCTTTTTTTTCATAACTAAGGGCGGGTATTTAGCAGGTGCTTTGTTGTTAAAGGGAACAAAACACCCGAAGCAGGACCCGCGTGTGGATTTTGCGGTAGCAGGCTAATCAACAGGCACATCATTCATTACCACCTGAATTTCATTCATACCTAACTGAGGCAAATCATTAATGGAGCTGAAACCAAATACTCTTAAAAACTCCTCTGTTGTACCGTAAAGTTTGGGCCTTCCGGGTCCGTCCTGTCTGCCCATTTCGCATATTAAATTTTTCTCTAACAAAGTTGAAATTACGTTATCGGAATTCACGCCCCGTATATGTTCCACATGGGCTCTCGTTACCGGCTGGTGATAGGCAATGATTGCAAGAACTTCGTAGGCAGCCTGAGACAACCCCTGCTTTTTCCTTCCTGTTCCCAAATATGCTATGTATTCTTCATACTCGGGTTTTGTACATAACTGGTATTTTGAACCCAGTTGTCTGAGCATAATTCCCCTGTTTGAGTTCTTGTACTTCATTTCCATACCCGACAATATGCTTGCAGTTGTCTTCTTATCCTGACCAATTATTTCAGACAGCTTCTCCAGGGAAACAGAGTCTCCTGCAGCAAACAAAACTGCTTCGAGTGTGCTTTCAATTTCCCTTAAATCATCCATTTTCTATGTTATCCCTTCCTTTTAATTTTCGGTTCTATATAGATTTCCCCAAACTCTACCTTTTGATGAATTGTAGCCTTACCCAGCTTGGCTATTTCCAGGGCAGCAAGAAAACCCGTTGCCACTTCAATACGGGACATATTCTTCAAATTATAAATTTGTGAAAAACAAAGCCTTACGCCCCGTTTTAACTTAGCCAATAATTCCTTAATCTTAAGCTTTAACGAAACTTTTTCCTGTCTGAGTATTCTGTTCATTTTCTGTGTAACATCGTTTTGTCTGTCATAATAATTTTGCATGCATCTCTGATAGCACTCCTTTAACAGGGGGGGAGATACATCCAGAATTACTTCAAAAGCCGATTCCGGCAAAGCTTCGGGAAGCTTGTAATAAACCTTGTCCCATATTTTTTCTCTTTCCCGGAGGATATCTGCAAACTCTTTCACTTTTTTATACTCCACCAGCTTCATAATTAATTCCTCGCGCGGATCTGTCTCTTCCTGCTCCTCTTCCTTTCTTGATGGCAGAAGAAGTCTGGATTTTATATGCAGCAGGGTGGAGGCCATTACAAGAAATTCACTGGCTATTTCGAGATCCATCTCCTGCATGGCGAAAAGATATTCCATGTACTGATCGGTTATTTCAAATATTGGAATATCGTAAATATCAATCTGATTTTTTTCAATTAAATAGAAAAGCAGGTCAAAAGGCCCTTCAAAATTATTCAGTTTAATAGTGCATGCGTCATGCAGTGAACTTGTAAGTTCACTTCTCATATTTTATCCCTCACAAAAAAATTCCTATAATTAATTCTGCACACCAGATCATGCTTTTTGCAATAGGTTGTGTGAAAAAAGACAGAACTCTGCTTAAACCCGCAGGAAAAACTAAAACTATCAAAAGAAAAACCATGCCTATATATCTTTCATACTGCATAAAACGGAAATACTTATCAGCAGGCAAAACCCCTGAAAGAATTTTTGAACCGTCCAGTGGCGGAACGGGCAGTAAATTGAAAATGGCCAGGTTAATATTCACAAGAAAAAACAATTTCAAAAATTCAATAAAATACAAGGTAAAATAATCCCCTGCAATTATATTTCTATATCCAACAATATAGGTTATTTCAAATAAAAAAACTCCTATAAAAGCCATAGCCAGATTTGAAAGGGGGCCGGCTATACTTACCAGCATTGTGCCTTTTTTTCTGTCTTTAAAATAAATAGGGTTTATAGGTACAGGTTTTGCCCAGCCAATTCTTGCAATAATCATCATTATGGTACCTACCGGATCAAGATGCCTGAAAGGATTCAGGCTAAGCCTCCCCTCGTTTTTTGCCGTTGGATCCCCAAGTCTGTAGGCTATGTAACCATGAGAAAACTCATGGATGGTTAACGAAATTAACAAAACAGGTATCATTAACAGGTAGTCTTCCAACCTTCCTCTAAACATGGCATACTCCTTTAAGTAAATTAAAAAATGCGTGTAATAAGTTCAATTACAGGATCAATGAATACAAGAATCCCTGTCACAAAAGCAGTAGCTGCAGATATTAAAACAGCACCGGCTAACAGGTCCTTAACTTTCTTGGCCTCAACCGAATATTCCTTAGTTATCATATCAACCATAACTTCACCGGCAGTGTTTATCAATTCACATACAAGCACAAAACCAATTGCCAGGAATAAAATAACCCATTTATGCAGGGGTAAATTGAATAAAATCCCGAATACAATAACCAAAAGTGTTGCCAAACAATGTATTTTAAAATTTCTTTCGGTCGCAAATGCTTCTTTTATACCCTGACCGGCATATTTAAAGCTATCTTTCAGCATCCTGTTCTTCATACTTCTCTCCAATCAGCAGAATTTACCTGGGCAGGCCAATTGATGAAAGAGCCGCTTCCTGCCTCTTTTTCATTTTCTGTTCCCTTTCAGGTATATTATGATCATACCCTAATAAATGCAACAATCCGTGTGTTACTAAAAACGCAAGTTCTCTTTCAACCGAATGACCATAGGCTTTTGCCTGCTCAATTGCCTTTGGAACAGATATAACGATATCTCCAAGAAAAAGCCTTCCCTGATCCATATCCATTTCGCCGGGTTCCGAAATAAATACACCATCTTCCATATCCAGCATCGGAAAAGAAAGAACATCTGTAACACTATCTTTTTCCCGGTACTGTAAATTTATTCTTTGTATCTCATCGTTCTCAACAAGAAGTATGGAAATAAGCACAGGAAATTGTACTTGTTCATTTTCCATTGCAGCATTGATTGCCTCCATAAACAGTGCCTTTATATCCTTAATCGGCAGATACCTCTTCTTCAGTTTGTTTTGAACTACTATTTTCATTTTCTTTCTCCTCTGTAAAAGCACTATATCTATCCAGTTCACTTAGATTATTTTTCTTCTCAAGTTCGGGATATTCAGTCCTTTCGTGGAAAAAACCACTTAATACAGTCATGAATGCATTTGCAATTTCATTCATATCATTAAGGGTTAAATCGCAGTTATCCAGCTGCCCGTCATCAAGTTTATCCTTAATTATCTTTCTAATCAAGCCCTCTATCTTTCCCTTTGTTTTATCCGGCAATGAGCGAACTGCAGCCTCTACCGAATCTGCCAGAAGAACAACGGCGGCTTCCTTTGATTGAGGCCTTGGCCCTTCGTACCGGAAATTGCTTTCTTTTACCTCAATCCCTTTTTCACCCTGCTTGGCTTTGTGGTAAAAATAGGCCACCAGGGTTGTGCCATGGTGCTGTACAATAATATCACGAATGGCTCTGGGAAGTTTATACTTTAATGCAAGCTGCTCACCGTCTTTTGTATGGGATGTTATCACAAGGGTACTCAAATTCGGGGTTATCCTGTCGTGCGGATTCTCGGACATTTGATTTTCTTTAAAAAAGTTTGGCCGTTTCAGCTTACCCACATCGTGGAAATATGCACCAACCCTTGCAAGTAATGCATTACCGCCTATTTGCCTGGCTGCCACTTCGGCCAGGTTGCCCACCATAAGGCTATGGTGATATGTTCCCGGAGCTTCCATCAACAACCGCTTTAATAAAGGATGGTTTGGATCTGCCAGTTCCAAAAGTTTTAAAGGTGTTATCATATTAAAGATACCTTCAAAGAACGGCAGAATACCAATTGCAAGTATTACCGAAAGAATACCGCTTAAAAAAGCCATACCGCCTTCATAAAGGATTGAAATCCAATCTTTCTTTTCTATTATACTTATACAGGCCACAATAAGGATATTAACCGCGCCTATGGCAATACCCGACAGTGATATTTTTCTTCTTTGATTTGCATTGACAGACAGAAAAGAAGCTATTGTACCACTAATAATAAACATAACTATAAAAATCAGGTTATCTCTGAACATCAACGATACCGACAGAGTAATAACCAAATTTACAATTACAGCTATTTGGACATTCAAAAATATAGCCATCAGTACCGGGGCAATGGAACCCAAAGTAATGTATGGGGAATATTCAGGAAGGATCTCCTTCGACATAAAAGCCAGAAATACCGTCAACACAATAACGCTTGCAATAAGCAGCAGTTCATTCCTGCTTTCAAAGGTTTTCCTGGCAAAATACTTCAGGAATAATGCCAGTATTATCCATAGCACCAATAAAACAGAGAATACTGAAACAAGGAACAGGTAATCAGGGCCTGTTTGCTCATCAAGCAGGCCAAGCCTTCTCATAACATCAAGCTTGTCGGCAGTTATAATATCTTCCTTTCGGATAAACCTTTCATTTTTATATATCATAACAGGATTCTCAAGCTTATATGATTCAATAAAGTCGTTTTTCCGCTCCTCTGTTGCCTGTTCATCCACCATACTGTTTGGAATAAGAACGCCTGAAAGAATGTGATTTGCAACCTGCTGCATTTCAGCTGAAGCAGTTTTTTCTTCGATTTTGTTGAGAAAATCCTCCAGAATATCCGAAAGGTTTTCCTCAGTTATTACAGTAGCGGATAACTTAGGCATAATCTGTTTAATCAGTAACTCCTTAAGTTGCTTAATATCTGCCTGTGTATCCCTCTTCAATAAAAAAATCTGTATATCTTCAGGCATCTTTGCTAAAATTGGATTTTCCAAACTCACATTTTCCTGTTCAAGCAGTTCGATAACACTTGAATCCTCACCGGCTTCCATTACCGGAATGATTTTTGCGCGCAAATTGTCCAGTGTATCGAAAAAATCATAAATATTTCCCAGCATTTGTGTGTTTGCAAATTCCAGCTCTTTAATAACCGGAGGAATCTCTTTTACCCGTTCAAGGGCAAGTTCCTCGGTTTTCATGGTGTTTTCAATATCTCTGGGGGCCCTTATGTCAAAACCCGAGGCCATACCCA
>JAAYNA010000151.1 GCA_012521105.1 Clostridiaceae bacterium
AAATGCTCGGGCAGACACCCCTGCCTGCCCGAGCATTGTTTCCTTATAGGTAGACTCTAAACCCTTATGGTGTATCATACACCAGTGTTTTTTTGGAGTTTCAATTCCTTATAGGTAGACTCTAAACGCTGAAAACACTTATTGCACTGCGAAATATAAAGGTGGTTTCAATTCCTTATAGGTAGACTCTAAACTCAATATGAGGAATATTTTCTTCTAATACTACTCCACGTTTCAATTCCTTATAGGTAGACTCTAAACTAATTTACAAGGATATTGATGCCCTTTACCAGCGGCAGTTTCAATTCCTTATAGGTAGACTCTAAACTGCTTTGCATACCAGCACTTTTTTAACTTGTGCCATCGTTTCAATTCCTTATAGGTAGACTCTAAACGATTGTAGCCAATGTCGTTTTGTGGACTATTTTTGGTTTCAATTCCTTATAGGTAGACTCTAAACCCGTCAAGTGCGCGTAAAATGCGGATGTTAAAAAATATAGGCTTAATACATTTTTGGTATAAAGTCTTGTAATAGTTGAAATTACTCAACTCATATTTCCGTCGATCCCCAGGGTTTTTTGCACTATCGGACATCGACAAATTTTTTTATTACCGCATTTTTTTAATAACATCATCGTTTCGTTTTAATTATTTATATTAGATAATATTTATTATAGCATAATTTTACATATTGTTTTACATGATTTATAAAACTCTTTAAACAGTATTTGTATTTATTATTTTCTGAAAATCCAAACTTAGCCACGTAGGTACATGCAGAGTGGTGTCTGCCCCATATTGTCTGTTAAAAATCATCAAACCTGCAAAAAACAGTAGATTTAGCTACCGACATTCACGAACGTTTAATGTAAACCCTTTTTATATATGTTCCTGAAAAAATAAATAAAACATAAAAGTTGTGTCTTAAATATTTGTATATTATTGACATGCTAAAATTAAATTGTTAAAATAATAACAGATTTGGTCGGACCAGATAGTACCCCGGAACAATATAGATCAAAGGGGCTTTTCTATGAACCATACAAAAAAATCATCGATAACAAATAAAGAGTTCTTTGTAAGAAAAATGACCAAAGAGATTTTGTCTGGAAAATGGAGTCCGGGTGACAGGCTGCCATCAGAACGGGATTTGGCGGCTGAACTGGGATTTGGGAAAACAGTGATCCATTCAGGCTATGAAAAGCTGGCCACCATGGGGTTGGTAGATATCAAACCCAAATCAGGTGTATACGTAGCTGACTATATGAAGACCGGAAATATAGAAACACTTAATGCCATAATCCAACTAAACGGAGATGAATTAAGCCGGGAAGTCACTGTTGGCATTTTGGATTTACGTCTGGCTATTGAGGGTATGGCATTTAGGGAACTGTGCCTCTGCCGTAGTGAAGAGGATATAGCACATCTTAGGACTATTACCAAAGAAATTCGCGAAATTTCTAACAGGGTTGAAGAAGACGAGCTTGCCGAATACTTTTTCTTATGGCACCGGGAGATCTGTATTTTAAGCGGTAAAAGCATTCTGACGCTGTTCATGAATACAACCCATGATGTTTCAATTGCCTTCTGGGTTAATTATCTGAGAATGTATGGCATTTCTTTTGCCATTAACCGTTTGGAACAGTTTATTGAATTAATTGATGCCCGCGATGGAGAAGGGGCATATAATCTGTTGGCTAAAGGTATTTCTGATTATCTTGCCAAGCTTGAAAACAGATAATACCGACATCTGTCAATATTCATATTAAATACTGAATTTCATACGCAGCAATGCGGTTTAAATAGTGAGATACAAGGAAGGAGCGGATTATTTTGGACAAGCAGACCAAGTCAAACATGCCATTGGACGAAAGCAAACTGTCTTTTAAGATTCCAAGAACCAATGAGCCACGGGAAAAAATAATTAAGCTGGGCAAAATGATTACCGACCGTGTGCCCGCAAAGCTTAAAGGAGTCACTGGAAACGATCCTGAGTATTGGGGCCTTGCCGGATTGGTCACCGATGAAATGGCAGATATTGCTCTGAAGATGGGGGTTCGTAAGCCTAAGACTTTGCCCGAACTGGTAAAACTAACAGGTAAGAATGAATATTATTTAGAAAAGATATTGAATGAAATGGCCTATATTGGCCTTATCGAGTACAACTGGGAAAATCCCGGGCGTGAAAAGCAGTATGTATTGCCACGGTTTGTTCCAGGCAGTGCTGAGTTTTTTAATATGCGTAAATCCCAGATTGACGAGCATCCTGAAGTTGCTGCCTTTTTCGAGCGCATGACATTCCTGCCCCTGGAAAAGATTACTCCGATGGTTCCACCTGGAGGAGCAGGCATAGGTATGCATGTCATACCCGTGGAAAAAGCAATTGAGACCGAGAATCAGTCAATAAACATCGAGCATATCTCTTACTGGTTAAAGAAGTATGAAGGCAAATATGCAAAAAGTATGTGCTCTTGCCGTATCAGCCGTGCAAAGCTTGGAGAAGGCTGTGGTGACGACCCGGAAAACTGGTGTATTGCGCTGGGCGATATGGCTGATTACGTAGTTGAGACAGGCCGGGGAGAGTACATAACCTATGACGAGGTGCTAGATATCTTCAGACAGGCAGAGGACAACGGATTCGTCCATCAGATTACCAACATCGATGGTGAGGATAAAATTTTCGCTATTTGCAACTGCAATGTTAATGTCTGCTATGCCCTGCGCACTTCACAACTGTTTAACACCCCGAACCTGAGCCGTAGTGCTTATGTGGCAAAGGTCGAGAATGAAAAATGTGTTGCTTGCGGCCGCTGTGTGGAGTATTGTCCTGCCGGTGCCGTCAAACTTGGTCAGAAACTTTGCACAAAGGATGGCCCAATAGAATACCCCCGGGTTGAACTTCCCGATGATACTCCCTGGGGACCCGAAAAATGGAGTATAGACTATCGCGACAAAAACCGTATCAATTGTCATGATACGGGTACTTCACCCTGCAAAACTGCCTGCCCCGCCCATATTTCTGTGCAGGGCTACCTGAAGCTGGCAGCACAGGGCAAATATCGCGAAGCACTTAAGCTGATAAAGCGTGATAATCCATTCCCTGCAGTCTGTGGGCGTATCTGCAACCGCCGGTGTGAGGACACGTGTACCCGTGGAACTGTTGATCAGGCCGTTGCCATCGATGAAGTGAAGAGGTTTATTGCCCAGCAGGATCTGGACACGAATACCAGGTATATTCCTGAACCGGTTATTCCGAAAATTGGTGGCGGGTTTAATGAAAAAATAGCCATCATCGGAGCAGGTCCTGCCGGTATGAGCTGCGCCTACTTCCTTGCCCTAAAGGGTTATAAACCCACTGTTTTTGAGAAGGAGTTTAGGCCAGGCGGTATGCTGATGAACGGAATTCCGGGCTTCCGTCTTGAAAAAGACGTCGTTGAAGCAGAAATTGATATTCTTCGCGAGTTGGGTGTTGAGTTCAAATGCGGTGTTGAAGTTGGAAAGGATGTTACCATCCCCGAACTGCGTCAACAGGGATATAAGGGCTTTTATGTGGCTGTTGGCCTTCAGAATGCTGCAAGGCTTAATATTCCCGGTGAAGACAGTGAAGGTGTCATAGCAGGTATAGACTTTTTACGTAGAGTTAACCTTGAAGGTGTGAAAAAGCTCTCAGGAAGGGTGGTTATAATCGGAGGCGGAAATGTAGCCTGCGATGTTGCACGAACCGCTGTCCGCTGCAATGCAGAAAGTGTGAGTATGTACTGTCTTGAAAGTTATGATGAGATGCCCTGTGGTGAGGAAGAACGCACCGAATGCGAGAAAGAGGGTATAACCGTACATAACGCCTGGGGTCCGGTGGAGATTATCTCTCATCATGGAAAAGTTACAGGCATCACTTTTAAAAAGTGTTTGTCGGTTAAGGACAGTGAAGGCCGCTTTTCGCCTGTATACGATGAAAACGTTACTGAAACGGTTGAATGTGATATAGTTATTTATTGTATAGGCCAGAAACCCGATTACAGACAATTGCTTGAAGGCACAAAAGTTGAGTTCAATCCCAATGGCACAATCAAGACCGAACAGGTGACTTTTCAGACCGCTGACCCCGATATCTTTGCCGGAGGAGATGTCTGTTATGGTCCCAGATATGTAATTGATGCCATTGCTGCAGGAAGAGAAGGCGCCATTTCACTGCACCGTTTCGTACAGCCCAACACCAGCCTGACAATCGGACGGGATCCCCGGCAGTTCATTGAACTGGACAAGGAGAATGTTTTGATTGACATGACAAGCTTTGATAATACTCCCAGACAGCGTGCTGGTTATAACGAAGCTTTGGCCAAAACCTTCCGCGACAACCGCATAGGTTTCACAGAAGCGCAGGTGAAGAAGGAAACTGCCCGCTGTCTTGACTGCGGTGTATCGGTGGTGGATCCGAATAAGTGTATTGGCTGCGGTATTTGTACCACTAAATGCGCATTTGATGCCATAAAACTGTACCGTGAACGGCCCGAGTGCAGCACCATGGTACGCACCGAAGACAAGATGAAAGTCATTCTTCCGTATATGATAAAGCGTGCAATAAAGATTAAATTTGGCAGAAAGAAAGGCAAGCAGGATGCATGAATTAGGAATCGTCTTTCACATTATTAAAACCATAGAACGTATAGGAGATGAAAATAAACTGATAAAGGTTTCTGAAGTAACGCTGGAACTGGGAGAAGTTTCGGGAGTGATACCGAATGAGCTTTGCGACTGCTGGAACTGGGCAGTGAAGAAGACCGAACGTATGAAAAATGCAAAGCTCCTGATCGAAAAAATACCAGCACTGACCTTTTGTGAAAGCTGTAAAGAGACTTACGCGACCGTACAATACGGGAGGATCTGTCCTTTCTGCAGAAGTGAGATGACATATCTTGTACAGGGCAGTGAAATAAACTTAAAAGAAATAAAAGCCTGTTAACTGGAGGTTTTAAATATGGAAAAAGTAAGAATAATTGAAGTTAAGGAAAGTATTTTCGCCGATAATGACAGAGAGGCCGAACGAATCCGCTTACAACTGAAGCAGGAGAAAAAGTTCCTTCTGAACCTTATGTCATCCCCCGGCAGTGGAAAAACCACCACCCTTATACGGACAATCGAAGCGCTGAAGGACGAGTTCCGTATTGGTGTGATGGAGGCTGACATTGAATCTTCTGTGGATGCAGAGAAAATTGCCGCCACAGGTGTTAAGACCATTCAAATTCACACAGGCGGTATGTGCCACCTTGATGCCGGTATGACAGAACAGGGGTTGAAGGAATTAGGCACAGAGGATTTGGACCTGGTTATACTTGAAAATGTAGGGAACCTGGTATGCCCTGCAGAATTTGATACGGGTGCGGTAAAAAATGCCATGATTCTCTCTGTCCCCGAGGGGCACGATAAGCCTCTGAAATACCCGCTGATCTTTACGGTGTGTGATGTGCTGATTATCAACAAGATTGATGTGCTGCCCTATTTTGATTTCGATTTGGAAAAGGTAAGAGAGTATGCACAAATGCGTAACCCTAATCTTAAAATCTTCCCGGTTTCGGCCAAGACAGGAGAGGGCATGGATGACTGGAACAGTTGGCTCAGGCAGCAGGTAAATGACTGGATTCAGTAGGATTGCAGGCAGATTTAAAACAGAACCGAAGCAATTTGTGCAAGGTGTAGAATTTAATTCATAAAAGCACGAAACTTTTGCCATATAGTATGAATTTTACGGTGTTCCGAACGCTATATCAGGCTTTTGAAGCGATTTTTCAGGAACACCTTTTTTACATTAAAGCCTTTAAGTCTTGGTATATCGCTGTTTGATGTTTTTGCAGCTGTTGCTGGAACAGAAATATGCCATGCTTCTTTTGTTTTCGATAATGTGCTTGATTAAAGCCTGGCTTTGCAGTAAAATGGTCTTGTTAATTTATTAACAATATAACTAATCGCAAACTTTAGGAGGTATTTCAGAAATGAAATTAAAAGGTAAAGTTGCAATTGTTACCGGTGCAAGTGCCGGAATGGGAAAAGACATTGCATACTATTATGCTAAAGAGGGTGCAAGGGTATTAGCCGTGGCAAGACGTGCTGAAAGGTTAACAGCCCTTGCAGAAAGTGCTAAGGATCTTGAAGGCGAAATTGTGCCATTTCCTGCTGACATGGCAGATAAAAACCAAATCAAGGCAATGATTGATGAAGCCATAAAAAGATTTGGCACATTAGATATTCTCGTTAATAACGCGGGGATAATGGATAATTTTAGCCCTGCCGGCGATGTTGACGATGAAATGTGGGAACAGGTTATTAATATAAACTTAAATGCACCTTTTTATGCTACAAGATATGCACTGCAGCATTTTCTTAAAGCAGGAAGCGGAGTAATCATTAATGTTGCCTCCATCGGCGGACTTTGCGGTTCCAGAGCCGGCGCTGCATATACTACTTCAAAGCATGGATTGGTTGGTTTCACCAAGAACACTGCATCCATGTATGCCAATAAAAACATAAGATGCAATGCAATCTGCCCGGGTGGAGTTGAAACAGAAATATTCACAGGCACCTACATGCAGAACATTAACAAAGAAGCAATGGAGATTGCCGTAGCAGGTCCACCCATCCGTATCGGAAAAGGTTCTGAGATTGCCACAGTGGCAGTATTCCTTGCAAGTGATGACTCCAGTTATATCAATGGACAGTGTATTGCTGTTGATGGCGGACTTACTGCACATTAATTCCCTAATAAAAAAGCCATGTCGGTTATCCGATATGGCTTTTTTTAATTGATTCAAGATCCATGTTTCAGCAAACGTAGATAAATATGTTTTGCAGCAGATTTCAGCAAAAGCTGCTGTTAAAGAGGTTTGCATAGAAGCCTCCCTTTTCAAGCAGCTCTTTATGGGTTCCCGTTTCAACAATCCTGCCCTTATCCATAACAAGTATCTTATCGGCATCAAGTATCGTTGAAAGACGATGAGCAACAATAAAGCTGGTTCTTCCGTGCATCAGTTCATCGAAGGCTTTATTTATACGTATTTCGGTGTTTACATCAATTGATGAGGTGGCTTCGTCAAGTATCAGTACAGACGGTAGCGAAAGCATTACACGGGTGATACACAGAAGCTGTTTCTGACCTTCAGACAGAGAACCGCTGTCTTCGCCTATAACCGTATCCAACCCATTGGGCAGTCGCTTTATAAATGAGTATGAATGAGCCCGCTTTGCAGCTTCTATTATTTCTTCGTCGGTAGCATCAGGCTTGCCAAAGGCAATATTTTCACGCACCGTACCGGGTTTAAGCCAGGTATCCTGAAGTACCATTCCGAAGGAAGCACGAAGAGAGCGCCTTGTAATATTCCTTATATCTGTACCATCAACTGTAATACTTCCCTTGTCTACATCATAAAAACGCATAAGCAGATTAATAAGCGTGGTTTTACCACAGCCTGTGGGACCCACGATGGCAATCTTCTGACCCTTTTTCGCACTGAAGTTCAAGTCCTTCATAAATTCCCTGTTTTTATCGTATGAAAAGTTGACAGAGATAACCTCTATATTTCCCTCGGTGTTTTTCAAAGTTTTAGCATTATCAGAATCGGGTTTTTCAGGTGTCTGGGCCAATATATCGAATATCCTTGCTGCACAGGCAAGAGCATTCTGGAATTCCGCTATAACACCCGAAATCTCATTAAAGGGCTTTGTATATTGATTAGCATAACTTAGAACACTTGTAAGCATGCCAACGGTAAGCGCGGTATAGGGTGAAATAACATCTGTGGCACCCACAAAGGCAACTGCTGCATAGACAAGTGCATTTACAAAGCGTGTTACGGGGTTTGTTAAGGAAGAATAAAATATCGCCTTTAGTGAGACTTTTTCGAGCCTTTCGTTTATTTCGCCAAACCTTTTAAGTTCGGCTTTTTCTCTGTTGAAGGCTTTAACCACTTTGAGATTTCCGGTAACCTCATTTATTACACCGGTTTGTTCGGCCCGTACTTTGGATTGATCGTTAAAAAATTTATATGTGTGCTTTGCTATGAACCTTGCTACAAAAAGGGATAGCGGTGTAAGGCATACTACAACCAGAGCAATCTTCCAGTTGATTTTCAACATTAATATAAGTGTTCCGGCTATTGTAAGTACACCCGAAAACAACTGTGTAAAGCCCATAAGCAGGCCATCTGAAAACTGCTCAACATCGGTAACCATACGACTTACCGTTTCGCCTGTGGGATGCCTGTCTATATATTCAAGGGGCAATACATTGATTTTTCTGAAGATATCGTTGCGGATATCCCTGGCGGTGTTGAAAGTAATACGGTTATTGAGCAGATTCATAGCCAGGAGTGCACCGGCGCATATTACAGAAAGAATGGCAATTTTACCAAGTTCGGGCCTTATAGCTGCAAAATCCACCAGCCCCTCACCAATAATTAAGTCAATGGCACTTCCAAAAAGCAGTGGAATATAAAGGGTTAATGAAACATTTATAACTGTAAGCATCAAAGACAGAATGATTAAAAATCTGTATTTTGACACATATTCAAGCACCTTTTTAATAGTACCTTTTGGGGCCTTTTCAGCCGACATTGGCTACACCCCCTTTAGTCTGGGAATTGTATATTTCTTTGTAAATATCACAGCTTGCAAGCAGTTCTTCATTGGTACCAATACCTGCAATATTGCCGTCATCTGTAACTATTATTTTATCGCAGTCAATAACCGAAGAAATGCGCTGCGACACAATAAACACGGTCGGTGAATAGTCTAGTTTTGAAAGAGCGTTTCTTAATTTCCTGTCTGTTGCCATATCCAATGCCGACGAGGAATCGTCAAGGATAAGCACCGGGGCTTTCTTCACCAGTGCTCTTGCGATGGTAAGACGCTGTTTCTGCCCACCCGACAGGTTTTTCCCACCCTCGGTAAGGACCTCGTTTATACCGTCCTTTTTTGAGGCGATTATATCAAGCCCCTGGGCGATATCCAGTGCCTCGTATAATTCTTCGTCTGAAGCATCGCTGTTGCCCCATAATAGGTTGTCTTTGACAGTGCCGTTGAAAAGAACTGCCTTTTGCGGTACAACAGCTACCAGTTCATTAATGGTGCCTGAGGCATATTCCTTAACATTTCTGCCAAAAAGAAGAACTTCGCCACTGTCGGGATCATAAAAACGGGGTATCAGATTAATAATGGTAGTCTTTCCTGAACCCGTTGCACCAATTATGCCTATACGCTCACCCTTTTTAACACTGAAACTGACATCTGCAATTGCAGCGGCAGAGGATGATGGATAAGTAAAACGCACATTTTTGAAGCAGACCGCTATATCCGAAGTCATGTCGGGTTTGGCGCCCTTTTCGGGGAAAGTTACTGTGGGTTTTACGGCAAAAACTGCCTCAATGCGCTTTGAAGAGGCCACAGCCCTTGATATATTAATAATAAGGTTTGCAAGTTTTACAAGCTCAACCAGTATCTGAGACATATAGTTATACAGCGCCACTACAGAGCCTTTTGTTATAATACCGCTGTCAACGCGTAATGCCCCCACATATATAAGCACTATTACAGCAATGTTCACCAGAACATATGTTACAGGGTTCAGCAGCGTCGATATTCTCCCTGCTTTACGGGAAGCCAGGTTAAGTTCCGAGTTTATTTGTTCGAACTCCTTTATTTCTTCCTGTTCTCTGCCGAATGCTCTTATTACCCTCACACCGTTAAGTGCACTGCGTGTGGACGAAAGCACCTTATCAAGCCTTTTCTGTACAAGCCTGTATAGAGGCATTGAGGACAGCATTACAGCAAAAACAACCACAGAAAGCACAGGTATTGTTACTGCAAATGTTACCGCCGATACTTTATCAACGGTAAAAGCCATAATCATTGCACCAAAAACAACGAAGGGAGAGCGCAGCAAAAGTCTTAAAGTAAGATTTATGCCGTTTTGCACCTGATTTACATCACTTGTCATGCGGGTAATAAGCCCCGATGTACCCAAGGTATCTATGTCGGGATATGACAGCGTACCTATATGCTCAAAAAGAGAATATCTGAGCCTTGTTGAGGTGCCTACAGCCGCTTTTGCGGAAAAATACTGAGCTGTAATAGAAAATATAAGTCCTACCAAGGCCAATAAAAAAAGTACTCCACACATTTTGAGAATGTACATTGTATCAGATGTGGCAATACCTATATCTATTATTCTTTTTACAATTACCGGTACAAACAGCTCAAGTAATGCTTCAAGCATTTTGAAAAGAGGAGCCATAACAGCCTCTTTTCTGTAACCGTTAATGAAAGTTAGCAGTTTCTTCATGGTCCCTCCAAATGAAATTTGCTGCTTTATATAATATCATAAGCCGAATAAAAGTGTAAACCGCCTACATTAGAACAGTATTTACAAGAATGGACGGATTATAATTATTTTTAAAAGTCTCCTTTTGTGGAATAAATATAAAAGTAACAGGTTTATATTAAATGCATAGAGCAGATTTAATAATTTCTACAATACAGGATGCACAGATGTTTAAAGGAGTTGATACATTGAAAAAGATTAAAATACTTGCCATTGCAGGCTCGTTGCGAAAAGATTCTCTTAACCGCCAATTAGCCCTGGCTGCCAAGGAGATAATTGGAGAGCGGGCTGATTTTGAACTGCTTGAGTACCAGGATGTACCTTTAATGAATGAGGATATTGAATTTCCGGCGCCTGATGCTGTTAAGCGTGTGCGTGAAAAGGTGAAACTTGCAGACGGAATCTGGTTTTTCTCTCCCGAGTATAACCATTTTTTCTCTGGAGTACTTAAGAATCTTATTGATTGGTTATCCCGTCCGATCAGTGATAATGAACCACAGGTACTTGATGGAAAACCCGCTGCAGTAAGCGGCATATCTCCTGGTATATCTGGAACGGGTATTGCTCAGGACCATTTGGTAACACTTATAAGCTTTTTGAATATGGATGTTATGAATGTGCCTCGGGTTACTATACCTAACGCCATGGAACAGTTAGACAATCAGGGTAAGCTATCATTAAATATAAGTTATCCCTATCTTGAAGAACAGACTAATGCATTTATAGATTTCGTCCAAAAAAGAATGAAAGATAAGGGTTAAAACAATGGGTTGATATTGGCAGCCAATCTAGTAAGCTAATTTTAGAGAAAGTCATCTTACAAAGAGATGGCTTTTTTATTTACAGGGATTGGACTTTACATTGTTTGCGCAGAAATAACCAAATTCAGGCTGTTTCTTGGCAAAAAACCAGTAAAAATTGCTTGTTGATTTTTGTTAAGGATAATGTTAATATCGTGCGGGCTTTAAAAATTTAGATGGTTCATTTTACCAAAACTATTAATCTTTATTGTTATATTAAGAGCATATACTTCTAAACTGCATATTAGTTCTTTAAGAAAAATGCAAAGTTTTGCTCAGCCATATCTGCAAAGGGAATCTGCACCCCTTCAACTCTGCAGCAATTGATGGCTTATAATAAAAAAAGATAAAGGGGGACAACCTGAGAGGAATAACTGGAATGAAAAAGATTTTGCAAAAAAACCAATTATTGCGGACTCTTTTTGAGTTGCGTGGCAATCCCCGTGCCTGTGTCTATACTGAACCTATGTGGGGGCTTTCCATGAATCTTTGCCTTCCCTACGCAACAGTGTATATGCTTGCATTCGGTTTAAACGACATACAGGTGGGCATTATCACATCAATTTACATGTTTTCTCAAATGATTTTTGCATTTTTATCCGGTGCTCTTATAGATAAAATGGGTCGCAGGAAGAGTACCATGGTATTTGATTTTCTGGCCTGGAGTATTCCCTGTCTTATATGGGCATTTAGCCAGGGATTTTGGTTTTTTGTTGTGGCTGCGCTTTTTAATGGCATGATGAAGATAACTACGGTATCCTGGGACTGTTTACTGATAGAGGACGCGCCAAAAGATAAAATAACTCTAATATATTCCTGGGTTATAATTTTTGGTAATCTTTCGGCACTGTTTGCGCCCATATCTTCAATTCTTGTGGCCAGGTTAACACTGGTACCGGCTATAAGAATACTTTATATAAATGCTTTTATTATTATGACTGCAAAACTTATAATTCTATATAAGCTGTCAACCGAAACCGAAGTTGGAAAGATTAGGCGTGATGCAACAAAGAATATGTCTTTTGGTGAGATGCTGAGGGGTTATAAAAGCGCAGTAAAAAAGATACTGAATTCTAAAGGCACAATATTTGCTATAATTACCAGTATTTTAGTTGAAATAGTAGCCATGATAGGAATGACCTTCTGGCAGATTATAGCATCCCGCAGGATAGGTATTCCCGATACTTTGTTGCCCATCTTTCCCATGGCGAAAAGTATAATATCAATTGTGTTATTCTTTACGATAATATCAAAGATTGACCAAACCAAGCTGAAATTGCCGTTGTATGGTGGATTCATCAGCTCCATAATCAGCTGTATACTGCTTATTTCCATTACAGGCACCAGTGTGTGGGGATATGTAATACTATCGGTTTCCTTAATTTTTGAGGCGCTGGGAATGGCTGTTCTGAATACTCTTAGAGAATCTCTTGTTGCTATTCATGCTGACCCCGAAGAACGTTCGGTAATTATGTCCCTGCTTCAAACGGCGGTAATGCTGGTAAGTATCCCATTTGGGTACATAGGAGGGGTATTGAGTGATATTTCTAAAATATTGCCCTTCGTATTAAGCATTGCATTATTGTTGTTGGGGATCCTGGCAACAGCTTTATTTTACAGGAATAAACAGGAAGACTCATCTCAATGTAAAATAATAGTGGCAGAGGACAGTCCTGTGTTATAATAAACTTAAATAAACCCTGATTGACGTTTCATACTCAGCGCAACGAAGGTATATACAGGAACTGAAGATTGAAAAATGCACTGTTCAAAAATAGTAATAAGCGTGGTATTAGTAAAATAAAGTTTATTTAGGGAGGAGGAGTAGTAGTAATGAAAAACAGAGCCTTTACTGTAACATTACCAAAAAATCCGTCAATAAGTATGAGTGTAATTCCAGGTCACTTTACTACCAATCATTTTCATACCAATAATTATCTTGATCTGGACAATTTGAAAACCAACGCATCTATAGCTAAAGAGGTGGCAATAGAATTGGCATTGCCGTATTTGACCACTACACTCGTGGATACCATTGTGTGCATGGAAGGAACCGAAGTAATTGGAGCATATTTGGCAGGAGAACTTTTGCAAGAAGGAACATCGGTTGTAAACAGCGACAGAGAGATCCATGTGGTGACCCCAATTAGTAATGTTCATAGAAAATTGATTTTTCAGAGCAATACACAGGAGTTGATTGTAAATCGAAACATAGTTTTACTTGTGTCCTCCATATCCAGCGGAATCACTTTGTACAGTGCATTGGAGTGCCTTTCCTATTACGGTGGCAATATAGTTGGGATATCAGCATTGTTTAACGCATGTCCCGAAAAACATGAACATAAAATCCACGCTATGTTTACAAATGAGGACATACCTAATTACCAGATTTATAACCCGGATGAATGCCCTATGTGTAAAGCAGGTAGAAAGCTTGATGCAATTATTGTTCATGACGGTTATATAAGAATGTAAAATACAAAAGGAGTTGGATAAGATTTGGAATCTTTTGAGTTGCAATCTCAGGGTTTTAGCCTGTCAGGAATGGGCTTACCTGAGATAGTTATGGTTTTGCTTGCCTTATTACTGGCTTACCTTGCTATAGTAAAAAAATATGAGCCATTGCTGCTTCTGCCTCTGTCATTCGGTATGCTGATTGCAAACATTCCACTGGCAGGTCTTTCTGCTTATGATGAAGGCGGTTTGATTTATTATCTGTATAAGGGTATAGAACTGGGTATTTACCCGCCCATGATTTTTTTATGTATTGGAGCTATGACCGATTTTGGTCCGCTGATCTCTTCGCCAAAGAGTGCACTTATTGGGTTGGGAGGTCAGCTGGGAATTTTTGCTGCCATGGGTGGAGCCTTGCTGATTGGTCGTCTTATTCCAGGGCTTACGCCTTTTAGCTTGCAGGAGGCTGCAGCAATTGGAATGATTGGTAGTTCAGACGGGCCAACTTCAATTTATACTGCAGGTATTCTGGCACCCGACTTACTGCCTGTTATTACTATAGCGGCCTATTCCTATATGGCATTGGTTCCTCTCATTCAACCACCGATTATGAGGGCTCTTACCACCAAAAAGGAAAGAGTTGTTTTAATGCCTCCTGCAGAAAAAACAGTAACCAGGCGTCAGAAAATTGCTTTTGCGTTTGGTATTACTATTGCAACCTTAGTATTGGTACCTGCAGCAGGTACATTAATATCCATGCTGATGCTGGGTAATCTGATTAGAGAAAGTGGTGTTACAGATCGTTATGTTCGTACACTGCAAAACCACCTGCTGAACGTATTAACAATATTAATCGGGGTTTCAATAGGTGCAACAGCCACAGCAGATAGGATTCTGAACGTACAAACAATTCTGATTATTTGTCTGGGCTTGTTTGCTTTCGCCTTTGGTACTGTGGGTGGTGTGCTTATAGCAAAGCTTTTATGTAAAATAACCGGAGGAAAGGTAAATCCTTTGATTGGTAATTCAGGTGTCTCTGCCATGCCAATGGCTGCGCGCGTCTCTCAAAAGCTGGGACAGGAGTACAATCCTGAAAATTACCTGTTAATGCATGCCATGGGCCCAATTGTTGCCAGCACCATTGGTTCCGCTGTAATAGCCGGTCTTTTTATAACATACTTTGGATTCTAGTGTTCATACAAGAAATTTATTTTTGATATAGAGTGCATTATTGATTTGACCACCTTAAAAAATTACGCAATATAAAGCCAACTGAAATATTATGTTCAGGTTGGCTTTTTCATTTACTTTTTTTAAATAATAAGTAAAAATACAAATAACAGCAATTTTTATCAATCGTTCTGAAACCATATTTGGTATGCTAAGGTTAGGTGGTTGTGAGATGGAATATAAAGAACATATTCAAAAAGCAATTGATTTTATTGAGGAAAATTTAAAATACGACATTAATTTATCTGATTGTGCCAAAGCATCAGGCTATTCACTTTATCACTTCTTACGCATTTTTAAGGAAGCGACCGGACTTACACCGGCTGATTACATAAGGAAACGCAGGCTAACTGAAATAATAAAAAATATAACTGATGGAAAATATTTATCGGATATTGCTTTTGAATATGGGTTCAATTCCAGGGAGAATTTTATAAGAGCATTTAAAACAGAACATCATATTCTTCCCGGTGAGTATAAATCGATAAAAAACAGCCTGAAACTATATGAAAAATTGTGTCTTGACGTAAAACCATTAAATATTACTCCCGAAATAGTTCAGATTGAGTCTTTTTCTCTGACTGTTTATAAGAGCGATGAGGACTATCCTCCACATTTTTGGAACAAGTACAATTGCAGAAAACTGTCAAGAAAACTAACAGGAGGAGAAGTGTGTTTCGACTATGGAGTGTCAGAATATAATGGAAAGCTTAACTACTATGTAGGTGTTCGTACGGAACATGCCAGGGGTGATCTCAGTGGTACAATTAACATCACCATTCCCGGGGGAATGTATGCAGTATTTACAACTCCGCCATCTAACGCTTATGGTTTTGTAAATTCAATACATAGGACATGGCAATTTATCTCGGAAGTGTGGCTTCCAAATAGCGACTATCTTAGAAGAAATACTCCTGAGTTTGAAGTTTACAATGAAGAAAGCAGGAGTTTTCAGGAAAAAATCTTTATACCAATAATTAAAAAGAGGTGATTTTAATGAAAAAATTGAACGTTGACTGGAGCGGTATTGAAGACAAAACCGGATTTCTGTTTTCATTCGCAAAATCATTATCAGCAGCTGTAAAAAACAGTCCATATTCGAATTTGTCTGAAGACATTATTGCCACTAGTGGATTTGCATTCAGGATGTGGGTAGACTCTAATGGTCTATGCCAGAGTGCCACAAGTATATGGGATTTTGAATCGCAAAAGAAATGGGTGGAAAATGGCGGAATTATATGTGACTATGTAGGGAGGTACTGGGAACAGGACGATATTGAAAAAGAGCGCAGAGAGAAAGCCATTGAAACTATTAAGAAATCAATAAACAACGGAATACCTGCTATTTCATGGGACACAGGTGTACCTGAATGGGGGCTGATTATTGGATATAACGATGAGGATAGGTCTTTTGAAGCCCTTTCTGTTCAAGGCCAGTACTTAAAAATCTCTTATGACACTTTAGGGAAAAGAGAAATACCAATCTTATCAGTATTAACAGTGGTGGGTAAATCAGACAAGTCTCAGGAAGACATATATTATGATACATTAAAAATTGCAGTATCCCATCTGAGGGGAAAGGAATGGTGTGAGAACAAGGCAGGCCTTGAAGCTTACCCTGCTTTGATGGCTTTCTTTGATGAAAAGTTCTCATTGGATCTGTCATGGAACATGGAATACTATTTAGGAACATATGGTGCACTGAAATTATATGCATTTAAGTATTTTGAAAAAGTACGTTCGAATGATTTGGCAAATATCTATAAAAGGGTTTATGAAAACTGGATAAAAGCTTTTAATTTAAAAAGAAGTGAAGATATTAGCGCCGGGAATGTAAGAAAGCAAATCATTGGTTTATTAAAAGATTCCCATGATTGTGAAATGAAAGCGGCAGAAAAGATGGAAGAGCATCTCTAAATTACTGAAAAAACTTATTGAAAATATTGACTTTATTAGCATTATAAAATAATATTATATAAAGCAAAAACGAACACGGACAAAATGGCGATGATAAGGAGTAGTATATGCTTTTCCGAAGCAAAGAGAGAAGATGGCCGGTGTAAATCTTCGTGACGGAAGTATAGAAGTAGCCTTTGAGCTGTGAACCGAAAGGATATTATCCCAGTAGGCTTCAACGGGAATTTCCACCGTTAAAAGGAAAGCAATATCGGATAATTTAATTAATTATCCCATATTGGCAGAGTGCAGATAGTCATATCTGAATTTAGGTGGTACCGCGGATCATATAGTTCGCCCTAAGCAATAAAAGCTTACGGCGAACTTTTTGTTTTGTGTTCGTTGAATCTGGGAGGTATTGCCATGCAGAGCAAATATGACTTCAGACAGGTGGAAAAAAAGATACAAAGCTTTTGGGAAGACAACGATATTTATAGTTTTGATCCTGAAAGCCACAGTGAAATATATTCGATTGACACGCCACCGCCAACAGTTAGCGGAAGTCTGCACATCGGACACATATTCTCCTATACTCAGGCTGAAATGATTGCACGCTTCAAACGTATGCAGGGATATAATGTTTTCTATCCCTTTGGTTTTGACGATAACGGCCTGCCTACAGAAAGACTTGTTGAAAAGGAAGAGGGTATCATTGCCAGAAATATGCACAGGAGTGAATTTATTAAAAAGTGTATTGCAACCACTGAAAAGTATGAAAAGGAATTTAAGGACATATGGCAGTCTTTAGGCTTTTCGGTTGACTGGTCGCTCCAATATGAAACCATTAACCCTATGGCTCAGCGGATATCACAAAGGTCTTTCATAAGATTAATTAAAGAACAAAAGGCATATATCAAGGAGTCACCCGTTCTTTGGTGTACCGAATGTCAGACATCAATTGCCCAGGCCGAATTAGAGGCTGTTGAAAAAGAAACAGTTTTCAATTATATAATATTTAAAACAGGCAATGAAGATTTGATAGTAGCAACAACAAGACCCGAATTGCTTTATGGTTGTGTATGCCTTTTTGTAAACCCGAAGGATATAAGGTACAGGAAGTTCATTGGGGAAAGTGCAACCGTTCCTTTGTATGATTATCAAATACCCGTTTTAGAAGATGACAAAGTTGATATTGACAAAGGGACTGGGGTTGTTATGTGTGCCACCTTCGGTGACAGCACCGATGCGGAATGGTATATGTCGTATAAACTGCCTTACAGAAAAATTATTATGCCCGAAGGCAGAATAGAGAAAAGCGTTCCGCTAATCGGTGGATTGGATGTTTTGGAGGCCAGAGCGCAGATTATTAAGATCTTATCAGAGAATGCACTATTACATGAATCTAAAAAAATTACTCATACCGTAGCTGTGCATGAACGCTGTGGCAGGGATGTGGAGATAATACTTTCCAAACAGTGGTACATTGATATTCTGTCCAATAAGGAATTGTTCTTAAAGGCAGCAGACAAAATAAACTGGTATCCGGCTTATATGAAAAACAGATATGTAGCATGGGTGGAAAATCTCAAGTGGGACTGGTGCATATCACGCCAGCGCTATTTTGGTGTTCCCATTCCGGTATGGTATTGCAAAGCCTGCGGCAATACCATAATTGCAGACGAAAACATGCTGCCGGTAAACCCCCTTGAAACAAACCCGGGTAAGCCATGCTCATGCGGAAGTAATGATTTTATACCTGAAAGCTCGGTGTTTGATACATGGGCAACATCATCGGTCACACCCCAAATAAATGCCAGATGGGGTGAAAACAACGATATCTCTGACAGACTCCTGCCAATGAGCATGAGAACCCAGGCCCATGAGATTATACGTACCTGGGCATTTTATACTATAGTAAAAAGCCTTTACCATACGGGCGAAATTCCATGGAAGGATATTATGATTTGTGGTTTTGTTCTCGCCAAAAAAGGAGAGAAGTTCAGCAAGTCCAGGGCAAATTCACAGCAATCATCGAATGAACTTATTGATAACTATTCTGCCGATGTTATAAGGTATTGGGCTGCAGGCACAAAATTAGGAACCGATACATTTTTCTCGGTTGATGAGCTGGATGCAGGAAAAAGATTTATTACAAAGCTGTGGAATGCATCAAGGTTTGCAATATCTCACCTGCAGGACATTGATATAAATACAGATGTAACGCTTTTGCCTATAGACCGATGGATAATGGAGCGTTGTAAGCAGACTACGGCAGATGCTGAAAGTTTTCTTAACAAATACGAAACAGGAGCGGCACGGCAAAAAATTGATGAATTTTTCTGGAAAGATTTTTGTGATTATTACCTTGAAATTGTTAAAGAACGTTTGTATCAGCCTGAAAAACATGGAGTCAAACAGCGCAGGTCCGGCCAACGGGCTTTATATTATTGTACGCTGAATCTTTTGAAGCTGTATGCTGTTTTCGTTCCCCATATTACCGAATATATTTATCAGAGCTTTTTCAGACAGTACGAGAAAAATATATCCCTGCATAAGCTGTGCTGGGAAACCGACAAAACTGTTGATAGCGAGATTATCTTCTTTGGAGAAAAACTGAAGGAAATTATCTATAATACACGGAAATATAAGTCCGAAAATGCTCTGTCTATGAAAACCGAAATTGAAAAAGTTGTTATTAATACAGATGAAAAATTTGCATGCCTTTTTCAGCAAACAATTAATGATATTAAAGCATGCTGCCATGCAAAGGTAATAGAAATAAATATAGTTGGTTCGGCAGTATAAACTTTTGAGGAATAAAAGAACCATTACATTTTCAAAATTATCGGAAGATGCAGAAAATCAGCGTCTTCTTATTTTTGCCATTTTTCCATAATACCTAAGTATATATACTTGCATTTGGCTATTTATTTGCGCAACCAAAACTAACATAAATTGTTTACGTTAGTTGGTTTAACTTCGATAATTTCTGCATTATTATATTAATTGGGAGGTATGAAAAATATGAAAAATCCGAAAAGCAATATTGCAGCAAACCTTCGTTATCTTCGAAATCAAAGCCGCCTTTCCCAGGAGGAAGTTGCAGAGCGTGTAGGTGTTAGCCGGCAGGCAGTGGCTAAATGGGAAAACGGGGATTCCTTACCCGATATTCTTAACTGCGAAACTTTGGCAGATCTCTATAATGTATCACTGAACGACCTGGTGCGTTATGATCCCGAACGTGAAGGTTTGCCTATTCCGCCTAAGAACAAACATATCTTTGGCACGGTTACTTTAGGCGAGAGAGGTCAGATTGTTTTGCCTAAAAAAGCCCGGGAAACTTTTAAACTTAAACCAGGAGACACTTTGGTTGTACTAGGTGACACAAACCCTTCAACAGCGGGAATTGCTTTGATCGACAGTAATACTCTTCTGAGTATGACCGGGCATGCTGTAGATGCTTTTTTTAAGGGTAAAGAGGAGTGATAGGCATGGATGTACTGGATGTGCGAGGGCTTACTAAACATTATACGGATTTTACATTAAAAGATATTACTTTCTCGCTTAAACAGGGCAGAATAATGGGTTTAATCGGAAAGAACGGGGCGGGAAAGACCACAACTTTGAAATCCATTCTGAATTTGGTATGTCCCGATGCCGGAACAATTGAAATGTTCGGACAGGATTTCAGAAAAAATGAAGAAAGCTGTAAACAGAATATCGGCGTGGTTTTGGGCGAGATTGATTTTTATAAGCACAAAAGGCTGTCGGATATTACCGATGTTACGAAAAGATTTTATGAAAACTGGGATGAGGACGCCTACCAAAGATATCTTAAAACCTTCTCGCTGAATCCACGAAAACGGGTAAAAGAACTTTCATCGGGAATGAAGGTTAAATATATGATTGCTCTGGCGCTGTCCCATAGCGCAAGACTATTAATTTTCGATGAACCCACCAGCGGTTTGGATCCGGTGTTCCGGGACGATTTATTAGGGTTATTTCGTCAGTTGGTTAAAAGCGGGGAAAGAAGTATCCTTTATTCCACCCACATAACATCCGATCTGGAAAAATGTGCTGACGATATAACCTATATTAAGGACGGCAGACTTCTTAGAAGCGCAGAAAAATCCGAGTTTATTAAGTCCTTTCAGTATCTGAAGGAGCCAGGGGAAAAAGGTGAATTGACATTGGAGGAAATTATGATACGCACAGAAAGGAGAAATTATAATGTTTGATCTTTTATACAAAGAACTGAAACTGGCAGCTCACCCAAATCTGTTTATATTTACGCTGCTGGGTGTGCTGGTTATTGTCCCGGCGTATCCATATGGTATGGTATTTATGTTTGGTTGTCTTGGACCATATATAACCTTTATGTATGGGCGGGAGACAAATGATATTTACTATACCGCTTTGCTTCCGGTGAGAAAAAAAGATACCGTGAAAGCCAAATGCCTGCTATTGGTTCTTGCTCAGATGACGCAGTTGATAATTTCTTTGCCTTTCGCTTTTCTGCGTGTTAAAGTGTTGCTGGCTGGAAATCCCGCAGGTATTGAAGCAAATATAGCCTATTATGGCTTTGGCCTTATAACTTATGCAATATTCAATTTTATATTTTTAACCCACTTTTTTAAAACGGCATATAAAGCCGGAAAAGCGTTTTTGGCGGCAATAATACCCGCCTTTTTAGTGGTTGCTGTTATGGAAGTACTGGTACATTTTCCGAAGTTCCAGTGGCTGGATAGTATTGCCCCGGATGCCATGCTGAAACAATTGCCAATACTGGTGATTGGTATTGTGATATATGTCATCTCAATTTTTACTGCTTATCATGTGTCTGCAGAGCGCTTTGAACACGTTGATTTATAATGTTATTACAGATGATGCCGCATATCTCCCTGAAATGCAATTGCAGTTCATATAAATCGTTTCAGTTTACTGAGTCAGTGTCTTCTATTGACGGTAAATTCGGATTTTTGTCGGGTATAGCAGAGGGAATAACAACGGGCTCAATGATGTCCGAACAGGAAGCAGGAAACGTTATCAGGACTGCCGAACAGAAAATAATGGTAATTAAACGGTGTTTCAATTTTATTTTTAACCTCACCATTACATAAATACATTATCCTTTCAATGGAATAGTAACATAAATGTAAAATTGAGTAAACAGATAACTAAACTATAGCTCATTTGAAATGAATTTTATCAGAATATCATTAAATTCTTCCTTTTGGTCATAAAAAACTCCATGCCCGGCGAATTCAAACGGCACCAGAAGGGAATTTCCAATCATTTTTTGCTGTACTTTGGCTATATTGAAGGGAACTATTTTGTCATGAATGCCATGAAGAATCAGTGTAGGCACATGGATGGATTCCATATCGGCAAATAATACTTCGTTAATCCAGGTTTTAGCAATGGCTGCAGTTGCCCAGCTTGCTGCCTGAATACCCAGCTGGAAGAACCAGTCTGAGAACGGTTGTGATATATGCTTATAGAAAAATATATCACCAAAATTTCGAAGCATTTGAGGACGGTCATTATATGTACCTTGGATTATCTGTAATACTCTCTCTTTACTAATACCATATGGAAAATTCGGACGCTGAATCAAACTTGGGGCAGCAGCGGCAATAAGGACCAGCCTGGATACCCCAAACCCCATATGACGTCCCATATATCTTACTGCTATTGCACCGCCGGTAGAGTGCCCGGCCAGAGTAAAGTCATGCAAACCTAAGGCTTCTACCACGCATCTTACATCGTCGGATAATGTATTATAGTCATAACCATAAGAAGGTTTACTTGAGTTTCCAAAACCCCTCGTATCTATTCCAATGCACCGAAAACCCAACTGAGGAAATTTATTGAACTGATATTCAAACAAATTAAGATTTGCAGGCCAGCCGTGTAAAAAAAGAATTGCCTTCTGGCTTTTAGGATTTAAATCCTCAACGTAGATATTCACTTCTTGATTTATATTAACATAATAACCCATATATTATCCTTCCCGTGAATAATTACAGAATATAACGAGGCTCAAAAATATACCATCGGAATCTTTTTCAAATGACGATAAATCCTTCAGCAGGCTTTGAGTAAAAATTAATTGCCTCGTTGAAACGGTGTGTTGAAATTGCTTAGCAATTTCTTCTGTTGTTATAATATTCACTGAGGAAGGATAATATGTTATAGTAAAAATTTGTTAACGTATGATTGAACGAGGTAGAGAATAATCACAAAAGAAAAGTTTATAACTGTAAACTTTAACAGATATGATTTAACGCTTTCAGGATTATGTTTTTTATACTCACTGAAAGTAATCAGGCTGGCAAGCGAAGCGATTAGCGTTCCGCAGCCACCTATATTAACAGCAGGGAGAAGGGATTTGTAATCTGTTGTAAAGTGGGATAGCAACACTGCACTTGGCACATTGCTCATAAACTGGCAGGAAAGAATGCCGAAAAGGAGCGTATTAACCGGAAGCACATTTGAGAAAAAGGTATTTACGGCAGGTATTCTTGCCATGTTACCGCTGAAAACAAAGAAAGCACAGAATGTACCAAGCAAAGGATAGTTAACTTCCTTTATTGCCTTTCTATCAAGAATAAGTAAAGCTAGGGTGACAAATATTGTTCCAAATAGATGAGGGACAATGCGAAAAACCTGTAAAATACTGAATATAAATAATATAGAATATATTATTGTCCGTTTTTTATCCAGTATATATTGGTTATCTTTTTTTAAAGTTAATGGTACAGGTTTCACAAAAAGACACATAACGAATATAATAATAACTGATGTCAAAAATGTAGGAAGCATTATTTTAGTAAATTCTGCTGTATCAATATTATAGTATGCATATAAAAACAGGTTTTGCGGATTTCCGAAAGGAGTAACCATTCTCCCCAGGTTGGCTGCAATATTTTGCAAAATAAATGTATATCCCATGGCTTGCTTGTTATCAGTGCTGCTTAATACAAAGTAGCCAAGAGGCAAAAATGTTAGTAATGCCATGTCATTTGCAAGAAACATGGAACCAACAAATGTGATAAATACAATCGCTAAGGTAACATTCCGAAGATTATGGAGTCTTAATACAATGCTCCTGCTAATAATCTCAAACACATGAATGTGTGATAAAGCTGCAACCACAGCCAGGGTACAGTATAAAGTTGCTAATGTAGGCCAGTTAAAATAGCCCAGATAGTTTGAATCTACAGGAACGAAGATGCAGGTAATAAGCATACAGATAATAGATATAACAAGCAAGGGCTGTTTTTTTATTAACTGGATAAATCTCGAGATTATTCCTGTTAATTTTTCTTCTTTATGTTCTGCTAAAACTTGAGTTGTAAATTTATAGTCGTCAGCATATAAAGGGTCTTTCATAAGTACCTCTCTTTATTGAAGATATGACACAGATAAAAATTTTAGCAAATTTTTTGTAGAATACAATTATTTTTTTGCCGAGAAAAGGATATGATAGAGCCTGAGCTTTATACGTTTTGACCAAAATATATAAATATTCTGAATATTAAATACCTTATTGCGCTTACAGTATTATGATATAATTATATATAGCGTCTCTATTATCTTAGATTTAATAACGGGACTCAAAAGTAATAACTTTTAAGTTATTTATTCTGAAAAATTTGACCAGGAAGAGGGACCAATGACGATGACAAAAAACTTAAGAAAAATACTTGTAGTATCTAATACTGCATTCACACCTGATAAAGAATTCATGGAACGTTTAATTCAATCTTATGGGTTTGTATGCGTTATAAAGCACACAAAGCAGGCTGTTCAGGAAGATTATATGGATGCAGAAGTTATTATCGGGCAACCCAATCCGAAATATCTGAAAAAGGCGCAGAATTTGAGATGGATTCAGCTTACCAGTGCAGGTGCCGATCATGTGGCCGATGCCGGCCTTTATGCAACCGACAATGTTATACTGACGAATGCCAGCGGGGTTTACGGTAAACCGATTGCCGAGCATGTTTTTGCCATGATTCTTTCCTTCAATAGAAACCTGATGCAGTATGAACGGAACAGACAGGAATGCAAGTGGGCTCCGGTGCTACCAATGCGAGATTTTTACGGCTCAACCCTATGTGTCATTGGACTGGGCGATATTGGAAGAGAAGTGGCTATCCGGGGTAAAGCCTTTGGGGCCAGGGTACTTGCCGTAAAACGTACAGTCGGTAATTGCCCTCCGTATGTAAATGAGCTGTATACCACAGATGATATTGACCAGGTTCTGCCCCAAGCTGATTATTTGGTGTTTGCACTTCCAAATACTCCCGAAACAAAGGGAATTCTGTCTGAAGAAAAAATAGCAAAGATAAAGCCAGGTGCTTTTATCGTGAATGTAGGCAGGGGAACGGCTATCTGCCAGGAAGCGCTGATTCGCGTTTTACAGGAAGGGAGACTCGCCGGGGCAGGGTTGGATGTCACCGATCCCGAGCCGCTTCCGGCCGATAATCCTTTATGGAAAATGCCCAATGTAATTATCACGTCACATACATCGGGTTTTTCACAGCAAAACTGGAGCAGGCATGCTAGACTGATTCAGGAAAATATTGCCCGGTATGTAGAGGGAAAGCCGTTAATTAACCAGGTAGATTTTAGAAATAAATATTAGAGGTCCACTCGGTTTGGGCAACCTTAAAGACTTACAGGCCCCAGTCTTCAAAGGAAATCAGGTAAATATCCGCTATTGATTTTATTTCTTCCTGCTCCTCATCCGCGCTTTTGTCATATACTGCTGCCACGTGAAGCCCTGCTGCCTTGGCGCTTTTTATTGCATAAAGGGCATCTTCGAATACAATAGTTTCCTGTTTGGAAGTTTTAAGCAGTTTAAGTGCAGTTAAAAAGAAATCAGGGTTATCTTTTCCTACTTCAGCCTCAGAACATGTAAGTATGAAATCAAAAAACTTATCAATTCTAAGCCGTTTCAGCGCTGCTTCGGCAAGGCTGTAGTCAGTGGCAGTGGCAATGCACATCCTGATATTTTTTGCATAAAGGCTGTTTAGAAAAGGAGTAACCGACTCTTTAAGGGTTATTTTTGTTCGGTAATGAGTTTCAATTAACGCGAGAACCTCTTTTATGATTTCATCTTCATTTTCCTGAATGGAAAATTCCTTTCTGAAATACCTGGCAGACTGGGCAAGGCTCATTGTTTTTAGAATTTCATTAACATTCCCCGGCGGATTGTAACCTTTTCCTTTTAAATATTCATACCCCAGGTTTTCCCAGAAGGGCATTGAATCCAGCAGAGTCCCGTCCAAATCGAAGATGGCTCCTTTAAACTTCATAACTTACCACCTTATTCAAAATTCTTCGCAATTCTTTTACCGCAGATGTTATATCATCCTGAGCAAATATTGCCGAAACCACTGCGACACCATCAATTCCGCTTCGGGCAAGTGATATTGCATTATCTTTATTAATACCGCCAATTGCTACTACAGGTATTTTAACTGCCTTGCAAATTTCTTTGAGTATTGCAGGAGAAAGCGGTTTTGCATCGGGTTTAGTTGAAGTGGGAAACACAGATCCGACACCTATGTAGTCAGCACCTTCTTTCTCGGCCTTAACAGCCTGCTCTGCTGTTTGAACAGAAATACCAAGAATTTTATCCCGGCCTATTATTTTTCTTACATCCGTTGCTTTCATATCATTTTGACCTACATGAACCCCGTCAGCCCCGCAGGCTACGGCGACATCGACGTTATCATTAATTATAAAAGGGATTTTATATTTATCGGTAATTCTTTTTATTTCACATGCAAGCTCAAAAAAGGATTTAAAATCAAGCTCTTTCTCCCGTAGCTGTAAAAAAGTCACACCTGCTTTTACGGCTTCTTCAACCGCGTCTGCGAGAGAGCGGCCTTTAAGCCAGGTACGGTCTGTGACAGCATATAATAACAATGAGGTTCTATCGAATTTCAATTTTCATACCCCCTTTTAGTACTTCTTCGTCAATTTTGTTTATCGCGTCTATAAGGTAGGTACGATATGAAGACGGACCTGCCTGGTTTTTTATTAATTTTTCATATGCTATTTCGCCACTTATTCCCATTACACAAACTGCAGCTGCTGCAGCGTCCAGGTGGTTGCCCGGGTTTGCAGCGCAGTATGCTGCAATTATTGCAGTCAACATACAGCCTGTGCCAGAAACCTTTGACATCATTTCATGTCCATTGTAAATTATGTATGTTTTATTTGAATCGGACACAAGATCAATAGCACCGGTAATGACAATTACTGCCCCTGTTTGCGCACTTAACCCCCTGGATAACGTTATTGCCTCGTCTAAATTTTTCTCTCTAATTGCATCTTTTATATCAGCATCTACACCTTTTGTTGTTCCGCTTCCCTTGTAAACGGTTTTCACTTCTGAAACATTTCCCCTGATAACAGAAAGTTTAACCTCATCCAGCAGTTTAAGTGTTGTATCTGTGCGTAGTTTTGATGCTCCTGCACCAACCGGATCAAGTACAACGGGATGAGAAAGCTCATTTGCTTTTCTGCCCGTCTTAAGCATTGCTTTTATTGTTCGTTCATTAAGAGTACCGATGTTTATAACCAGAGCGTCGCATATGGCGGTTATATCCACGGCATCACTTTCATCGTCGGCCATTATGGGCGAACTGCCACAGGCTATAAGCGCGTTGGCTACATCATTGACAGTGACATAATTTGTTATACAGTGGACTAAAGGTGTTTTTTTATGAACATTACGAAGAATACCGTCAAACATGGTACATACCTCCATTAACATAAAATCTTGACAAAGACTAAGATGGGTTTCAGCCTATACGAGATAGTCAGCTGTTTTCTCAATGGGTGATAATCTTTTCCTCGCTGAAACAGTGTGTTGAAATTACCTGGTAATTTCCTTTAATGTTTTAATGAAGGGTAATACAGGGATAAGAGAATAATAAAAGGAAGTGCCTGATAGGTACTTCCCTTGAATACCGGACATACCAGTAACATAACATTCCCTACGTTGGCATTACCCAAATCAGGTTATAAGGGTCGAAGCTATAATCGCTTCCTCTCAGCCTGCACACAAGCTCCCCTCGTTATCTAATTGTATTTAATTGTTAAAATATTATCATACATCTGGCTGGGTGTCAATGGAAAAGAATGAAGAAATTATAGACAGTGGAATCAAAGTATTTAATAATTTGAATATACAAAACGTTTTTGTGTTCCCAATCGTATTATTAGTGAAAGGGGGAAGTTAATTGAAAAGTTCTTTATTGCGTACGAGTGAAGAGCTGATGCAAATTTATGATCGCCATGTAGATACCGTCTACCGAATCTGTTTTATGTTCATGAAAAATGGGCCGGATACTGAGGACATGGTTCAGAACACCTTTATCCGGTTAATGAAGGACAAGACAATTTTTCAAAGTGAAGAACATGAAAAAGCATGGTTAATAAGAACAGCATCAAATTTATGCAAAGACCACTTCAGGCATTGGTGGTCGAAGACCGTAGGTATTAGTCAGGTTCCGGAACCTGAGTTTGAGCAGCCCTTCACAACAGACGGTGTTCTGGAAAAGGTTATGGCGCTTCCCTCTAAATACAAGACTGCCATATATTTATACTACTACGAAGGGTATTCTACTGTAGAAATAGCTGAAATTTTGAAGAAAGACCCATCCACTGTCAGAGGTTATCTGCACAAAGGCAGAAAGTTGTTAAGAATGGAAATGGAAGGTGATGGTGAATGAGAAAAGAAGATTTAAGGGCATCTTTTGATCGGATAAGGCCGGATGAATCTGCGAAAAAGAGGATGCTTGGCAATATTTTAAATCAATATGAAAGAAAGAAGGGAATAATTATGCCATTTAGTTTAAGAAAGGCAATTCCTGCTTTGGCTATAATTGTTGTGGTGACAGGAGGACTACTGACTTATAATAATCTGATAGTAGGTAAAAATAACAATCTGCCTTATGAATATGGTATAGCTGATAATGGCGACATGGCAAGGGAAGATGCGATAGCCCCAATTCTAAATCAGTTTCAAACAGGCAACAGGCATTATGTATTGTTAACTGACGACTTAAGAGAAGATTACGGCCTGCCGGTTTTGATTGATAATAATGATATAGGCGAAAAGATCACCGATATTACAATAAGCCCGGATCCAAGCCTTATAGGCAGCGAAGTATACAGTTATATACCTGCGGGTGCAGAAGCAATTGTTGCTGTAAAAAGAAATAACGAATTCCAACTTTTCAGGTTCTTTACCTTCGAAAGCTATAATAACAATCAGGATGAAGATGCGGTAGAATACCTGAAGCTGTATGGTATTAACAGAGCCGGGGACATTGCTAAAATTCAGTTCATACGCCATACCGAACACAGTAAACTTCGGGGGTATACAGATGTTATTGCAGAAATAACAGACAGAGATGAGATCACCGGTTTTTACAGTTATTACTCGATGCTTGAGAATTCCAGTGACCAATATTTTGACTCGCTGTTCAATTTCAAAGGTACAAGTTATGAAGGCATAGACGTTGAAATAGATCCCGTAATGCCCGATATGGCAGCACCGGACAGAATAGGCTATGGAACAGACCTGCCATTGGATATAACACCTGAACAGGAAGGAACTGCATACGACTTACCACTGATAATAACAGAAGATGGTAATAACGGTTTTTCCCCGAATGATTCGCCGGTATCAAGCGGGTCATCCCCGTCAGGCTCCGGTATGATGGATATGGGCAATACCGTGTTAGGTTCAGTAGAGCCCAGCCATGGTTCTGTTGGCGATGCACTGGCAAATCCCATAACAATCAGGATATATAATCAGAATGGCATATATTATGATTCGCCATATTACAGAAACATAGGTTTTATTTCGAGATATAAAGTGAGTGATAATTTTAAAGAATTTATTGCAAAATACCTGGATGAATAAGCCGTATCTATACTGAAAAATCTGATAACAGCATAGGATTCAGCACCGAATTAAAAACTTAATACCATATGATGGTATATCGGATAAAGGGAATTAAAAACAATAACAGCGAACTCTAAACCTATTTAAAACAGCGATGAAAAATGGTAAAATAAAATCATTAAATTTATTATTGCCAGGAAAATGGCATTAAACAAAATCTCAAAGGGGTTTAGAGTCTTGAGGAGAAAAATTTCTATTGGTTTATTGTTTTTAATTCCCGTTTTGGTTTATGCCCTTTTTTATGTTATTAAAACGCAAAACAAATCTGTGAATAGCGTGAACTACGAATATGGGGCGCAACCTACAGAAGAAGTAACCTCGGTTACCCTGCCTGCCAGTCCGACACCAATTGCTCCTCCCACTATTTCAGAATTAATTGCAGAACTGGAATCGGGGAAAAGGGTTGTGGCAGATGAAGGGCTTTTACTTCTCGCTAAGGAAGAGAGCGCTTTAGGTTATTATTCGAATCTGATACTTGCAAACCGTTATGAACTGGAAGGTAAAGATGCTTCCGAGTATTACAGGGCAGCCCTTTCACTTTATCCCACTGAAGAAGTTCATTTCAGATTAGCAAATCATCTGATGAAAAATGAAAGACTTGAGGAAGCAGAAAAAGAGTATTTGTTGCTTCTTCCGGATGACGAAGCATTAGAGGTATTAACAGAACTAAACACAGATCTTGAGAAAATCTGCGAAGCATACATAAGTAAAAAAGAATGGAAGACTTTAGAAGAAATTCTTAAACCGATTTTTGACCAGAAACCCAATGAAAATACCAATACTATGCTAATGAAGTATTATGCCCAGGCTCTTATAGAGCAGGGCGATTTCAAAAGAGCAATGCCTTTCTGCAAGCAATTGTATGGACTTGATACGTCGGATTTAAATATTGCCTGGTATTATGCCCGTTGCCTGGAAGCAACCGGCCAGTCATCAGAAGCATTGAAAGTATATTCTTCAATAGGCGAAAAAGGAGCATACAGGCAGGGTCTTATCCTGCAAAACTGGGGAAGAAATATGGAAGCAGCCGATGTTCTTGCAAGTAGTAACGAAGCTGTTTCCATATGGCGAGCTGCACGTATATGGGATGCTGCAGGAATGGCTGAAAAGGCCATAGAAGCGTACACGCGTGTAGCATCGATTGCCGGCTCATACCAGGATGATGCTGCTTACAGAGCTTTTATTTTATCAAAACGACTTGGCAAAAGTGATGTGGACAAGCTTTTGGAAGTTCTTTCTTTTCATCCTGCCTGGATGGTGAGAATAGGAAAAGAACCTGTGGTTCCACAGCTGTATGATATTCCTTATCAAAGACCTGAATATTTAAAACAGGCAGCAATATATGAAGGGGATGGGTATACAGATGCCGCAATAATAGAACTGGCAATCGGGTCAAAAAGTACCAGCCTTGAAGAAAAACTGGCCCTTGGTGATTGGTACCTGGAGCGTGGAGAATACTACAATGCTATTTTATGGGGAATCAGGTCTTTAAGTGATCAGCCGACAAGAAGGGGTTATGAACTTGCTTATCCGAAGCTGTTTGAAGAAATTGTAATTGATGCATCGGAAAAATATAATCTGGAACCTGCGTTAATCTGGGCGGTTATCAGGGAGGAAAGCCATTTCAGGCATGATGCCGTATCTCGGGCAGGTGCCATTGGGTTAATGCAGATCATGCCTTCTACAGGAAAAGATATTGCATCGCGTCTGGGGCTTACCATTA
>JAAYNA010000152.1 GCA_012521105.1 Clostridiaceae bacterium
GACCTGACAGGATATATTACCGAGGGCCAGATTATTTTAAGCCGTGAACTGTACAAAAAGGGAGTTACACCTCCGATAGATGTCCTTCCGTCTCTGTCGAGGCTTAAGGATAAAGGTATTGGCAAGGGGAAAACCCGTGAAGATCATGCAAATACAATGAATCAGCTTTTTGCAGCATATGCCCGCGGAAAAGAGGCTAAAGAGCTGGCTATTATTTTAGGTGACGCTGCACTGACAGATATTGACAAGATGTATGCCAGATTTGCTGATGAGTTCGAAGCAGAATATGTATCACAGGGTTTTGACAGCAACAGGGACATAGAGACCACACTGGATATAGGCTGGAAACTTTTGTCCATCCTGCCTGTAAGCGAGCTTAAGCGTATTGATCAGAAATATATTGACAAGTACATGCCTCGTTGATTATATATTATTGCAATTTAAAATGGACACAAGGAGATTGTTTCATGGCAAGATTGAATGTAAATCCAACCAGAATGGTTTTAACTGGGTTAAAGAAAAGGCTTCGAACGGCCAGACGGGGTCACAAGCTGTTAAAAGACAAACGGGATGAACTGATGAAAAAGTTTCTTGAAATAGTGCGTGAAAACAAGGTTTTGCGTGAAGAAGTGGAAGAGAAACTTAAACTTGTCCATTCCCGCTTTGTTATGGCCAGGGCTGTGATGAGCTCTGAGATTGTTGAAGAAGCCTTGATGTTTCCAAAGGTTGAAGTAAGCCTGAATACTTCTACCCGGAACATTATGAGTGTTGATGTTCCGGTGCTTGAATTCACAACTGAAATAAGCACCGAAGGGGATATATATCCCTATGGTTTTGCTAACACAACAGCTGAGCTCGACGAAGCAATTTCAACCTTATCGGAATTAACCCCGAAACTTTTGAAACTGGCTGAGATTGAGAAAAGTGCCCAGCTTCTTGCCGATGAAATAGAAAGAACCCGTCGCCGTGTAAATGCACTGGAATATGTTCTGATACCAAATCTTGAAGAAACTATAAAATATATTGTAATGAAGCTTGAAGAAAATGAACGTTCCAATCTGACACGGCTTATGAAAGTTAAAGACATGATGCTCGAGCAGGCACATGGATACGGCAAACAATAAAATCTGATATATTGATGTTCGGGATAAATATATATGAACAGGGGTCAAACACCCCTGCTTTTTATTGGAAAATTTCCAGGAACCAATTTAAATAGACCTGTAAGGAAGGAAAAAAAATTGCCTTAATAAAAAAATATTCAACTAATCCGGAACATATCAATCATTTTTAGTAAATCAAGCACAGTAGTGTGGTGTGGATTATCAAAGCCAAACCAGCATGCTGAAAATAAGAAATATAAGGAAATATGGTGATAAAAACACAATATGTTTAGGTCAAAATAAACCAATGAATAGCCAGTGTTTGAACATGGAGAAAAATCTATAATTAATATGGTTGTCTTAAGTACCATGGGATACCTGAGAAATGGATAAATTTAGCGGTTTATAATGAAAGGTGCTGTTTATGCTTAAAGTAAATAAGAACAAACCTATTTCGAAGTTACATTCTCTTCATAAATGAAATATCCTATCATTTAATGCTGCTGCCGAGTGTTATTATTGTTTTCATATTTGCTTACATTCCGCTTTATGGTTTGACCATAGCATTTAAAAACTTTAACCCGGCAAAGGGTATTTTGGGGGATAATCCATGGTGCGGGTTGGATAACTTTGAGTATATTTTTTCCATTCCGAATATCGGACGCGTATTTTATAACACAGTAATCATTGCTGGAGGTAAAATTGTAGTAGGTACCGTTGTTGCCATAGTAGTTGCTTTGTTGCTTAATGAATGCACTGTGAAATGGCTTAAGCACGGCGTGCAATTTGTAAAGAAAACATATCCTCAGACCCTGCTGTGGAACAAACATTTGACCGGACCGACAAAAACACAGGTTGAACGATGGAGTTCAATGCAGGAGTTGATAGATACATATTTCCTGAATATGATAACCGGAAAGATAGACATTGACACCAGCTTCGATCAAATGGTCGCAGAATGGAATAAACTTGGCGGTGAACAGGTTACCAGGGATGTCAATGAGATTTATAATCAATTCAAGTAAAAACATAATAAACACTAATAATAAAAATACAAGGGGCTATTTTCCACCCTTGTATTTTTTTACTTAACCAAAAATGGTAATTATCCTGATATAATAACCTTATCAGTTACCGAAGCTATAAATTTTGAACAGATGCTCAAGAACTTGTATCATGAATTTACTCTGCCTATGCCCGGCTGTCACATGTAGAAACGAGAGAGAAACCAATGATAGTTCTTGAATTCATGATATAATGCCTTTAAAACGGCATTAATTTTGATTCAAGTTAGGGGTGATAGCCTGATGACCCATTCGGAGAGAAAGCGCCGGTTATTGGAGATGAATGAAGTTGAAAAGCTCTACAAGCATTACTTTGAGTTAAATCCCGATATTTATTTCTATGATAAAAAAGGTGAGTTATATCGCAACTGGCAGGAGTTTAAAAAATTGTATCTGCAAACCTGCAATGGAAGCATTACACTTCCTGATAAAGAACCCACATATATGGGAGAAGAATTGGATGAAAACACCTTTTTCAATGAAGTGGAATCGGATGTCTGCTTGTTGATGAATGCAAGATATTGTCCTCCTTTCTGGCACCATCTTAATTTTATCAAGATTATGTATGTGCTCAATGGAGAGTTTGAATTGAATATCAGTCAGGAAAAATCAATTAGGCTTGCATGCGGCAACTTTGTTATAGTACCTCCAAACATTGAACAGTCTGTTTTCTCTTATCATGATGATGATATCGTCGTTAACATATTTATTAGGGCAAGTACGTTTGAAAAGGCTTTCTCTTCGCTGCTGATGGAGTCAAACGAGTTGGCTGGTTTTTTATGGAAGGTGCTTTACGGCAAGGACGATCAAAGCATTATATGGTTCAAATGCACTTCCGACAGGTATTTGGACAATCTTATACTTGAAATGTTTGAAATTATTGAAAAATCAGGGGTTGAAAGAAATTTTATACTTATCAGTTCAGTGATGA
>JAAYNA010000153.1 GCA_012521105.1 Clostridiaceae bacterium
AACCCCAGTCCTCACACATCTCTGCATGTACTATGTACTGATTGATGGCCGCAAGCTCGTCGGCAAGCAAAGCATTAAGCGTTTCAATAAGTTTCTGGTTTCCCTGCATAATTTATAACTCCTCCTTTAAAGTAGTATTGGTATTATTACGTGTTTTGACCTGACCATCTTACAGCTCTCGCCTGCTGAAAACTGCAGGATTGTTTTGGTGAACTTATATCTATTATTCATTTTATACCACACTTTCATCAAATCAACACATACAATTCTGCATTTATCAGGTGTTTTTTCATTTTACAGTGCACATCTGAATCCGAAATATTCGTTTATTAATTCTTTTGGCCTGATTTTATAAACCTGCCCGTCCTTTATCCACACCTACTTCCTGATTTCCGCCAGTAAATGCGGGAATATGGCAATGCTTCGCTCCAAAATTCCCTGAACATATGAAATCAGAATACCATAATTGGTAATGGGCACGTGCCGGCTCACAGCATAATTTTGTCGGTATACCATCTCTCTTTCGTTCAGCATACAGCCGCCGCAGTGAACAATCAGTTTGTATTGAGACAGATCATCAGGGAACTCGGTGCCCGATGTAAATTTAAAATTCAGCTGCTTTTTGGTATAACCCTCAATCCAACGGGGCAGCCTTACCGTTCCTATATCTTCGCACTGCCGGTGATGCGTACATCCTTCAGAAATGAGAACAGTATCGCCGTTCTGAAGATATTCCAGCATTTTAACACCTTTTACGGCAACATCAAGGTATCCCTTGTACCTGGCAAAAAGGATTGAAAACGAAGTAAGATAAATATCCTTTGGCGTATCGGCCGATACCTTCTTAAACACCCTGCTGTCGGTAATTACAAGTTTCGGCTTTTTGCCAAGGTTTTCAAGTGTATCGCGTAATTCTGTGTCTTTTACAACAACAGCGGTAGCGCCGGTATCAAGAATATCACGGATAGTCTGCTGCTGGGGCAGTATTAGCCGGCCTTTCGGAGCAGACTTGTCAATGGGCGTAACAAGCACAATAAAATCCGATGGTTCAATAAGGTCACCCACTATTCTCTTTTCAGGTTTCTGGGTTACAGCCAAAGCCGCAATTTTTTCCTTCAGTTTTTCAATACCATATCCTGTTTTTGCGCTTACATATATTGCGTTATCTGTTTCAGGCGGTACCTGTGCCAGTAAATCTGCTTTATTGTATGCAACAACATAACTTATCTTTTTTTCCTTAAACAGCGCAATCAGTTCTTCGTCTTCCCCTGACTTGCCGCTGACAGAATCTGTTACCAGAACTGCAACATCGGTTTTGTTAAGCACCTGGCGGCTTTTTTTCACGCGAAGCTCACCCAGTGCTCCTTCATCATCAATTCCGGGTGTATCTATGATCATAACAGGGCCAATCGGAAGAAGCTCCATGGCCTTGTATACCGGGTCGGTGGTTGTGCCTTTCACATCGGAAACAACTGCAAGGTCCTGACCTGTGACGGCATTTACAAGACTGGATTTCCCGGAGTTAGTCTTACCGAAAAAGCCTATGTGAATACGGTTTGCAGACGGTGTTGCGTTAAGTCCCATGAAATCCCCCTTAAAACCTGAAATCACGAATTCCGTTACTGATTTTGACCAGGTTTTCTCCTGTAATCTTTCTGACCCTGTCATTTGGAATCTTCGCTAACTCTTTTCGTATAAGCGCCTCGCCAACCTCCTTTGTTTCCGGGGTGGCATAGTCTTCAAGGTACTCTTTCAGTGTCATTAAGGCATTCGGGTCACAGAAGTTCTGAATCTGCCCGCTCCTGCACAGGCTCATAAACCTGTCACCTGTCCTGCCCTCCCTGTAGCATGCAGTACAAAAGCTTGGGATATAACCAAGTTCCATCAGCCATTTAACAATTTCATCAAGGGTTCTTGTGTCGTATATATCAAATTGCGCAGAATTTTCATCTTCTGGTTCGGGTTCGGAATAGCCCCCGACACTTGTCCTGGAACCGCCGCTGATCTGGGAAACACCCAGGCTGAGCACGCGTTCCCGTGTCGCCTTGCTTTCCCTCGTTGATACGATTATTCCCGTATATGGCAGGGAAATACGAATGCACGCTACAATTTTGGCGAAAATATCATCATTTATTGCGTTACCAAATACCGACGGGTCAATGTCGTCGGCAGGACGTATTCTTGGCACGCTTACAGTATGCGGACCAACGCCGAATACCTCCTCAAGGTGCTCTGCATGCATCAGCAGGGCTGCAAACTCATAGCGATAGTTTTCAAGCCCAAACAGGACACCCAGGCCCACATCGTCTATGCCGCCAAGCATGGCTCTGTCCATGGCTTCGGTATGATATGCATAATCATGCTTTGGACCTTCGGGATGAAGTTTTTCATAGCTTTCTTTGTTGTAAGTCTCCTGGAAAAGTATATAAGTGCCAATGCCTGCGTCTTTAAACTTTTTGTAGTTTTCAACTGTGGTTGCAGCAATATTGACATTAACACGGCGGATTGCGCCGTTTTTATGCTTAATACTGTAAATTGTGTCAATACACTCAAGTATATACTCGATAGGATTGTTTACAGGGTCTTCTCCGGCTTCTATTGCAATACGTTTATGGCCCATATCCTGAAGTGCTGTAACTTCCCGGCGAATATCCTCCTGTGTCATCTTCTTTCTGGTAATGTGCTTATTTTTCTTGTGATATGGACAGTATACACAGCCGTTTATGCAATAATTGGAAAGGTATAGAGGCGCAAACAACACTATGCGGTTGCCGTAAAAATCATTTTTGACTTGTCTGGCAAGTTCAAATATCTCTTCATTTTTTTCACGAATCTCACAGGCAAGCAAAACCGAAGCCTCCCTGTGGGTAAGTCCTTTTCGAAGTTTCGCCTTTTCAATGATACTGTCAATAAGTTCGGTATTGTTTTTGCTCTTTTCCGCAAATTCAAGCGTTTCAAGAACTTCTTCATGCGAAATAAATTCTTCAGCTCTTGATGATTTTGGATCGTACATATTTAAAACCTCTTTCTTTTTCGGGTCAGAAAAATCTTTCCCTTCAGTAATAGAAGTCCTTTAAAGGATGGATTTATGATCTCCCCGGGAGACAGTTACATGATAGCCTACGCTTTCCATTCGGTTTCGCATACAGCAAAGGCATTCTGCAGCTTCATCCCCCGTGCAGATTTTGTTGTCATAGAGCAAATATTTATGCCTTACATTTACAGGCGAAAGGTTTGGCATAACAACGTTTGCTCCGGCAAGAATACCAAGCTCCCTGCCTTTGGGGTGAATTGTCCCCAGTGCGGTGGTAGCAGGCAGCAAAACATCCGGAAGCATTAGACGAATTATGCCCAGCAAAAACAACGTCAGTTCAAGTGTTCCTGCTTTCTTATTCGCAAAGGGCGTTCCATGATGTGGTATAAACGGGCCAATACCAACCATGTGGGGATTCAGCTCCTTAATAAACAGTAAGTCCTGAACCAGGCATTCTGTAGTTTGAAACGGTGAGCCCACCATGAATCCACATCCAACCTGATAACCAATATTCTTCAGATTATACAGGCACTGTTTTCTGTTATCAGGGGAAAGTGATTCAGGGTGCAGTTTCCGGTAATGTTCAGCGTCCGCCGTTTCATGGCGCAAAAGGTAACGATCGGCACCGGCATCAAAAAACGCCCTGTAGCCTTCATAGCTTTTTTCACCCATAGAAAGTGTAACTGCGCAGTCAGGGTAGCTGGTTTTAATGGAACGGATAATATCAATTATTTTATCGTCGGTAAAATACCCGTCTTCCCCGCCTTGCAGTACAAAGGTACGAAAGCCCAGGTCATACCCTGCCGAACAGCACTCCAGGATCTGCTCCTTTGTCAAACGGTATCTTTCGGCATTTTGGTTACTTTTTCGGATGCCGCAGTAGTAGCAATCGTTTCTGCAATGGTTTGTAAACTCTATAAGCCCCCGTATATACACATCATGCCCATAGTTTTCAATCCTGACGGCTCTTGCTTTTTCAAGAAGATATTCCGCAAGTTCAGGATTCCGGTTATCAATCAGCTCTTTATATTCTTCCGGTGAAAGGTTATTTGTTTCATAAAGCTTGTCAATCAGCTGCTTCATCAGATACCCCTTTTTTCTTCTTTCCGGTTACTTTTGAGTATAGTACTTTTGTGCTTACTCCGGGCAGCCTTCCAAGTTTCCCTGAAAGTGCGCTGATTATGTTCTGGGGCGCATTAACCACAACATTTATTATACTGATATCCATTTCACGGTATGGCAAACCCATTCTTCCAATGATATATTCTTTATAGTCATGCAAAATTCTGTTAAGTCTTTCTACCGAATCACCATTCTCAACAATAATCCCGACAACAGCAACTCTTGTTTCCATCTGCAAAATCTCCAGTAAATAAAAATACGCCCTGGAAGGACGCAGAAAATTTTATGCTGAAATATTAAATTTATCTGTGCCTTCCGCCTCATATCCCCGTATTCAGCGTCAGAAGCAATTTTTTGTTTCAGCTTATCATATACTTTATTAAACTCAGCAATCATATTTTATAGTTTTTTTACCCGTTTGTCAAAAAGTAATCCAGGTTATTAAAAAGGCTTTCACCGCTTGAAATGCTCGCTACTTAGCTTCTGACAAAAAGATGATCTTTTTCAGCAGTTTCTGATGGCTGTTCTGATGCACCTGATACTGTCAAAAGAACCGTCCGGGCCCACTGAAAAAGTGCCTCAATCAAAAAGTGCCAGCGAAGTTATGCAGGTTTTAGGGCTTAGTTTCTTAGGAAAAGTAACTTTTTCAGCAGTCTCAAACCGTCCCTCTGGTACCGCGTACGCACTTAACGTAGTGAGTTGATGAAATTGATTTCTGTGAACTATTTTTATAGTATCTGTTCGAGGAAACATGTAAATGGGTTTTTCGGTAATTTTTGAAAAACCGCCATTCGAGGAAACGAATCGACTTAATCCATGATAATATGGTAATGAGCATAAAAAATGATAAAAAACATCAAATCAACGAAAATATGAATGCTATAATATTTCTGGAAGGTGCGAGTGATATGGATTATTTTTCAAGAATTCAAGCGACTATTGATTATATAGAAGAAAACATTAACAAACCTATTGATTTATTGGATTTGAGTAAAAAAGCATTTTGCTCTGTACCGCACTTTTACAGGATATTTAACAGAATTGTTGGAATGTCTGTTAAGGATTTTACATAAGGAAACGGCGCCTCAGCATGGCAGCCAATGAATTGATTTCCAGTCAAAAAAGGATCATTGATATTGCTTTTGATTATGAATTTAAATCACAGGAGGTATTTACAAGGGCCTTTTTAAAAGAGTTTGGTGTTACTCCTGGAGCATATAGAAGAAAACAAGGTGAAGGTGTTATTTTATTTAACAAATTTGATATATCAGAAGGTGGTAGGAAAATGGCTATAGGTAAACTAAAAGATGTTAGGATAGTAAAACTTGAACCTGTAAAAGTTGCATTTTACAGAGGATATGGTTTAAACCCTGAGAAAGAAGCATGGATATCAATTACTGAATGGCTTCTATCAGAAGCAAAAGAACTCTATTTCAAGCAGTTTGGTATTTACCCCAAAGTAAAGCAATTGGTAAAATGGGCAGAAGAGAATAATTTATACAAGCCACCAAAAAGCAGAAGGTATTTCGGTTTCGATGACCCGTTAAAAACGGAGGAAAAATGTGAATTTGAAAGCAATTTGATAAATATTTTTCTATATCTAAAATAGGCTGAAAGCCTTGTATATTAAGGTCTTTAGCGTTTAAATATATTGAGGAACCAAATTGATAAAAAACATAAAATTTACCCTTTTAAAGATTAATATTGCATCACTATTTAAAAGTATTTAAAACCCCTT
>JAAYNA010000027.1 GCA_012521105.1 Clostridiaceae bacterium
AGAGGATAAAGCTTGAAAGTGGAGAATCTTGCAAGATATCCTTTGAAATACTTCCTGAGCAGCTTGCTGTTGTAAATGATGATGGCGAAAGCATTATAGAACCCGGTGATTTTGAAATATATGTTGGAGGCTCCCAGCCCGACACAAGAAGTATCAAGCTTACAGGCAAAGCTCCGTTGAAAGCCATATTAAAAGTAGAGTAAAAACACTTTACCTGATTTGAAATGGTTTATACCTTCTTTATAAGATATCCTGCATAAAAAAACAGTGCGATTAAATGGTTTTTTGTGCAAAAAGTCAGTTTTTTAATGTTAAAACACAATTTTGTTATATTTAATATGTAACAGAAACATGCTAGAATTAATAATGTAACTGGTATTACTTATCATTAAAGCAATTAGGAGCATTTTATGAGTTCTGATGTATTAAAAAATCTTTTCAAAAAATGGTCTGATTATTTACATAAGCTTGGAAAAGACATTATTAAAAACCGATGGTTATATGTATTACTTGCACCTGGGATAATATGGTTTATTATCTACAGATATTTGCCTATGTTCGGACTTTATATTGCTTTTTCTGATTTCAGCATAGTAAAGGGCATTACAGGCAGTGAGTTTGTAGGTCTTAAGTATTTTAAATATATTTTCTTTGAGCATCGTAATTTCTGGCAGCTGGTTGAAAACACCCTTGCAATTAATATATTAAAGCTTGTTTTCTATTTTCCAACGCCAATAATTTTTGCTCTTATGCTGAATGAAATCTTGAATATTAAATATAAAAGAACTCTTCAAACGCTTATATATCTTCCGCACTTTGTATCCTGGGTTGTGTTTGGCAGTATTGTTATTACCTTTTTAAGCCCGAGTGAAGGAATTGTTAATCAAATAATTAAGGCTTTTGGTGGACAACCAATTTTCTTTATGTCCGAGCCGAAGTATTTTCGCTGGATAGTTGTAGCTTCTGATATCTGGAAAGAAGCAGGTTGGGGAACAATAATTTATCTGGCAGCTATTACAAGCATTGATCCACAGCTTTACGAAGCTGCAAAAATTGATTCGGCAAATAAACTGCAGCTCATTCGGTATATTACAATACCATCTATTTCAGAAACTATAGTTGTTATGTTATTGCTTGACATTGGAAGGATAATGAATGTAAGTTTTGAACAGATTTATGTTTTAGCAAACCCTACAGTATACAGTACAGGGGATGTTATTAGCACCTATGTATACCGGATAGGTATTGGAAATGGACGATTCAGTCTAACCACAGCAATCGGACTTTTTCAATCGGTAATTGGGTTTTCGCTGCTGATGACCTGCAATACTATAAGCAGGAAATGGTTTGATAGAGGTCTATGGTAAGGGGGGATTTATATGACTAAGTATAAGAGCAAAATCAAAGGAGAAGTTGATTCAATAAAAGTGATTAGCTATATAGTAATGACATTCTTTGCTATAATTTGTCTGTTCCCCTTTTACTATATTTTTGTTGTTTCTATCAGTGACCCACAATTTGTTCGTGAAGGCCAGATTATTTTATGGCCGAAAGGATTTTCACTACAGGCATTTAATGTCACGTTTCAACACGCACGCTTTTATTCTTCCTTCAGAATATCAGTTTTCCGTACTATAATAGGCACAATATTGGGTATTTCAATATCAAGTTCTCTCGCATATGCAGTATCGAGAAAGCACTTGCGCGGAAGAACATTTTTCATGGTTTTCATTGTTTTCACAATGCTATTTAACGGCGGTATTATTCCAACCTATCTTGTTGTAAGATACACCGGTTTGATTGATTCAATATGGGCTTTAATAATCCCAAATATGATAAATACATTTAATGTAATAGTTCTTGTGAATTTCTTCAGATCCATTCCCGATGAGATAGAAGAATCTGCAAAAATTGATGGAGCCAATGATTTAAAAATATTTTACAAACTGATGGTTCCGGTAGCAATGCCTGCAATTGCGACAATTACACTTTTTATTTCTGTATATCATTGGAATGCCCTAATGGATGGTGTTCTTTATATAAATACTCCTAATAAAAAGCCACTTCAGGTATATCTTAACGATATTGTTGCAGCAGGGCAGACTGAAGACCTTTTTGGAGATGCTTCGGCGCGCTGGATGCCTACGCTGTCTCTGAAGGCAGCCACTATATTTGCTTCTACACTGCCGATCCTTGTTGTATACCCCTTCCTGCAAAAATATTTTGTGAAGGGCATTATGGTCGGTTCAGTGAAAGGATAAATTTTAAAGGGGGATATGTATTATGAGAAAATTTATAGCAGTTATTTTGTGTGTGATGCTGCTTGCATCAGTAACAGCCTGCGGAACTGCAAACACGGGCACAAAGCCATCGGGTTCCGATGGGAAAACTGCAACAGGAACCACTCAACCGGCAGGCACTGATTCTGAGAAACCGGTGAAATTAACTTTTCTGTGCCAGATTAACGTTGATACAGAGGGCTATGATGTGAACGACAACCCATATATCAACTACCTGCGCGAAACGCTTAACCTTGATATTGAAATAATAAGTGAAAGTTCAAATTATGCCAACAAAGTTAATACTGTTATGGCATCCGGTGACTATCCTGATTACGTTCAGCTTCCAAAGGCACTTTACTTCAGATATGCCCAGGAAGGTGCGCTTATTGAACTTGATGACCTGCTTAACGAAACAGATTATCCCAATTTAATGGCCGGTATTGATGAAAAGTACTGGAATTTTTCAAGAGTTGATGGCAGTATTTATGGGATACCCTTCGTACGTTATGACACAACCCCATATATTTCTTACGCGAGAAAAGACTGGCTTGACAACCTGGGTATTGACCCTACTACCCTAAAGACAGTTGATGACTATTATAATATGTTATATGCATTTACTTATAACGACCCGGATCAAAATGGTTTTGATGATACATATGGTTTGAGCAGTAATACCGGTGGTACAGCCATGAACAGTGTTGCAGAGCGGTATATCGGGATGCTTTTCATGGATGCTTTTGATGCTGCCCAATTCAAGGTGGTAGACGGAAAGGTAATTCCAAACTATATTACCGATGGCTACCGGGATTATTTAAAATTCCTTGCCAAGCTTTATGCAGATGGTATTATAGTTCCTGATTACATAACAAAAACACAAAAGCAAACAGAAGAAGAGTTTATGAACGGCAAATTCGGTGTTCTGAATTTATTCTGGTCACTTTCGGGCCTTCACCAAATGAGAGAAATTCTGTATCCGCTTACACCTCCGCAAAAGGTTAACGGGGGAGGAGAGTCAAAATATATATATGCAACACCTGTAAGACATTGGATTGGCATCACAACAGCATGCGAGTATCCTGAAAAGATTCTTCAGATGTATGACTGGTCCGAGACCGACGATGGTTCTGTATTTATACATGCAGGAGTTGAAGGCTGGGATTACGACAAAGTTAACGGAGATATAGTAATTCGTGAAGACAGAGTTGGGAAGAACTGGGCTTGGCGTTTTATTACCCTTGGACACCAGAAAAGCAGGGTTGACAGTCAGCTTCTGCCAATACTTACCCAATCCTGGGGCGAACTTGCCATGGAACATCTTAAAATTTCTGAACAATATGGCGCGAATGATCCGCTTTATGTATCTGCACCTGAATTCAGTGAGCTAAGTGATTATGACTTTGATACCTATGTAGCATCGTACCGTGACGAAGTAATTATGGGCAAAAAAGACGTAGATGCCACCTGGGATGAATTTGTTGCCGGCTGGTATCAATATGGTGGTAATCACTGGGTAGAACTTTATACAGAGTGGTACAATAATTCATATAATAAGTAACCATAATCATGTTTACTCACTGACGTCTGTGTGGGGGGCACAGACGTCAGCCTTTTTAAACCATAACTAAGAGGTGAAATGGATGCAAAGGAAAAAAATCACACTTTTTAAAAATGACTTTACCGATTTTCCTATAGGACCCTTTCCATACGATCCCGAACATTCGGCAATGGGTGAATATCATTATTACCCTGTAAAAGGTTATACGGGGCAATGGTATGATCCGATAACCAATTCAAATTATCGTGGACCATCATGGCTTATAACCGAGGAAGACGGCGTTAAATTCATGGAACAGATGCGCGTACTTACACCGGGGAAACATGTATCCTGTCCAACTCTTGTAGCAGGCGACAAAGATTGGGAAGATTATACCGCTTCTGTTAAAATGCGTACTTTTTACACCAAAGAGCCTGCGGGGCTACTCTTCAGGTATCAAACAAGCCTGATGCACTATGCTTTTATACTATGCAATAAAAAGGCCCAGTTGTACCTTGTGGAGAAAGAAAAAAAAGAGCTTCTTAGCGAAGTGGACTTTGACTTTAACTGTGATAAATTCTATGAACTTAAAGTTAATGTGAAGGGTAGTTCCATCAAGTGCTATGTTGATGAGCAATTGCTTATTGAGGCTGTAAATGATCGTTATACATATGGCTCAATTGCAATTGCATCATATATGCCTGCCCAGTTTACAGATGTAAATGTTTATTGTGATGATATTGAATACAAGCATTTTTATCAGAAAAAACAGACAAGAGAAAAGCGCGTAGCAGAAAAGCGTTTAAAATACCCTCAGCCCAAACTTGTAAAGATAATAGATCTTAAAGATTATGGTGCTGGAAGGCAAATACGCTTCGGACACCTTACCGGAACAGATGAATGGTTTTTTGTTATGGCACAGCATCAGAAACGAGTTTTTAAAGACAGGTATGCCGTTATTAGCTGTTTGACTGCCGTAAGTCTTGAAACCGGTGAGATTTTATGGCAGATTGGTGAACCAAGCAGACTGAAGGATAACGCATATCTGACCGCTGATTTACCTTTTCAGGTATATGATATTGATGGAGACGGCGTTGATGAAGTTATAATGGCAAGAAATTTCAAATTGATGATCCTGGACGGAAAAACAGGAAAAGTACGTAAAAGTATTCCAACACCTTTCAACGAAGAGCCTGCTGAGGAGCTTTGCGGCATTGAATTTAAAAAACATGCCTTTGAGCGTTTAAATGTTGATGCGATACGTATTGTTAACGTATCAGGAAAAGAGCGTCCGAGCGATATTATGATCAAAGACAGATACAGCCGTCTTTGGGTATACGACAGTGATTTGAATTTAATATGGAAGTTTAATCATAATAATACAGGTCATTTTCCGTATTCCTACGATTTTAACCGGGATGGGAAAGACGAGATTTTAAGCTGCTACAATATGATTTCAAGTGATGGAAAATTAGTTTGGAAACTGCCAATAGATACCGATCATGTTGACGAAATTATATGTGGAAAGTTTGATCCCGACCGTGACGAATTAATAGCTCTTGTGGCAGGTTGGGAAGGTTTTATGATTGTTGATAAAGACGGTAATATTCTTGTTCGGGATATTAATGGCCATGGTCAGCGTATCAGCGCAGGAAATTATTGTCCTGAAATGCCTGGACTGCAAATTTGCACTACAACATATTGGGGTAATCAGGGCATTATATATCTTTATGACTGTAAAGGGAATGAAATCTGGCATATGGAGCCTTCCAGCAACGGAAATATTATAGCGCCGGTTAACTGGGTTGGCGACGGAACAGAATTGATACTGCTTAATGGTAATATTAAATACGGTGGCATGATTGATGGCGAAGGTGATCGGGTTGTAGTGTTTCCTGACGACGGTCATCCGGATTTATGTGCCGAAGTTATTGATATTATGGGTGATGCAAGGGATGAGATAATACTGTGGGATGAAAACAAGATGTACATTTATACTCAGGACAGACCTTGCGAAATTACAGATAAAGAATATGTACCTGAAAAATACCCGCATTGCAACTTCTCTAACTATCGCGGAGAGTTCTCCTTTCCAAGGTGGAGAGATAAGAAAAAATAGATTATTGATAATAATCTGTACTGATAAAAAGCTGGTTGAGTTTAAAACCAGCTTTTTTTATACAATACGTAATGCTATGCAGCCTAAGTTTGCCGGTTATATTTTACCCATTTTTTGATTTATAATATCTGCAAACTGTATAAGAATGTCTTTTTGATTCAGATCGGGATTTTGCAAAACACAAATGAACAGTGTATTTAAAATAATACCCAGATCTTTTCCAGGTTTGAAGCCTGACTTAACTAAATCGCCTCCATTAACAGCCAGATTGGAAAGACTTAAACAATGCTTTTCGCTGATTATTTGACTGGAAGCTTTCTCTATTTCCAATAAATTATTTTTGTTAAGTTTTAAAATTTTCATAATGCTTATGGCACGGGCAAAAGATTCGGGGCCGACAATTGAAAGAGTCCTGCGTATTGTAAATTGGTTCCTGGGCAGCCGGGTATTCAGCAGCATTGAAATTTTCAATATTTCATTCTTCAGTTTATTGCTCATTTTCAGGCCGGAACAGATTGCCCTGATAGCTTCCGCATCGCGAACTCCCGTTAGCCAAAGTAACCCCGACCATCTTGTGGTAAGTTCTTCAGGCAGATTTTTTAAAGACGTTAAATCTGCTGTTTCAGAAATGGGAATGGGGAAAATGTAGTTTAACAGTTTTGTTTTTAATAAGTTTTTGAAAGCCTCAGGATATGAAGCCAGCAAAATCCGGTTAAGCTCTTCCAGTATTCTTTCACGGCTTATTGCACCAATGTTTTTAGAAAGTGCTCTTATGGCAGAGAAGGTATCATTATCGATGGAAAAACCATAGCAGGCTTGAAGCCGGATTGCCCTAAGCATTCTTAGTGCATCCTCTCCGAACCTTTCTCCGGGATTACCAACCGTTCTTATTATTTTATCCTTAAGATCTCTGATACCGTTAAAAGGATCTATAATACCTTCAACAGGATGATAAGCTATTGCATTCACAGTAAAATCCCTTCTTTTAAGGTCTTCTGTCAAAGAATCTGAAAACAACACTTTATCCGGGCGCCTGTGATCTGTATAATCAGATTCAATCCTGAAAGTTGTAATCTCAACGGGCAAATCATCGATAATAACGGTAACAGTGCCGTGTTTTATGCCTGTAGGAATACTTCCCGGAAATAATTCCAGCACCTTTTCAGGGCGAGCCGACGTACAGATGTCAAAATCCTTTGGTTTAAGGCCAAGGAGCATGTCTCGTACACAACCACCTACCAAATATGCGTTATGATCATTTTTCTCCAATATATTAATTACTGTCAGTACCTCATCAGGAATATACATAAACCCTCCTAAGCTGTACAAATTATGTATATTTACAAACTCAAATTAAAGAAATGCACTCAAAAAAGAATAAATACAAAAAGTATTATAACATTTTTTTATCCTTTATTATTAGATTACTTAGCATGGGATATATCGAAAATTGAAGGAAATAATAAAAGGGGTCAACTTGGGTTGAAACCATTTAAATTGCAATTTATAGCCTAATTATGCTATAATCATATGGTTGAATTTAGAAACAGGAATCAGGTTTGATTTTTTTACATAAAAAATGGTTTAATACAAAAAGAAAATGGAGGTTATCGTGGCAAACAGAAAAAAGAATAAGCTAAAAGTCATTCCGTTAGGTGGCCTTGAAGAAATAGGAAAAAACATAACGGTTTTTGAGTATGGTGAAAGTATTATTGTTGTCGATTGCGGGGTGGCTTTTCCTGAAGATGAGATGCTGGGGATTGATTTGGTTATTCCCGATATATCATACCTTGAAAAAAATTTATCAAAAGTAAGGGGGATTATAGTTACTCATGGTCATGAAGACCATATAGGAGCCCTGCCATATGTTTTGAAAAAAATTCCTGTCCCTGTGTACGGAACAGATCTGACATTAGGGTTATTGGAAAACAAGCTTATTGAGCACCAGATGTTGGACAAAGCCGAGCTAAAAATAGTCAGGGCAGGCCAGACAATTCAATTGGGTGCATTCAAAGTTGAATTCATAAGTTCAACTCACAGTATAGCAGATTCGGTGGCTCTTGCAATTCACACGCCTGTGGGTGTGGTTCTGCATACTTCTGACTTTAAAATTGATCATACTCCCATCGAAGGTGAACCAATAGATCTTGCGCGGATTGCAGAACTTGGTAAAAAAGGTGTGCTGCTGTTAATGGCTGACAGCACAAATGTTGAACGGCCAGGATACACAATGAGCGAAAGGACTGTAGGGGAAACACTTGATACTGTTTTTAAGGATGCAAAGTCCAGAATTATAGTTGCTACTTTTGCTTCTAATATTCATAGACTGCAGCAGATTTTTAATTCAGCTGTAAAGTTTAACAGAAAAGTAGCACTGAACGGACGAAGCATGATCAATGTAGTGAAGACAGCAATGAAGCTTGGGCATTTGAATATTCCCTCGGATATATTGCTTGATATAGATAAGCTGCAGAAACTGCCCAAAGAGCAGATTGTTATGATTACAACCGGCAGTCAGGGCGAGCCCATGTCAGCCCTTTCAAGGATTGCTGCGAATAACCATCGCAAGGTTAGCATTGAAAAGGGAGACTTGGTTATTATATCTGCAAGCCCAATACCTGGAAATGAAAAGTATATTTCCCGCGTCATTAACGATTTATTTAAACAGGGTGCTGATGTTATATATGAAGCCCTTTTGGAAATCCACGTATCAGGGCATGCCAGGCAGGAAGAACTTAAACTTATTCATAGGTTGGTCAGGCCTAAATTTTTTATGCCTGTTCACGGAGAATATCGTCATCTGAAACAGCATGCCAATCTGGCTCAATCTCTTGGGATGCCCGAAGAAAACATTTTTCTGATGGAAAATGGTCAGGTGCTCGAGTTATCTCAGAGAAAGGCTCAAATTTCAGGTATCGTGCAGTCGGGCAGTATTCTTATAGATGGTCTGGGCGTAGGAGATGTGGGTAATATTGTTCTAAGAGACAGAAAACATCTGTCTGAAGATGGATTAATTGTAGTTGTTGTAACAGTAAATTCAGACGGTAAAATTATGACTAATCCGGAGGTTATATCAAGAGGTTTTGTGTACGTTAGAGAGTCTGAAGAATTAATGGATGAAATAAGGGACCTGGCAATGGAAATAATGGAAAAGAATCTTGGAAAGAGAAGAAACAATTATGCAAATATTAAAAACAATGTTAAGGATGAGTTAAGCTCATACCTCTATCAGAAAACCAAGAGAAAACCTATGATATTGCCTGTTATTATTGAAGTTCCCTGTTAATGTAAAAGCCCCGGATTTTTGTTCCGGGGCTTTTTTCAAACCGCAGCACATTATTATCAGCGGGCTCTCCAGACGTAGTCGTTTATTTTTAACTGTTCTTTAAATCTGAATAAGTTAGTTTCATCGTTGATAAGAACAACCTCAATATTTGCCATTTCAGCCCAGTCCAGCATATGCTCGGTTGTAACCGAATAAGAGAAGGATGTATGATGTGCACCACCTGCAAGTATCCAGGCCTTAGCAGCATCGCGAAGTGATGGCTTGGGCTTCCACAGAACTCTCGCCACCGGAAGCTTTGGCATATCTATAGCAGGTTCAATTGCTTCAACCTCGCTTATTATCAGACGGAAACGATCTCCCATATCGACCAGCGAAGCAGCAATAGCAGGACCGCTTCTGCCTTTGAAGACCAATCGTGCCGGGTCACTCTTATCTCCAATACTTAGAGGGTGAACTTCAATCCTTGGTTTTTCAGACGCTACTGAAGGACAGACTTCAAGCATGTGAGCCCCAAGTATCATTTCATTGTTTTCCTCAAGATGATATGTATAATCCTCCATAAAGGATGTTCCTTCAGGCAGACCAGTGTTCATAATCTTCATTGTGCGGACAAGTGCAGATGTTTTCCAATCTCCTTCGGCACCAAAACCATAACCTTCGTGCATTAAATGCTGAACAGCAAGACCTGGCAACTGATTTAAACCGTGTAAATCTTCAAAGGTGGTTGTAAATGCAGTGTACCCACCTTCAGTGAGGAAATTCTTCATTCCTGCTTCTATTTTGGCCTGTTCTCTTATAGCTTCATTTGCATTGGGCTCAGATGGGAAATCATATAATTTACGATATGTTTCCATTAAACTGTCGATCTCGTCATCGGTTACCTTTGAGACATAACTTACAAGGTCTCCAATACCGTAACCGTCCACCGACCATCCGAATTTGATCTGAGCTTCAACTTTGTCACCTTCTGTAACAGCAACCTGACGCATATTATCCCCAAAACGTGCAACCTTAATGTTTTTACATTCAATAAAAGCACTTGCTGCATTCATCCACACCTGTATTTCGCGACTTACTTCAGAGTCCTTATAATATCCAACAACTACTTTTCTTGGCAGGCGCATGCGGGCACCTATAAAGCCATATTCTCTGTCACCATGAGCTGATTGGTTCAAATTCATAAAATCCATATCAATGGAATCCCATGGTATTTCACAATTGAACTGTGTGTGAAGGTGAAGCAGGGGTTTTTTCAGTTCATTTAAGCCCGTTATCCACATTTTAGCAGGAGAGAAAGTGTGCATCCAGGTGATAATTCCTGCACAGGATTTGTCGTTATTTGCCTCGGCGCAAAGGTTTAGAATGGCTTCAGGAGTTGTAAGAACGGGTTTGAAAATAACCTTGCAGTGGGGCAGGGTGTTTTGGTCGAGCCATGAGGCAATTATTTCCGAATGCCTGTTAACCTGCTCCAAAGTTTCGTCCCCGTATAAATGCTGACTTCCCGTAACAAACCAAAAATTATAGGTTTTTTGTATCATGGTACATCCCCCTTAATAAATTATTATAGTCCTGACTGAAAATTCATTTCGGTCTTAGTTAACCTGATTCAGATTGCTTAAAATCTAATGTTTACCTTCCAGGAACCTGTTAAAAATACTTACTTTTGTAGTTTGTATATATGCTATATTGCTAAATTGTATGCACAACTTAAAGTGATAAAATTCCCTTATAATTTTTTATAATCTTCTATAATGAGGCAGGAATTTGAACTGCTTTATGCTGCGGAAAATAAGCACTAACCGCCTGCAAGAGGCGGTATGGAATTCAATTTTTAAACCTCATTATAATTTGATTATACCAATAAACGATGAAAAAGAAAATAGTTTTGTTCAAAAATTACTTGTTGGTTGTGCATACAAGTTAGGCATGTTATAATATACATTAATAAAAGCTGATTTTATTAAACGCCCTTAAGTTTCCTGAATATAGCAACTACTTTGGTACTATTTACGCAAGTGTATATTGAATGGTGGTGATGAACTTTTTGGGACAGGACAAACCCAAGTATCAGCAACTGAAAGAATATCTGATAGAGCTTATAGACAGTAATGAGTTAACAAAGGGAAACAGGATTCCGTCTGAGAACGAGCTTGCAGGCAGGTTTAATATCAGCAGGCATACTGTAAGACGAGGAATCAGTGAATTGGTTAATGAAGGAGTTTTAACAACAACCCAGGGCAAGGGTACCTTTGTAAATCAGGGTTTTAGAAACAACAGGCAAAACCTTATAATAGGCGTTATTACAACCTATATAGGAGATTATATTTTTCCATCTATAATTCGGGGTATTGATCAGGTCCTCAGTGAAAATGGTTACAGTATTGCTCTAGGTTGTACGAATAATCAGTTTGAAAAGGAAAGACAATGTCTTGAAAACTTTTTAAATCAGGATATTAAAGGGCTTATTGTGGAAACAACTAAAAGCGCTCTGCCAAATCCGAATTTTGAACTGTACGAGGAGTTTAAAAAGAGGAATATTCCTGTTTTGTTCATGCATGGTAGTTATAAAGGGTGTTCGGCATCGTCAATTTATGTGGATGATGTAGAAGCTGGGTATCTTGCAACAAAGCATTTAATAGAACTTGGGCATAAAAAAATAGCAGGAATATTTAAGATCGACGATATTCAGGGACATGCACGGTTCGAGGGGTTCTGTAAAGCACACAAAGAGTTTGGAATAGCTCTTAACGATAACAGAGTTCTATGGTTTGATACAAATGACTTGAAGTACAAATTCAGCATGCAGTCGGGAGAAATAATTATTGAATTTTTTGAAGACTGCACTTCGCTTGTATGTTATAATGAGCAAATAGGTCTAAAACTGATAGATATTATAAGGGGCAAGGGGGGAATTATTATCCCAAATCGGTTATCACTAGTCAGTTTTGATGATTCTGATCTGGCTGTTGCTTCTGAAGTTAAAATGACAACAGTTGCACATCCGAAAGAAAAGCTGGGTATAGAAGCAGCAAATCTGATGCTGAAAATGATAACTGAAAACCAAGAGGTTTTTAAGGTAAAAATGACGCCTGAGCTTGTTATAAGGAACAGCACAGGGCCTGTTACCGGGTAAATACGGCTACCTGAAGAGGTGCCTTTAAATTAGTATTTATGAATGGAGGGTCTATTATGCAAAAAAAGTATGCCATCGGTGTTGATTTTGGAACACTATCCGGGAGGGCAGTTTTAGTAGAACTTGGTACGGGTAAAGAAATTGCAACAGCAGTTAAGGAATACCCCCATGGTGTTATGGACGAATATCTTCCGGACGGCAAAGTAAAACTTGAGCACGACTGGGCGCTTCAGCATCCACAGGATTACCTTGATGTATTTGCTGAAACCATTCCCGCTGTTTTAAAAGAGTCTGGAGTATCATCAGATGATGTTATAGGAGTCGGTATTGATTTCACAGCCTGTACAATGCTTCCAATCGACAAGGCGGGCCAACCTTTGTGTTTTGACGATAGATTTAAATCAAATCCCCATGCATATGTTAAATTGTGGAAACATCATGCGGCACAGGATGAGGCTAATAAACTGAACGAAATTGCTGAAGAACGGGGAGAAAGATTTTTAGAACTTTACGGGGGAAAAATCTCTTCAGAATGGTTAATTCCAAAAATATGGCAGATTTTGAATGAAGCTCCGGAAATTTATGAACAGGCAGACAGGTTCATTGAGGCTGCTGACTGGGTTGTTCTTCAGTTAACCGGTGTGGAAAAAAGGAATAGTTGTACTGCAGGATATAAGGCAATATGGCATAAAAAAATGGGGTACCCTTCAAAGGAATTTTTTAAAGCTTTAGATCCAAGGCTTGAAAATCTGGTTGATGAAAAATTAAGCAGGGATATATACCCCATTGGTACAAAAGCAGGTGAAATTACCGAGGAGGCTGCTAAATTAACAGGATTAAAACCCGGAACTGCTGTTGCAGTTGGTAATGTTGACGCACATGTCGCTGTACCCGCTGTGGGAATCACAGAACCCGGGAAAATGCTGATGATAATAGGCACATCTACATGCCATATGCTGCTGGGAACAGAAGAGAAAATGGTTCCGGGTATTTGTGGTGTTGTGGAGGATGGAATTATTCCCGGATACTTAGGGTATGAAGCAGGTCAGTCATGTGTTGGTGACCATTTCCAATGGTTTATTGAAAACTGCGTTCCTGAAGAGTATATGAAAGAAGCAAGGGAACGGGAAGTCAGCATACATAAAGTTCTAAGGGAAAAAGCCAGCAAGTTAAAGCCCGGGGAAAGTGGGCTGGTTGCTTTGGACTGGTGGAATGGAAACCGTTCTGTATTGGTTGATGTGGATTTGACAGGTACGATAATAGGCTGCACGCTTCTTACAAAGCCTGAGGAAATCTACAGGGCATTGATTGAAGCCACAGCATATGGTACCCGAATGATAATAGATACTTTCGAGGAATATGGTGTTCCTATAAATGAGCTATACGCCGCAGGTGGTATTGCACAAAAGGACGAAATGATGATGCAAATTTATGCTGACGTTACAAACAGAGAAATCAGGATTTCCGCATCTGCTCAGACACCGGCATTGGGCTCGGCCATGTTTGGTGCAGTGGCAGCAGGCTCTGAAAGAGGTGGCTATGACAGTATAGTTGACGCAGCCAGGGATATGGCAAGAGTATTGGATAAGGTTTATAAACCAATTCCAGAGAATGTGGCAATATATGAAAAGCTTTACCAGGAATACAGGATACTCCATGATTACTTTGGCCGAGGACAAAATGACGTTATGAAACGCCTAAAGGAAATTAAAAAGAGTGTGGCTAAATCATAAATAATTAATCATTAACATTACAGGGAGGGCGATAATATGCTTGATAAATTGAAAGAGCAGGTCCTTCAGGCAAACCTTGCGCTGCCCGAACATGGTTTGGTGACTTTTACATGGGGAAATGTAAGCGGAATTGACAGGGAAAAAGGCCTTGTAGTGATAAAACCAAGTGGGGTACCTTACCCATCTTTAAGAAAAGAGCATCTTGTTGTTGTTGATTTGGATGGTAACAAGGTGGAGGGTGATTTAAAGCCCTCCTCTGATACACCCACCCACCTTGTGCTGTATAAAGCTTTTAAAGATATAGGTGGGGTTGTACATACCCATTCATCATGGGCAACGTCCTTTGCCCAGGCAGGAAGAGACATACCTGCCTTTGGCACAACCCATGCCGATTACTTTTACGGCGAAATACCCTGTACAAGAAAAATGACACCTGAAGAAATTAATGGTGCTTATGAAGAAGAGACCGGGAATGTTATTGTGGAAACATTCGTAGGTAAAAATCCTATGGATATACCCGGAGTTCTTGTTAACATGCATGGCCCTTTCTCATGGGGAAAAGACCCAATGGAAGCAGTGCACAATGCCGTTGTTCTTGAGGAAGTATCAAAAATGGCATTTAACACTATAATGCTAAACTCTGACATTGGACCTATGGATATTGAACTTCTGAATAAGCATTTTCTCAGAAAACACGGCGCAAACGCCTACTACGGCCAATAATAAGAATAACGGAAGCAGGGGCATGGTTCTCCTGCTTCTTTGCTTAAAAAAATAGGAAGAAAATAGACTAATATATTGATAAATTAATGTAAATGGGTAATGGCAACCGGGCATCCGGGTGAATAATTAGAATAGTAGTCAGTATATAGGATGGAGTGTGTCAAATAAGAAGAAATTTTATTATCATTTTATTGATTTTGTGCACTATAAAGAAAAACCCTAATGCCAGCCTATATTTCTATGATGAGAAAACATTCGAGGGTTTGATGCTGACCGGAAAAGCAGAAGTTTCTTATGATAATGAAAAGAGGAAAGAATTCTGGAATGACGAAATGTTGAAGTATTATCCTCTGGGCTATAATGATCCCGACTTTGCATTGATAAAATTTACTGCAAGTAAGGGAAACCACTACCAAGGACTGAAAAATACCGATTTTAATATATGAACACCTTAAGGCAAATTCAGGCCCCAAATTGTAACATGAGGAAAATATTGACACCCGCAAAAAACTGCGTTTTTACCATTTCAATCATACTTTGAATATGAGCTTGTTATGTCGAATTTAATCCGGCCTGACGGGCTGAATTACACAGCTCTTGCAAATGAAGCGTTTGTTTCCGTCATTGCAGAATATCTAGTAAACTTTCATGCTTCGTTTTAATGAGTTCCTCCAACCCTGTAGTCATCCGTTGAGCGTTTGTTGGTGTCGTAGAATATAATATCCCCGTCCTTAAGCTCAAAGGTTACCTCGTAATAATCGGTCTTTGTATATGCGAACCCTTCCCGCTCAAACATATTACAATATGGTGCTTCCCA
>JAAYNA010000154.1 GCA_012521105.1 Clostridiaceae bacterium
GAAACAACGCACTAAAAACGCTGTAGCATCCTGTTGTTAAAGTTCTCAAAAATTGTAATATTATACTTTAATTCTTAGGTTTCTTTGCACCATACTTGGAACGAGCTTGCATTCTGTTAGCAACACCTGCTGTATCAAGAGTTCCGCGAACAATATGGTAGCGAACACCTGGGAGATCCTTTACACGTCCACCACGGATTAAAACCACACTATGCTCTTGCAGATTGTGTCCGATACCGGGTATATAAGCTGTAACTTCGATCTGATTTGACAAGCGTACCCTGGCGACCTTACGAAGAGCTGAGTTAGGCTTCTTCGGTGTAACAGTTTTTACAACTGTGCACACCCCTCTCTTCTGAGGACTGTTGATACGGGTGATCTCCTTCTTTAAAGAATTCACACCATATTGAAGTGCTGGAGAGTCTGATTTCTTCAGAATTCTCTTTCTGCCTTTTCTTACCAGCTGGTTAAACGTTGGCATTTATCATTCACCTCCTTTAGCATAGTATCTATACTTACTACCGCCCAATGGGGGCAGGGTAGATAGTTAATTAACAGGTTCAATCGTCTATTATCGCGGCTACTGCAGTTCCAACATCAATACCGCATTTTTTGCCCAATAATTTCATGCTCTCAACTTTACAAATTTTAATTTCTTTATTGTTACAGGCATCAAGGACTTTTGACACCAGTCTTTCTTCCGCATCCTGTGCTATATACAGCACCCGGACTTTATTGGCTGCCAAAGCCTTCATGGTCTGTTTTAACCCCACTGTCTTACTGTGATGTTTTAAGTCATCCAGCACGACTATTTTTCCCTCCATATTTCTTTCTGTAAACCTAATTTTTCAAACAGCCTAAAAAATTGGTCTGCAATCTCCAATAAAAACTTTTATTCGATAATCAGCCATAAAAAGTCTGCTTTAATGCCAAGCAGACCGCCTAATCCTTATTCAGAAATCAGATTGCTAACATATGAGGCATCTGACTACCTAACCTTTGTATAAAACATCCACATCTGGCTAATATGTTAAAAATAGCCTTTCACACAAAAACAGCATGAAACGCCATGCTGATTTTAACACTAGAATATTGTATCACTGCAACCTTCCCTTTGTCAAGGAATTTTCTCAGAAAAGAATTTTAACAACGCAAATTACATATTAAAGTTAATATAATATTTCTGAAAGTTCTGCCCAGTTCTCGTACAGGCTATCTATTCTAGACTTTAGTTTCTCCTTCTCTTCCATTAGCTCCTGCAGTTTTACATAATTGCTTGCTTCATCTTCCATCTGCTTATCAATCTCTTCCAGTTCCAGCTCGCATGCCATGATTTCCCGTTCAAGAACTTTTAGTTTTCTTTCGGTCTCTTTTGGATTTATCTTTTTTCTGTCATCACGCCTGGCCTTTTTCTGTTCGTTTTTAACCGACGGCTGTAATGAGTTTTCGTGCTTCCATAAACGGTACTGCTCGTAGGTCCCATTATAATCGGTAATCATGCCGTCATTTAAATCCCATATTCTTGTTGCAAATTTCGATATAAAGTATCGATCGTGAGAAACAAACAGTAAAGTCCCGCCAAAGGATTCCAAAGTCCGTTCAATCCATTCCCGTGAAGCAATATCGAGATGATTAGTGGGCTCATCCAATATTAAAAGATTTATTTCTCTCTGCATTAAGAGAAATAGTTTGAGTCTGCTCTTCTCACCGCCCGATAAGGAAGAAACAGGCTTGAATACTTCTTCCCCGGTAAACTGAAAAGCTGCCAGCCGGTTTCTTGCAGTATCCTCACTCCACTCCATTTCATACCTGACAGTATCAAGCATTGTTAATTCGGGTCTTTCGAACTTAACTATCTGGGGCAGAAAAGCAAATTTCACACTGTTACCTATGGTAATCTGTCCTGTATCCGGCTTCAAATTACCGGTTATTATATTTAAGAGTGTTGTTTTTCCACATCCGTTTGGTCCTAGCAGACCAATTCGCTCTCCCTTCCTTACCAGTAGGGAAATATCTTTCAGTACCTGATGAGCATCAAAAGTTTTATTAACATTTCGAATTGTTATAAAGTCCTTTCCTGAGAACTCCTTTTCTTTAAATTTGGCATTCAGACTTTTCTCAACAAAAGGCTTTTCTGTTTTTTTCAGCCATTCAATTCTCTTTCCCATTGAAAAAGCTCTTTTATGCATGCTTTTATTGTCTGCGCGGTTTGCCCAGTCGTGAAGCCTTCTGGCAGCCTCCTCCAATTGCTGTATTTTCTTTTGCTCCTGCTCGTACATTGCAAGCTGTTTTTGATGGCGTTCTTCTCTTTCCCTTACATAATATGAGTAGTTACCATTGTAAAAAACAGCCCTGCCCTGCTCTATCTCTATAATTCTTGTAACAACTTTATCAAGAAAATATCTGTCATGGGATATAACAACAACTGTTCCCTTAAATGAGTTAAGGTATTCCTCCAGCCATTCGCAGGCCTTTACGTCGAGATGATTTGTAGGTTCGTCTAACAAAAGAATATCCGGCTTTTTAAGTATAACCCTGCCGAGGTTTACTCTGGTTTGCTCACCACCGCTTAATTTGTTAAAGGGTTCATTCAGCATGCGCAAGTCTATTGAAAGGCCTTCACAGACTCTTGCCAAATCGGTTTCCATCATATAACCGCCTTCAGCTTCAAACAAAGTAGCAAGCTCACCGTATTGTTTCAGGATTACAGGGTCCTGGTGCAGACTCTTTTTTGCTTCAAGTTCCTTCATTTGATCCTGAATGGACAGAAGCCTCTCAAATCCTGTATTAAGTACATCTTTCACCGTATAATCGTTGGGAAACTCGGGGATTTGATCCAGTACTTCCATATGCCTGCCTTTAGGTATAAACACCTGACCCTCTTCAAATGGCTCACTGCCATTAAGAACCTTAAAAAGAGTTGTTTTTCCCGCACCGTTTTTGCCTAAAAGTCCAACCCTTTCACCTTCGTATATTTCAAAGGAGATCCCTTTCAAAATATGATTTGCTCCGTAGTATTTATGAATATCCTGACAAACAATATCTGCCATTGTACTTAAGTAGGATTTACTCCCTTCCTTTCTTTAACATTCTACCTTCGTTCCTGCATCTTTTTCCTGTATTCCAAAGGGGTCATACCAGTTATTTTTTTGAAGGTTTCATTGAACCGCTGCTGTGTTGAAAACCCAACGCTCAGCGCAATTTCACTTGCTTTCTCCTCTGTGTTTGCCAATAATTCTTGTGCTCTTTTAATCCTGGTATTTATTAAAAAACTAATGGGGGAATAACCCGTTTCCTTTTTAAAAATACGGGCAAAATAACTAGGGCTTAAAAAAACGTATCCGCATATATCATTCAAACTAATATCTCTTTCATAATGATTCTGAATAAATTGCACAGCCAGGTTAACAAGTTCCTTCTGTTGCGGACTGTCTTCCAGGATACTTCGTTCCCATTCAAGCTTCAAAACCCTTGAAATCATTACAAATAGCTCAAGTATTAAAAGATGTACTAAAAAATCGCTTCCGAACTGCTCTTCCGACTGCTCGGCTACAATCCGGTTAAGCAATGTTATTATATCGTTTTTATGGTTCACCTTTAATTTCAAAAAAGGGCCGGTATGCTGCCCTGTATAAAAGTTGATAAAATCTTCAATAGGTATTTCCGAAGGATAAGAAGTACCTTTATCAGTGTTCCTTCTGGTAAAGGAAAAATGCAGAACAATAAATTCACATGTGCTGCCCTGCTGAACCTTCAAGGTATGAATTTTGTGGGGCTTAATAATAATGATATCATTTGGGCCGACTGTAACTTTTATGCCTTCTATTTCAAAAACCGATATACCTTTTTTTACATACACCATTTCATAATACTCGTGATTACTGTGAGTTTGCGACCAATCATCACTAAAATGGCGTTCAATGGAGTTAATAACAACGGGCATATAACCCGAGCTGTCTATAAATTCCTGCCATGTTTTTGGAAATAATTCCGAACCCAATTCTTAATGCCCCCCTTAGATATCCCTTAAAAATTATTATAGCACAGGATATTTTTGCACCGCAAATATGCTTCTGTATTCAAGAGGCATCAATAGCTTCACAGTATTAGTTTGCGGGTCCTGCCTTCGGATATTTAAAGCAAATGGACGGTTCTTTTGCTTCTTTTTCATATCTGTAATCACGACAACAATAAAGCTATTGTGAAATGCC
>JAAYNA010000028.1 GCA_012521105.1 Clostridiaceae bacterium
AAAACGGTACCATCGAATGATTGAGCGGGCCTGCGAATACATTAATCAGCACTATACCAATGAAGATATATCGCTGAACGATGTGGCCGCATATGTGAATTTCAGTCCCAGCCATTTTAGTTCGGTATTCAGCCGGGAAACGGGTAAGAGTTTTATCAGGTATTTAACCGATCTGCGTATGAATAAGGCAAGAGAACTTCTTAAATGTACCGATCTCAGGTGCTCGGATATCAGTATTGCTGTTGGATATAAAGATCCCCATTATTTTTCTTATATTTTTAAAAAAATACATAACTGTTCACCAACCCAGTACCGCACTTCGAAGACACAATCTTAGATTTTCTCGAAGGTGAGTAAAATTTATGATGAAATCAAAGCTTTTTGATAACATTGGAATATCATTCAAGAATCTGAAGCTTAACAGGAAAATACAGCTATTATTACTTCTTATAATTGTGACTCTGTTCATTTTGTTTGCATTGCAGTTCTATAATATGTACAGATTCAATCAGCAGTATGATCAAATAATAGCAAATGCAGCCGAAGCAGGCAAGTTCAGTATTGACTTCAAAAAGAACTTTGATTATAAAATATATCTTCTAATTGCCGGGCACTCTTCCTTTGAAGAAGAAGATCCTTATGTAAGTGTTAATGAAGCCCGGGTAATTGCACAGGACCTGATAGACAATACCAGCATAGAGGATAATAAGCGACGGGCCGAGATTATTCTGAAGCTTCTCGGCAACCTGGAGAAATATACGAAAAGAATAGAAGACAATAAAAAAGTTGGCGGGCATTATGATGATAATATAAATATCTGGGAAAACGATGTACAGCTTGTAACCGGGCTTATCCAATCAACAGTTTTAGAATACACCTATTATGAAACAAGCGGAATGGAGCAGGTTAGAGTCAGGGTTTCCGAAAGCCTTAGAAGAATTACGCTATTCAGTTTGATTTTATTTGCTGTCCTTGTTACGGTAGCTCTTTTTTTATCTGTGATAATACCGAACAGTATTGTCAGACCAATTCATCATCTTAATGATGTGACAAAACAAGTGGCAGAGGGTGATCTGTCTGTTCGTGCAAAAGTGGTATATGGTGCGGAAGCCAAGGAGTTGGGTGAGTCGTTAAATATAATGATTAAACAGATAGATAAACTTCTTACTGCTGTAAAAATAGACGAAAAGAATTTAAGACAGGCCGAACTGGAATTGTTGCAGGCTCAAATAAATCCGCATTTTCTTTACAATACCCTTGACACAATAATCTGGCTGGCAGAATCGGGTAAACAAAGCGAAGTGGTTGACCTGGTTGAATCATTATCAGATTTTTTCAGAACATCACTGAGCTGTGGGGATGGTCTTGTCACTCTTCGCGAAGAAGAACGGCATATACGAAGTTACTTGCAAATCCAGCATGTGAGATATTGTGATATTCTTGAGTATGAAATTGATATTCCTGAAATACTTAAAGAAACAATACTTCCCAAAATAACCCTGCAGCCAATTATAGAGAATGCTTTGTATCACGGAATTAAGAACCGGCGGGGGATGGGCAGAATTGTTATTAAAGCTTTCGAAGAGAATGGAGATGTAGTAGTCACAGTTTCAGATAATGGTATAGGGATAACCGATGATCGGCTTGATGAAATCAGGGCAATGCTTGATAAAACTAATGAAAACGGACGATTAGACAATGATTCGTACGGATTATTTAATGTTAACGAGCGGATTAAGCTGAAGTTTGGTGAAAAGTATGGCATCTCAATCACCAGTACATATCACGAAGGTACATGTGTAAGAATAAGAGTTCCTTTAACTCATTGAAAATTTCCAACATGAAACCAAAAAAATCAAAACCTTTTAGATAAACTTTATAAAATAACAAAACAACCCAAAAAGAATTTGCATTGATTGCATATTGTTATATTTTTATAATTTAACCGAAACCTTAAATTTAATATGTTTTAAAAAAACAGGCCTGTTAAACATGGGCCTGTTTTTTTAGAATTAGTATTAAAACCTGTAATGCCGTCTGTTATAATTTCTTCTTCGAGAAATACTTCTCAATATAAGCCTTAGAATTATAAAGGCAACAATGATTATCACTACGGTTATTGTTATCAGCCTGAGCTTTTTATTATTAACAAGTTCTATGGTTTTGTCACGAATTTTTGCAGCCATGGTTTTTTCAATGTCGTTCATGGCAATGAGCTGAACCGAACCTATTTCTTCACCATTATAATACCAAGTCTTAGTACCTAAAACCTGCCCTTTTTCTATTGGCGCAATAAAAGGTGTATTCAGTGTTTCCTTAACAGTAACAGCTGTTTGAAGCTTTTCAGCTGAAGTGGGCAGTAAGTGGGTTACCTCACCTAAGGTTTGTAAATCAACAGGAATATTATCTACCGAATCAACCACTTCATAGCGACCGTAGTATTCACCTGATGATACCAATGTTTGAATTTTGTAGTTTTTATATCCGTATTCAAGTAATTCCTGAGACTCCCTGAAAAGAATATCATAATTCTCGGTACCAAGGATTACACCTACCAGCTCAAGGCCTTCTTTGTTAACCGCTGAGAAAACCAAACATCTTCCGGCCTTTCCGGTATATCCGGTTTTAATTCCTGTTACACGATCATAATACTGGGAAGTACTGTGTAAAAGCTTGTTGGTGGATTCAATATGCCAGTTTTCCCACTGGTTGCTCGTTCTTAAATTTGTATCGGGCAACGGTACCACTTTTCTGGCTACAATTTCTCTGAAAACAGGGTACTTCATAGCTTCTCTGGCCATTATTGCAAGATCACGAGCCGATGAATAGTGGTTATCTTCATCAAGACCGTATGAATTAGTAAAATGAGTATTTTTAAGGCCAAGCCTTGCTGCTTCATTATTCATTAAATCTATAAACTCTTCAATTCTCCCCGATGGAGATATGTTTTCGGCAATTACATTAGCAGCTTCGTTCGCTGATATAATTAATACAAAATTCAGAAGATCATTAAGAGTTAGTTCTTCACCAGCTCTTATACCTGCAATTCCATAATCGAGAGGTATAGTATTTATTGCATTGGCAGACGCTTTCATTTTTGTGTCAATATCAGCATTTTCAAGGGCTACAAGCGCGGTCATGATTTTTGTTGTACTGGCAGGCGCCCAGCGCAAGTCAGGGTTTTTCTCATACAGAACCTGTCCGGTTTCCATCTCGACCAAAATTGCAGCCTTTGCAGTTAATTCAAATTCTTCAGCATATGATACTGTTCCAAATACAGGCAGTATAACAACGAATAGAAAAACCAGACTTATCATTCGTTTAAGACGGTACATTGTGTTAAAACACTCTCCTTTTATCTTATGTGTATGAGGAGACAATCTGAAACAACAGGTCACTGTTGCAAATGTTCTGATCTATGTATTCATACATATTTATCGGCAGAACTGTCCCCTCAGATTATTTATTTTCTTATACTAATAGTCATAAGTATAACAGAAAACAAACGCCAGATAAAGTTGATTTTTCGTATAAAAGCCTTCCATTTATTAATATGTCTATATCTGTTTCGTTATTTGTTTCAGATACTCTCTTGGAGAATAACCCGTAACTTTTTTAAAAGCCCTGAAAAAATTAGAATAATCTGAAAAACCGCTTTTTAAAGATGCATTATGAGCACTTTCTCCACTTATTAACAACTGTTTCGCCCTTGATATCCTTTTATATATTATGTATTCGTGCAAGGTAGAGCCTGTAGTTTGCTTGAATATCTGGCACAGATACGAACCTGAAATATAAAATTTATCCTGCAAAGATTTTAATGACAGATCTTTGTTTAGGTTTTGGTCAATATATTCAAGTATTGGCATCAGCCTTTGATGATTTAAGTGGGAGGGCGCAGAGCGTCTCTCATCTGAAAAAATACGGTTTATCTTGACCAGGATTTCAAGAAAAATTGATAATTTAAGCTGAACATTCCACCTTTTTGAATAAGTATCAACCATTATGAGTTTGTCAAAAAGCGCAAGCAACTCATTTATTTCATCGTCGTTGCTGTTAAGCCGGTTTTTCTCACCGTGAGGCCGGTTGAAATAGCAATAGTTCAGTTCATTTCCTTCTGTAGAAAGTGTCTTTATAATATTTTCAGAAAAGTTAATTACTATTCTTTCATAGGTCTCATTCGATGTAAATGTAGCCTTGTGTATTTCACCAGGACGCATAAGAAGTATGTCGCCCGGAACGAGATCGTATGAGTTTTTTTCAATAAAATAGCGTACTCCACCCGATAAAAACAAATATATCTCATAGTCATCATGAAGGTGAAAATCCATTTTTACCTGATCCATAGGATTTTTTGTACTGTTCTTTATACAAATTATTTCATTATTAAATGTTTCAAGCATGTTTTTTCTCCTTCCGGACCGCAGGAAACAGATCAGAATATTTGCCATGTTTTAAGGAATCTAAGCTATATATATGGTTATTATTCATTGTATAATGCTATTTGGACAATGTAAAGCAGTATCCTCGCTGTTTTTTTCAGAATGCCCAGGGCCGTGCCTTTCAATCCCTTACCGGGGAGGCATTTGATAAAACGCCTGTGCCGTATTGTTCATAAAATGTGCAAAGAAAGCTGTGCGCATTGCTTTGGCGAATAAATCATTAATTAAATGGGAGGTTGGATTATGGCCAGATTTCTGCTAAGCGGGTTCGCGGATGAGATTGACAGTGATTTAAAAGTGCAGGTGAAAGAACTTAGAAGGCTTGAAATTAACCAAATTGAGATCAGGGGTGTATACGGTAAAACAATTACAGATTACACCGAAAGTGAAGTAATGGAATTTAAAAAAATACTGGATGATCAGGGCATTAAAGTTTCAGCCCTAGGTTCGCCAATAGGTAAAATTGGCATAAAGGATGCCTTTGCACCGCATCTTGATAAATTCAAGCATGCAATTAATCTTGCCGGTATACTGGAAACAGGCTATATACGCATGTTTAGTTTTTACATACCCGAGAATGAAAATCCTGAAAAATACAGGGATGAAGTTCTTGAACGCTGGCATGGCTTTGTACAGGCAGCAAAGAATACGGGTATTATTCTTGCCCATGAAAATGAGAAGGGAATATATGGCGATAACGCAGAGAGATGTCTGGATATTATTGAATCTATGAATGTAAGTTATGTCAGGGCAGTGTTTGATCCTGCAAATTTCATACAGTGTAACGAAGAGACTTTTCCAAAGGCTTATAATATGCTAAAACCATATATCTGCTATATGCATATAAAGGATGCTCTCTATGAAAGTGGTAAAGTGGTCCCTGCCGGATTTGGGGATGGTAAAGTACCTGAAATTCTAAAGGATATCGATAAATCTTTCAACGGTGAAATGGTCCTGTCCCTTGAACCCCATCTTGGTTCATTTGTTGGGATGGCAAACCTTGAGAAGTCATTGGATCTTAGTAATATGGAGGAAAGCGGCCCAGGTAAATTTGAGATTGCCGTTAAAGCACTCAGAAATATTTTGAATGAGATTAATCAGTAAACATTACTGAAAAATCTTTTCTTCCGGTTAATAATCAAATGGTCCATTATTAAAATTAGGGGGTTTTAAATGTGGAACAGGTGAGAATAGGTCTTGTTGGTTTTGGAGTAATAGGGTTGATGCATTCCAGGTATTTGACCAATGGGGAGGTTTCGGGTGCTGTTTTATCTTGCATATGCGATATTAATCCAGACAGGCTGAAGCTGGCCAAGGAAATGTACCCTGAGGTAAAGCTGTTTGATGATTATAATGCTATGATAAAAAGTGGTGAAGTAGATGCTGTTTTTGTAGCAACGCCCCATTACGATCATCCTAAAATAGCAATAGATGCCTTGAAAAATGGCTTGCACACATTAATTGAAAAACCTGCCGGAGTTTATACAAAACAGGTATTGGGTATGAATGAAGTAGCTGAAAAAAGCGGTAAGGTATTTGGAATTATGTATAACCAGAGAACAAATCCTGTATATCAAAAGCTGCGGGATTTGGTAAAATCGGGTGAACTTGGTGAAATAAAAAGGACAAACTGGATTATCGACTGGTACAGACCCCAAAGCTATTATGACTCCGGAGGATGGCGTGCTACATGGGCAGGTGAGGGTGGCGGTGTTTTACTTAACCAGGATCCCCATCAATTGGATCTCTGGCAGTGGACTTGCGGGATGCCAAAGCGAGTCAGAGCCTTTTGTTACTTTGGTAAGTACCATAACATTGAAGTGGAAGATGACGTAACAGCCTTCGTTGAATATGAAAACGGAGCTACCGGCGTATTTGTTACGTCTACTGCCATGACACCTGAAACTAATCGCTTTGAAGTTATGGGGGACAAGGGCAAGGTTGTAATTGAGGATGGCAAGCTTACTTTTTACAGATTAAGAGTTCCTGAAAGACAGTTTAATCGTGAATATGACGGCGGACAAATTGCAGCTCCTGAATGCTGGAAATGCGAAATTCCGGTTGCACCGGGCGCGGGAGGACAGCATAAAGAGATTACGCAGAACTTTGTATATGCAATCCTGAAAGGGGAAAAATTATTAGCACCGGGGGTCGAAGGAATTAACGGTCTACAGATTTCCAATGCGATGCATCTTTCGTCATGGCTTGACGATTGGGTAGAGATACCTGTCGATCCCGATCTTTATTATGAAAAATTAATGGAAAAAATTAAATTTTCGTAACAATATGTAATAAACCTTCCGGACCTATGTACAATGTTTCAAATAGCCGATATAATAAAATGACAATACAAAAGAAAAAGAGGGTCTGGAATGAAAAAAAAGTTTTGGCTTTTTTCTTCGATTCTTCTGTTATTACTTTTTATTTTAAATGTAAATGTTTTTGCTGCTGAATACCGGGACACCGTAAGAATAGGTTTAAATTATGGCAGTGATGCGGTATCCAGTGTTCAGGTAAGTGCAGAGAAAGGAATTGATATAGGCTATTACAATAACGGAACTTTCTCATTGCTTTTGGAGCAGAACAACAGCCAGCCTCTTATAATCAGAAAAGACGGGCACTTTATCAGAACAGAAACAGCTGTTTTGGAATATTCACCAACAGAAGGAATTCCCTACGCAGGGAAGGTAATAGGTCCCTGGCATCTGAAAATTGGTGGGGAATTTGCAGATTATAATACCGCTAAGGAAATTTCAGAAATACTTAATAGAACGGGTCTAATAACTTATGTAGCTTATGAAAACGGCTGGCAGGTATGGACAGGTTTTTACTCCGACAGAAAATCCGCCGAAAACGATATTCCAAATATTAAGGGAAAAATAGATGCGGAAGATATTTCTGTTGTATCCGAGAGTTCGGAAAGACTTGTGATTTACGATGCCGGCTTTAATGTTAAAATGGTTTATGGAGGGTCAGGCGGGTATTTGCAGGTGCGCCCAAAGAAGGATAACGATCCGTACCTGTTAAAAGTTAATGGAAAGAGGTATAGGAATTACATAGAGATTAGAAGGTATTCGGACAGTGATCTGACACTTATTAATATACTGAATATCGAACAGTATCTTTATGGGGTTGTTCCTGCTGAAATAGAGGCTGATGCACCAATAGAAGCCATTAAAGCTCAAGCTGTTGCCGCACGGACTTATACATACAGAAATCTGAACAGATACGAAAAATGGGGTTTTGATCTTACAGATACTGTTTCATCCCAGGTGTATAATGGCTACGATGCGGAAAGAGCCACTACGAACAGGGCTGTGGATGAGACAAAAGGCAAAAAAATGCTGTATAATGGCAGCCTTGCACATGTTTATTATTTTGCTTCAAGCGGTGGCATGACAGCTAACGTTAAAGAGGTATGGGGTTCGGAAATTCCATATCTGGTCAGTGTACCCGATCCCTATGAATCCGAAACATCACGTAATTATATATGGGAGAAAACATTAACAGCCGAAGAGATAAAGAAAATACTTTTTATCAGCGGTGTTGAAATAGGGGATATAGTTTCTGTCAGTGCAGAGGAGTATTCTCCCTCAGGACGGGTAACAGAGCTTAGAATAACAGGCACCAGGGGCTCGGTAACGTATTATACTCAGGATACCAGGATGATATTTAGCCTTAACAGCCAAAAATACACCATTCAGTCAGCCGGTAATATCGTGGTGAAGGCTTCTGACGGTTCGCTGAAAACCATAGCATTGGATGGCAGAAATGTGGTTTCAAAATCTGGTACCTCAAAGCTGTCGTCCAAAAATACGGCTGTTTCGGTTATAGGCAGTGGTAATAATACAAGAAAGGTTAATATGTCATCAGATGCCTACACTTTCAGTGGAAGGGGCTGGGGTCACGGAGTGGGCATGAGCCAGGAAGGAGCCAAAGGTTTTGCAAGACAGGGTTATACCTATGATCAGATTCTTAAGCATTATTTTCAGGGTATAACAGTTGACTAAATGACGGTTTTGAAAGCATGAGATATTACTCCCGAATTACCCGCTGTTTTGAACTCCTGGAAGGAAGCAAAAGGAACCGCCCTCATGCTTCCATAATCATTTTCCGGGTTGACATAGGGTTGGGCCTGCAGGTATACTGATATGGGTAACGAAGGGGGAAATTGCATGTTTTGGACTATTTTTATAGCCATATTTATTATACTGGATCAGGTAACAAAAACCTATGTAAGAAGAAATATGCCCTTAGGTCATAAAATTGAAGTGATACCCGATTTTTTTTATTTTACGCATGTTGAAAATCCTGGTGCTGCTTTTGGTATACTAAAGAACGGCAGATACTTTTTTATAGTACTGACTGTGATAATTTGTATTATATTGGCTTATTACATGATAAAAAACAAGCATAAAATTTTAAGACTTTCAATCTCCTTTGTTTTGGCGGGAGCAATAGGAAACTGGATTGACCGCGTACTTCGGGGTGAGGTAACAGATTTTCTTGATTTCTATATCTTTGGTTATGATTATCCGGTTTTTAATATTGCTGATATTTGTATTAACATTGGTACATTTATGCTGTTTATTTATATTCTTTTTATTTACAAAGAACCTGAAAGGCAGGACGCAAGCAATGAAGCTTTAATGAGCGAAACAGGTGAGAGTTAGCATGAATGAAGGCAGGCAGCTGAAACTTATTGTAGAAGAAAACGAGGCAGGACATCGCCTGGATGCGTATCTGGCCGGTAAAATTCCTGATCTGTCCAGAAGTTATATTCAAAAACTTATTAATGATAATCTTATTCTTGTAAATGGAAAAAGCACGAAAGGAAAAATTAAAACTTCTCCAGGTATGAATATACTGGTAAACATTCCTGAACCCGAACCGCTGTCACTGAACCCGGAGAACATTCCTTTAAATATTATTTACGAAGATTCAGATATTCTAATAGTTAATAAGCCTAAGGATATGGTTGTTCACCCGGCGCCCGGGAATAAGGATAATACCCTTGTTAATGCCCTTCTTTATCATTGTAAGGATTCCCTTTCGGATATCAACGGTGTAATAAGGCCTGGTATAGTTCATCGTATCGATAAGGATACAACCGGGCTAATTGCTGTTGCGAAAAACAATAATGCTCACCGGTCTCTTGCCATGCAGCTGAAGGAGCATAGCATGGAACGAGTTTATGAAGCTATTGTTGAGGGCATTATTAAAGAAGACAATGGTGTAATAGATGCTCCTATAGGCCGTCATCCTGCAGACAGAAAAAAGATGGCTGTAACGCCCGGAAAGGGCAGGGAAGCCATAACATATTTTAAAGTATTGGAACGCTTGAAAGGGGCCACTCATGTCAGGTTAAGACTTGAAACGGGAAGGACACATCAGATTCGAGTGCACATGTCTTATATACGTCACCCTGTATATGGAGATCCCCTGTACGGCGCAAGCAGCAGAAAAAAAATTACCGGTGGTCAGATGCTGCATGCAAGATATCTAAGGCTAAAACATCCTTCCACCGGAGAATATATGGAATTTGAAGCTGAACTTCCCGAAGATTTTATTAAACTTTTGAATTCACTGAGATAAACCGATTATCGCTCTTCCCTGAAATATGGATTTCCTAAATTACCTGGAGGCATATGACTGGTACTTTTCCTGATAGCCCCAACAATAATAACCAAAATTGTTGCGATATATGGAAGCATCCTTAGAAAGTGCTGGTTTAGTGAAATTGGCAGGTTTAGTGTCTGTATGCGGAAACCTACGATGTCCAGACCGCCAAAAAGAAAAGCACCCCAAAATGCTCTGTACGGACTCCACGAAGTAAATATAACAAGAGCAATAGCTATCCAGCCGCGTCCTGATGTTATATTATCCTGCCACGAGGGAACATATACCAGGGACAGGTAGGCACCTCCAAGACCGCATAAGGCGCCACCGATAAGTATGTGAACATATTTATAAAGAGTTACGTTAATTCCCGAAGCATCGGCAGCAGCCGTGTTTTCACCTACAGCTCTTAAGTTCAGGCCAAAACGTGTATAATACAGATATATGCCCGACAGGATCACAATTAAATAACTCAAATATACAAATAAATCCTGTTCAAGAAAGACTGAAAATACAGGCCCCAATACCGGAATCTTTGAAAGAAAGGGCAGGGAAACGGGGCGAAAATTTCTGCTGAAGGACTCGGGTAAAACCGTTCCCATCAGACGCTTTCCCCAGAACCTGGACAATCCTGTCCCAAAAATCGTTAAAGCAAGCCCTGTTACAGACTGGTTAGTCCTTAATGTTACTGTTAAAAAAGCATATATCAAAGCTCCGAGTGCTCCAAATATCATCGCAGCAAGAAGGGCAAGTATTGGGTTTTCAGTCAGTATTGCAACCTGAAAGCCTGCCACTGCTCCAAGAAGCATCATTCCTTCAATACCAAGATTTAAATTGCCGGCTTTTTCATTATACATTGCGCCTAATATGGCGAATGTCAGGGGTGTTCCCGATATTACTGCATTTTTTAAGAAAGGAATCATAATTACTTAACCTCCGATGAAATTGAGTTCTTTCTAAAGCGAACTTTATAATTGACAAAAAACTCGCTGCCCAGGGCGCAAAACAGAATCATTCCCTGCAGTACATCTGCCGCTGCCTGAGGTATCTGAAGGGCTGACTGAATATAGGAACCGCCCTGTAATAAAATAGCAAAAAGGAAAGAAACAATTAAAACCCGCTGAGCACGCAAACCCGATAAATACGTAGTTATAACTGCAGTAAATCCGTAACCGCTGGAAACGTTCATTGTAAGAGTTTTGTTAACACCTGCTGCCTGAATAACACCTGTGATTCCACATAAACCGCCGCTTAAAAGCATAGTTGTTATTATTATCCGGGAAATGTCCATACCGGCGTATCGTGCTGTACTTACGCTTTCTCCAACCACTGAAATTTCGAACCCTCTTTTTGTCCTTCGAAGGAACCACGAAATAATTATAACTAGAACCAGTGATATTATAAGTCCTATATGAATTCCAAACACTTTTGGAAGTAAAGCATGGTCGGGAAAATTTGCAATTTTCGCAAATCCTTTTAAGTCCGGATCTCTCCATGGCCCATACTGGAGGTATGTAATCCATTGTGTTGCAATATAGTTAAGCATAAGCGTCATAATGGTTTCATTGGCACCAAAATTAGCTTTAAAGAACGCAGGTATTATCCCCCATATTCCACCGGCTAAGAATCCAACGATAAACATAACAGGAATAACAAGAGGTTTTGGGATCCAGTCAACGAATAATGCTATATATGTGGCACCAAATGCTCCCATTAGAATTTGTCCCTCGCCGCCGATATTCCAGAACTTCATCTTAAAGGCTACCAATATTCCAAGAGATGTTATTACCAGTGGAACCATCTCTAACAGAGTGGCCCTGAAACGGATTTTTGAACCAAGTGCGCCTGAAATCATATTGACATAAACTTTTACAGGATTGTAACCCAAAAAAACGATGAAAATACCTGAAACTATAATTGCAGCAATGATGGCAATCAGGCGGATCATGATTATTTGTTTTGTTGAAGTTCCTTCACGTTTTATGATTTGCATACTACGTCCCCCTTTTTTATTGAAGAAAGAGTTTCTCCTGCCATCATGAGGCCAAGGCCTTCCTTCGTAATACTTTCGCTGCCTGTGATACCCGTTACTTTACCATCACATAAAACCATAATTCTGTCGCAAAGTTCTATTAATACATCCAAATCCTCACCAATATAAAGTATTCCAACGCCTTTTTGCTTCTGTTCCTTCAAAAGATCGTAAATATTATAGGAAGCGCCTATATCAAGACCCCTTACAGGATACGCAGTTATTAATAAATGGGGATTTGCATCTATTTCTCTGCCCAAAAGAACTTTCTGTATATTTCCGCCCGATAGCTTTCGAATGGCCGTATAGATGCTGGGTGCCTGAATTTCAAGGCGTTTTGAAACTCGCTCTGCTTTTTCCTTTGCAGGTTTTCTATTTACGGTAATACCCGGTTGATTAACATAATCTTTCAGAAGCATATTGTCTATCATATTCATCGACGGAACAAGTCCCATACCAAGGCGATCTTCGGGTATGAAACTCATACTGACGCCACGTTTTATTATTTCTCTTGGGCTAAAACCCACAATATTTTCTCCTTTAAAATAAATATCTCCCTTTTCGACAGGGTAGAGGCCTGCAATAGCTTCACACAATTCTTTCTGCCCGCTTCCGGCAACACCTGCTACACCAAGAATTTCACCCTCATACAAATCAAAGGTTACATTATCAAGTACCGGTACATTATGCTCGCCCAAAGCAGTAAGCCCCTTGACAGATAACAGTAAATCTCCTTTCCTGGAGTGAATTCTTTCAATTGAAAGATTAACCGGCTTTCCAACCATTAATTCGGTTAACTCACGAATATTTGTTTTTCGGGTCTCCAATGTTGAAACAGTTTCTCCCTGTCTGAGAACAGTAACCCTGTCGGTTACCGACATAATTTCGTTCAGCTTATGTGTAATAATTATTATTGCACATCCAGTTTCAGCAAGATTTTTAAGTACGGTAAAAAGTTTATCGATTTCCTGTGGTGTTAACACTGCGGTTGGCTCATCAAGTATAAGTATTTTTGAGCCACGATACAGCACTTTCAGTATCTCAACTGTCTGCTTTTCACTTACAGACATATCCATTATCCTTTTGTTAAGATCAATTTCCATACCGTACTTTTCCATTACATTTTGTATTGACTTTATTCTGCTCTTATTAGATATAAAGACAGACTGGCTGTGACCCAATAAAACGTTTTCTGCTGCAGTTAGTACATCAATCAGCTTAAAATGTTGATGAATCATACCAATTCCCAGCTCAATCGCATGTTTTGGCGAATGTATATTAACCTGTTCACCATGTATGAAAATACTCCCGCTATCGGGTGTATAGATGCCTGATAGCATATTTACCAGAGTACTTTTACCGGCACCGTTTTCACCTAATAATCCGTGTATTTCTCCTTCGTATACCGAAAAATTAACATTACGGTTGGCGCGGATTACGCCAAAGGTTTTGCAGATATTTTTCATTTCAACATACGTTTTATTCATAACTACATCCTTTTCAGTTATTGCTCTTATTCTCTCCGGAAAATAAATCTTTTATTGAAATCATTTACATTCCGGAAGGAATATATACAGTTTTTTCAAATGAAAAAGTACAGGATTAAAGGGTAATCCTTTAATCCTGTTTAAAGCTGAATGATTTAGTTTTCGGGCAGGGTTGCTATAACACCTTCAACAAGCCAGTTAAAGCTTAAAAGCTCTTCGTCGGTCATAACAGTTCCTTCAGGAACTTTAATTTCCCCGTTCTGGTCTTTTAGCGGACCCTCAAATACTTTAAATTCACCACTTGCAATTTTTTCTGCCATTTCGTTAACTTTCTCCTGAGCACCTTCGGGAGCATTTTTTGTAAGCGGAGCCAGCGCAACCACACCATCTTCCATTCCACCCCAATAGTTTTCGCTCTTCCAGGTACCGTCAAGAACCTTTTGGATCTGATCGGCATAATACGGACCCCAGTTCCATATAGGTGCGGTCAGGAATGAGTCGGGCACAATCTCGGCTGTATCACAGTTATAGCCAATACACCACTTTCCACGCTCTGATGCTGCAATTTGAGGACCTGTTGTATCCTGGTGCTGTGCAATTACATCGCAGCCTTTGTCAAGAAGTGATACTGCTGCTGCCTTTTCCAAAGAAGGATCGTACCAGGTAGAAGTCCATACAACTTCAACGGTGGCATCGGGGTTAACAGAACGAACACCAAGGGTAAAAGCATTAATTCCCCTGATTACTTCAGGAATGGGATGAGCGGCAACATATCCAATTTTGTTTGTTTCTGTCTTCATCCCGGCAACTATTCCGGAAAGGTAACGTGCCTGATAAATTCTGCCAAAGTAATTCAACATATTCTCAGAACTTCTGCTTCCCGAACAATGCAGGAAAACAACATCAGGATATTCCTGTGCCATGTCATAAGTGTAATCCATGTAGCCATAGGAATTAGTAAAGATCATTTTGCATCCCTGCTCGATCATTGATTGCATTACAGCAACACATGAATCGTCAGTATCACTTACATTCTCCTGAATGATGAATTCTACTTTATCCCCAAGTTTTTCCTGAGCATAAAGCCTTCCCTGTTCATGAGCATAAGTGTAACCTGGCTCTCCTGCTGTGCCGATGTAAACAAATCCAACTTTTAGTTTTTCTTCTCCGGCGTTTTGCTGATCGGTTCCACATCCTGTCAGTACCATTGCTAAGCTTAGAATGGTAACAAGTAAATACAGAATCCTTCTTTTTTTCATTTTTTCAATGCCTCCCTGAAAATAATTTTGTTATTTTTTAAAGATTCTATAACAGCAAGGGATTCAACACGAATCCCAAGGCTTCGAAGAATTTTACTTCCAGGTTGAAAATCTTTCTCAATTACAATACCAACACCCGAGACTTTGCATTTTGCCTGGCTGGCAATATTAATCAACCCTAAAACAGCCTGTCCGTTTGCAAGAAAATCATCTATAATAAGAAGGTTCTCACCAGAAGAAAGAAATTGTTCAGAGACAGATATGGTATAATCGGTTTGTTTTGTATATGAATGTACTTTACTCTGATATACATCAGACGACATATTAATACCTGAATGTTTTTTAGCAAAAACAACAGGGACATTGAAATGGTAACCTGCACATAGTGCAAAGGCTATTCCTGATGTTTCAATAGTTAAAATTTTATCAATTCTTACACCAGCAAAACGATTGTAAAATTCCCTTCCTATATCAAAGGCAAGACGGGGATCAATCTGATGGTTAATAAAAGAATCAACCTTTAAAATATTCCCATCTAGAATACGTCCATCCTTTAATATACGTTGTTTTAACGATTCCATAATGAAAAACTCCAAATGTATATAATCTATTATATTATTGTGTATACTTTTCCAGTTTATATTAAATTGGTAGATTATAGCAGAACTTCACCTGCGATCATAATATTTATTCTACAACAATCCGAGACAGGAAACAACAAAAAACCTTTAAGAATAAGAAAAGAAAATTAACCTTATAAAACAATTTTTTTGTGAAAAACAAACAAAACCGGCTTGATTAGTGTTTAAAATAAAGTATCTTAATAAGTAGTACATCTGAAAGGTGTATGTTATAATAGTGAAGATAATTTTTTAGCGAAAACTGTTAGTGGTCAAAAATTTTAATGCATAATGCTTTAAAAGGGGGACATGCAAACAATGAAAAAAGATTTGACAGAAATGATTAATGAGATAAAAAGAATGAAGCATGAAAAAAATGCTGTTATTGTGGCACATAATTATCAAATAGATGAGGTTCAGGAATTGGCCGATGTTGTTGGAGACTCCTTTACGTTAAGCCGGTACTGTGCTTCCACAAACGCGGATATTGTCGTTTTTTGTGGAGTTCATTTTATGGCAGAGAGCGCAAAGATCTTATCACCCGAGAAGACAGTTTTACTTCCCGAGATTGATGCAGGGTGTCCTATGGCTGATATGATAACAGCCGAAGCATTAATCGAAGAAAAGAAAAAGTATCCAAATGCAGCAGTGGTATGTTATATAAATACTTCTGCGGCAGTAAAGGCTGAATGTGATATATGTTGTACATCTTCAAACGCTGTCAGAGTTATTCAGTCCATACCTAACGATGAGATTTTGTTTGCTCCCGATCAGAACCTGGGAAGTTTTATAGCAAAGCAGGTACCAAACAAGAAAATTCATTTATGGGAGGGATATTGCATCACTCACCACAGGGTTAGCAGGGAAGACGTTGAAAAAGCAAAAAGCATTCATCCCGATGCCTTGGTGCTGGCCCATCCCGAGTGCAGGCAAGAGGTAATGGAAATGGCTGATTTTGTCGGAAGTACAGCTCAGATAATAGATTACGCCAAAAACAGTAACCACAGCAAATTCCTTATAGCAACCGAAATGGGTATTCTACACAAGCTTAGAAAAGACAATCCGAATAAAACCTTTTATCTTTTAACACAGGGGCTTATTTGCCCGAACATGAAAAAAACAACGGTAGAAAGTGTATATAACGCACTGAAGTATAACAGGTACGAGATAAACCTTGATAAAGAAGTGATCGAGCGTGCACGCAGATCATTGGAGGCCATGCTGGCAATATAACAATTGATATCCATTGCTGACCAGCAGTGGATGCATATTTCCTGCCTATTGAAATAAAGGTATCGGAATGCTATCATATGGGATGATTACCTTTAAATAGCAGGTTTGATTATCCATATTAAAAGAGGTGAATAAATTTGAACTCTAAATCATTATTACCATTATTGCTGTATGCCATCATACCATTCCTTGTTATAATTATTCTGTTCAGAATTAACAAAATAGCCGGTATTTTGGGTATTCTGGCATATTTATTATTGATTATTATCGTTAACCTGAATTTGATTTACCGTATAAAAGCACAAATGGCATATAGTAAGGGAAACATCGGTGAGGCAGAAAAATGGTTTAAAAAATCAGCAGGTTCCAAAAAGGCCGGAGCAGATATTTTAGTAAATTACGGTTTTGTACTTTTCAAGGAAGGGAAACTGAAAGAAGCCGAAGAAGTGCTGTTGAAAGCTGTTGACAAAAGTAAAAATAAGGATGAGAAGAACCTGGCAAAATCAAATCTCGCTCTTATAATATGGAAGAAAGGTGATCTGGATAAGGCGTTTGAAATGCTTAAGGAAGTAATATCGGAATATAAAACCACAGCAGTATATGGAAGCCTTGGTTATCTGGCCATAGAAAAAGGAGATTTGGATGAGGCTTTGAAAATAAATCTCGAAGCTTATGAATATAATTCCGATAATGCTATAATTCTGGATAATCTGGCACATCTGTACCACTTAAGGGGTGAAACTGATAAGGCCGGTGAGCTGTTTGACAAGCTTATGGAAAAGGAACCATCTTTTCCTGAGGCATACTATGATTACGGAAAGTACCTTGAAGATTCCGGAAAAACAGATGAAGCTTGCGAAATGTATCGAAAGGCATTAAAATGTCCGTTTAATTTTAACAATACTATTACTAAGGAACAGGTTCAAAATGCGCTGGACCGTTTAGCTTTAAAACCTGAGGAAAATTAGAGACACTAAATTAGAAAAGAGGAAAACTTACCGATGAAAAATACCGAAATATATCATGAGGCATTTAATATTAATACAAAACTGGTAAAACTGTCAGAGGATATTGAAAAAAAATGCAATGTTGTTTTTGAGAGAATAAAACAGGTGTCTGCATATAACCAAAGCAAAGTCATCAGAGCAATGCAGGAGTATGGAGTAAGCGAATCTCATTTTGTTGGCTCAACAGGGTACGGATACAATGACAGGGGCAGAGAAGTTATAGAAAATGTATATGCTTCTGTTTTTGGTGCTGAGGATGCACTTGTAAGGCATCAAATTACCTGTGGTACGCATGCTTTGGCTTTATGCCTTTATGGAATTTTACGGCCCGGAGATGAGCTTTTATCGATAACCGGAAAGCCTTATGACACTCTGGATGAAGTTATTGGTATACGTGGTGCCAGCGGGACAGGCACTTTAAAAGATTATCAGGTTACATACCGTCAGGTTGATTTGCTGGAAAATGGTGAACTTGATTACGAAAAAATAGAAAAAAGCATTAGCGACAGAACTAAAATGGTGTTTATTCAAAGATCCCGGGGTTATTCCTGGAGGGGGCCTATAACCGTTGAACGTATTGGACAGGCAGTAAGGTTTGTGAAAAAGATAAAGCCTGATTTAGTTGTTATGGTTGATAACTGTTATGGAGAATTTGTTGAAGATAAAGAGCCTACCGACGTAGGTGTAGATCTTATGGCAGGTTCTTTAATAAAAAACCCCGGGGGTGGAATTGTTCTGTCCGGCGGGTATATTGCAGGAAGAAAAGATCTGGTTGAGCTTGTTTCTTACAGGATGACCGTACCGGGTTTAGGCCGTGAAGTTGGAGCTACACTTGGTCAAAACAGGACTTTATTTGAGGGCTTTTTCCTTGCCCCGCATATTGTAGCCCAAAGCCTTAAGGGTGCTGTATTTGCTTCAGCTCTTATGGAAAGCCTGGGTTACGATACTTGTCCTGCCTGCAGCGAAGAACGAAGTGACATTATACAGGCAATTAAGTTTGGAAACCCCGACGCAGTTATTGCTTTTTGCCAGGGAATTCAGAAAGGTTCTCCTGTTGACTCTTTTGTTACACCTGTACCAAGTGAAATGCCAGGCTATGATTCACCGGTAATAATGGCTGCAGGGGCATTTGTACAGGGGTCTTCAATTGAGTTGTCAGCAGATGCACCAATACGCCCACCATACATTGCATATCTTCAGGGAGGGCTTGTTTACGAGCATGTTAAGCTTGGTGTTTTGTGTGCCGTTCAGGAATTAATAAACAGGGGTTTGTTAACCCTTGAATAGTTAATTGCAGGTTATTCTCTTGCTTATACACAGGATAAACATAATGCCATGGAAAGTCATAACCAGGCATTTTGGAGGAGAATATGGGCGCCACTAAAGATAAGAATAAAAGAAGAGTCAGGACAGCTTCCAAAACTAAATTAACAAACAAACGGGTTCCAAGGCGAAGAAACAAAAGCAAGTCGATACGTTTTCTTCTTATTCTTTTTGTGCTTATATACTTACCAGCCTTATGGAAGTGGATATTCCATGGGAATATCGAAACAGATATCATACATACCGATATACTCGAAATAAAAATTAAATCAGAAGGTGTTTTCATCAGAGAAGAAACTGCTGTTCAGTCACCACAGGACGGAATCGTAATTCCTAAGGTTGATCAGGGCGAGCGCATTCCGAATAAATTTGACTTTGCGGTAGTAGTAGACAAAGACAGTAAAAGGATATTAAACGAAATTGAGAACCTTGAAAAAAACATTATAAGACAGTTCGCAGAGAATAATCCCGAAATTCTCAGCGGGAACAGTGATTTTCGTAATAAGGTTCAGAATGAAGTGAATAAATTAACCGATATTGCTGTAAATAAAAGTTTTTCTGCAATTGCGGATGTAAAATCATCATTAGAAAGGCTGCTTTACCAACGGAACAGGGAAATCTTTGAAAGCGAAGGAAACAGGCTCTATTTGGAGAACAAGAAAAAAGAACTGGAGCTTTTAAGAGAAAAAATCAATGAAACGGCAACCACCATTGAATCTACATTTTCCGGGATAGTGGTTTGGGGTGAGGATTTTGCTGATGAAAAATACAACCACACTAATATTGACAAACTAACAATTGATGATTTGCAGGCCGTTGAAAATACTAAACCCAAAAAAGTGGCAGCCGGTTCTGAACAATCTTTTGAAATTGCTAAGGATCAAGTCTTTGCCAGGCTTATAAATAATGAAATAAGCTGGTATGTTTGTGCAATTAACAGAAAAGACAGCGATAAACTGAAAACAGGAGATAATATATCATTGAAAGTTGATGGAATAAAGGAATTAATACCCTGTACAGTTGAATCAATTGAGACTTTTGAGGATAAATGCAAGGTTATTGTTTCCTTTAACCGTTTTGTTGAAAAGACCGTCCATCTGAGGCATGTAAAAGCAGACTTAATAGTTGAAAGTATCGAAGGCTTAAAAATTCCTCAAAGAAGTCTTACAAACATAAATATCTATGACAATACCGCTGATATTTACCTGGTGCGCTTTAACCGGGCTGTTAAAAAAAGAGTACAGATCATTGCAGAGCAGGATACCTTTGTTATTATCGATAAACTGCCCGATTCGAAAGAAACCGATCCGGTACGGGTTTTTGATATATACGTGGTGAACCCTCTGAATATTGAAGAAGGACAGGTGATTGACTGATGTTTACTTCTGAAGATGAATTAACAATACGAAAGAATTTAAACGAAATAAGAGAAAGAATAAACAACGCAGCTGTGCGAAGCGGGCGTAACCCCGAAGATATTTTATTGGTAGCCGTTTCGAAAACTGTTGGAGCAGAAGCTATTGAAACAGTAATAAAAGAGAAAGTTTTAAATTTTGGTGAAAATAGGGTTCAGGAACTTGTTCAAAAATACGATATATTTAATGAAAGGTGTAATTGGCATTTAATTGGTCGTCTCCAGACAAATAAAGTGAAATATATCGTTGATAAAGTCACCATGATTCACTCGTTGGACCGTCTGGGGCTGGCTGATGAAATCCAGAAAAGAGCACAGGCTTGTAACAGGATAGTGGACACCCTTATACAGGTAAATGTATCAGGTGAAAAAACAAAAGCAGGTATTTCCCCGGAAGAAGTACATGATTTTGTTAGGAAAGTATCCCTCTATCCGAATATAAAAGTTAAAGGACTAATGACTATTGCTCCTTACACCGAAGATCCCGAAAATGTACGCTGGATTTTTAGGCGTTTAAGAAACATTTCGGTTGACATCGAAGGGGAAAATATTGATAATATTGATATGCAGTATTTGTCAATGGGTATGAGCCATGATTTCGAGGTTGCTATTGAGGAAGGCGCCAATATTGTCCGCATTGGCAGCAGCATTTTCGGTGAAAGACAATACACATAAAATTGATTCTACAAATGATAAATAATGCATATGCTTATATTTTACCTAAGAAGAGTGGGAGGAAGGTACTTATGGCAAGCTTACTGAATAAAATGCTTGATTTTGTTGGTTGGGAAACAGAAGAAGTTGAAGATGATTACTATGATGATGAAGAAGATGTTTATGAAGCAGAAAGAAATGAAAACCGTAAACCTGTATATGGCAAAAAGAATAACGGTAAAGTTCTCAATTTAAACAGCAACACAAATACAAAAGTGGTTATCGTTTCTCCTAAAAATATTAACGATGCAAAGGATATCTGTGATCATTTACGGGCTAACCGTTCAATTGTTATGAATGTCGAAGATGTTGAAATTCAAACAGCACAACGAATTGTTGATTTTTTGAGTGGTGCGGTTTATTCCCTCGATGGAAATATTCAAAAGGTATCATCCGGGATTTTTCTTGCCACACCCAATAGTGTTGATATACTGGGTGATGTCAGGGAAGAGCTGCAGGAACAAGGCGTTTTTACCTGGATGAAATGACGGAGGAAGCAGATGGCAGAAATTTTAAGTGCTGCGGTAGTCCTGTTTTTCAGGATTGTTGAAATATTGATTTTACTGCGCATTATAATATCATGGATTCCATTCAGGAGGGAAAACAGGTTTATAATATTTATCTATACAGTTACCGAACCCATTTTGTCACCAATTAGAAACTTGATTGCTCGTTCAGCATTTGGAAAAAACCTTATGTTTGATTTCTCTCCAATTCTGGCATATCTGTTGCTTGGCTTTTTGGAATATGTGTTCATTCTCATTATCGATAGACTTTAGGTTATGTGTTTTGCCGGAGGTATGCTTTATGAATTTTACACCCAATGATTTATCGAATATTGTATTCCGCAGAACTATTATAAGAGGTGTGGATGAGAATCAAGTATATGAAGTTATCCAAAAAATCATAGAAGATTATTCGGATTATATTCGTGAGCTGATGAAGGTGAAAGACCAGGTTATGGAGCTTAAAGACAGATTGTCCCATTATGAAAAAATGGAGGAGACCTTGAAGAAAAGCCTGATACTTGCACAGCAGTCCAGCAGCGAGATCATAAGCAATGCTGAAAAAAAAGCTGAAAATATAATATCAGAAGCACAAAACAAAGCTAAAGAAATTATCGATGAAGCAAATCGGGAAGTGGTTAAAACACAGTTTGAGGCAGAACGTCTTAAGAAGGATTTGGCTGTTTATAAAAGTAAAGTAGCCAGCCTTCTGCAGTCACAAATGAAGCTTTTAGGTGATATTGAATAATTATGTTTATAAGTTGCCAGTTCCTTAAATTCTGCGATTAATCAAAAGCTTAAAGGTATCCTCTGCCTCTTATAGGTGTCGGGTCTTCGTTGAAAAGGTGTGTTAAAATTGACCGGCAATTTCTTTCGTTATATCGATTATTGGTGATGCATAAGTTAAGTACTTATGCATCTAATATTATAAGAATACTTCAACGAACCCTGCCTCTATACCCGGAGGGTCAACCGGATTCTTCATCGGTGGCGGATTAAATCCCTCACTAAAAATCATTTTAAAATTTTGTACAATAAATACAAATGCTTTACACCTGAATTTTGATGCTGGAATTTATTCAGATGCCAATTGAGGATAATAAGTTATAAGGAATCTAGTACTGTGACGGAGGACAGGTAGATGGTTGTTGGAACCCTGAATTTAACATTATATATCGGCGGTATGAAAAGCTTGAAGGACAAAAGAAGTGTTGTGAAAAGTTTATTGTCAAAAATCAGGTCAAAACTTAATGTATCTGCTGCAGAAACGGGAAGACAGGATGAGTGGAATAAGTGTGAGCTGGGTTTTTGCTGTGTGACAAATGAAACTTCCCATGCGGACAGTATTCTGTCTTCTGTTATAAAATATATTAACAGCGATGGCAGGGTTGAAATAATTGAATCATATTCAGAAACCATTCATATATAACCACAAAAAAAAGAGCCAGGCGGCTCTAAAATTTTCTGAACAATGCTATAACTTTACCCAGTATGGTAAGGTTATCCTTTACAATAATCGGTTCATAATTCTCATTCTCGGGCTGCAGACGGAAATGATCCTTTTCTTTGTAAAAAGTTTTTACAGTTGTTTCATCTTCAATTAATGCTACAACAATGTCACCGTTTTTTGCAGTGCTCTGTTGTTTTACCACAACTAAATCCCCGTCATATATACCTTTGTTAATCATGCTGTCGCCCTTAATTCTCAACATAAATGCAGTGCTATTCCCGAGGTATTCAACGGGTATGGGGAAGGTATCTTCTATGTTTTCAACAGCAAGAATGGGTTGACCGGCTGCAACTCTGCCCAATATTGGAACATTTTCAATTTCCTGCTCTGAAATATAACCTTCTAGGTTTTTACTTTTTTTATCCACTACCTTCAAGGCTCGTGTTTTAGAGGGATCTTTTATTATAAGCCCTTTTTCCTCGAGGACTGCCAAGTATGAATGAACAGTGGAAGTAGACTTGAACCCGACAGCTTTACAAATTTCCCGCACAGAAGGGGGATACCCTTTTTCCTGAACCTGCCTGTTTACAAAATCCAAAATTTGTTTTTGCTTGTCCAGACTTTTTTGTCGCATTTTGATACCTCTTAAAATTTCTATTAGCCTAATTATACCATACATAAAAAAAATGTCAAACAAATGTTCGAAAAACTATTGACAAATGAACAAATGTTCGATAAACTTTATGCAGAACATTTGTTCTTTTGTTATTTAATTCTTGCTTTGGTTTTTGAGCTAGCCAAAGGAGGTTAATTTTTATGAAGGTATATCGTCTTAAAAATAAGAATAGGTTTTTTACAGTTTTGTTTTTGATGTTTACAGTTATAATATTCTTCGTTGGATCTGTTATATCATCCGGTAAAAATGTTAATAAAGAGTACAAAACAATAACTGTCAGGCAAGGCGATACACTTTGGGATATAGCAAGCAAACACTGTGGCAAAATGGAAATTCGTCAATATATTTATCAAATTAAAAAGGTCAATAATTTAGATGATGCAATCATCTATGTCGGCCAAAAGATTAATTTGCCATAACAATACTTTACTAAAACAATCAGGATATATTACTAGTTCTTTTTATCTTGTGTTACTGTACTTATATCAGAGCATAAATGTTATTAGTAAAAACGTATAATACAGTAAAATTAAATAATTGCGTTATTTTTTCTGAATTCTTTCGGAGAAATACCAAAATAATTCTTAAATGCCCTGGAGAAATTATGTGCATTTTCATACCCCACCATAGATGACACTTCGTATATTTTAATTACCGGATCTTTTAAAAGTCTTTTTGATTCCTCCATTCTAAGCATTAGCAAGTACTCTGAAAAAGTCATCCCGGTTTGATTTTTAAACAGTTTGCTAAAATATGAATAATTCATAGATACCATGTTAGAAACTTCAGCCATATTGACTTCTTTCATATAGTTTTCCTTAAGATATTTTATTGCTATGTCTACTACAGTCTTTTCGGTCTCCTCATGCTGTGATATATACTGTAAAATTTTGTACAGGTAATCTTTCAAGTAGGATTTCATTTCTTCCAAAGAAAAGAACTTATCAAAGTCCTTTTTATTTTCCTCGGTCAGGAAATACTCCTGACAGTTCATTATATCGGTTATTTTTTTCAGAATTACATGGTAGAGCTTTTTCACATTTTCTATGGTCTGAGTTTTCAGAAATTCTCTGCTAAAGTATTTATCGATGAGTAAATTAAACTGTTTTACCGAACGCAGCTTTAAAGCGTTTTCTATACCAATAAAATCACCTTTGCTTAAATTCAGCTTTTGACTTTTAGCAGGCAAATTGCAATACTCTATAACCTGGTTTGAACCGTACATAATTCTGTATGATATCGCTTCTTCTGCCTGAGAGTAAAGTTTTTTAATGCTGCTTACACTATTCATAACAGAACTGGTGGCTGCTACTAAATTTAATGGTAATATTTTTTCCAGGTTATTTGTAAAATCCTTCATAAGTTTAACTATTCGAGGATACAGCTCTTTTTTTGAGATATTGAATATAATAACCGGGTACTTTGAATGGTTAAACAGGTAAGAGAATTTTAGGTGTCTTTTGTATGAAAGTTTTTTTATTAATAATTCAAACTGGCCGGAAATCAAATCAAGGTTTTTTCGGTAATCCAGGTTGTACTCTATTGCAATAATGCCAGCAATAAAGAAGTTATGCGGAAATAATTCTTTCAGCTTTACAAGAATTTTTTTTTCAACCTTTGGATGTAAGTATTGGCTTAATAGTAGCTGAATCAGCAGCACATTAGAATTTTCTGTATTTTTTTCGGTTTCAAAATTTTTCAATTTTTGCTCATTGTCTAATTTTTTAATTAATGAGCATAGGTGGTATTCCAGATCATCAGAGCTGACGGGCTTAAGAAGATAATCCACGGCTCCCAGCTTGAATGCACTGCGTATATAATCGTATGTTTCATATCCGCTTAATACTATGAATTTTATATTTGGTTTGTTCCTTGAGACAGTTTCTATTAATTCAAGGCCGCCCACTTCGGGCATTCTGATATCTGTAATAATAATATCAGGCGGATCCTTATCTATTATTTTCAAGGCTTCCCGGCCATTCAATGCAGTTTTTATGCTGTTGAGCTTGGGAATCCTAAGCAAATTAATTCTATGCTTTAAGCCCTCACATATTACTTTTTCATCGTCTACAACAAGAAGCGAGTACATGAATATCACCCCAAAGCAATATTGGTAGGTATTGTAATTATTGTAGTTGTACCTTTTCCATATTCACTTTCCATCCGAACATAGTGTTCGTTCCCATAAAACAGTTTTAAACGTTCATTTATATTTTGCATGCCAATGTTTGTACTTTTACGATTAGAAAGATGTTTATATTCAGAGGTTTTAAATTGGGTGTTCAATTCTTTAAGTTTACCCGGTTCTATGCCTTTTCCATTATCACTTATGGATATTATAAGATTCTCATCCGATACATTGGCACTTATGCTTACGTTTAAAACTATATTATCAGTATCCATATTATGCAGTATACTGTTTTCAACAACAGGCTGTAAGATAAATTTTATTATTCTGAAGCTAAGAAACTCCTTCGGTACACTGATATCTAACTTGAGCCTTTCTTCGAAACGGAGTTTTTGTATACCTATATAGCTCTTTATATAGTCAATTTCCATTTGCAGTGTGGCGAAAATTTCTTTCTTACCTATATTATACCTGAGCATTCTGCCAAAGCTTGCCATGGAATCGGCAATTTGGTAATTACCTGATAATGCGAGTTTATTTACAAACACATCAATGGTATTATAAATGAAATGGGGGTTTATTTGGAACTGGAGAGCCTTGAATTGGGCGTCTTTATGTGCGGTTTCCTTTATTACCAGGTTTTTTAGCAGAACATTTATTTTTTCGAGCAAGGTATTGAAATGCTGTGCGATTTGTCCTATTTCATCTTTCCTTTTAACGGGTATTCTGTATTTGAAATCATTTTGAACAGCTAAAGTCATAAGGTCCAGCTGATTATTTATCTCTGTAAACACACCCCTGAGAATAATAAAAAATAATATAACCATTAAGAACACAATAAGTATCAGCACTATAAAAGTGAGAGTTAATGAATTCATTGCATAGGATCTGTTTGAAAGTGGCACTGTCTTACAGATTATTATATCCAAAGAGCTAAGGGTTCGGGTTAGGTACAAAATGTTATCATATATAAAGTGGCCCGACGGCATGGTTATAATTTTCTCAAGGACCTCTTCTGACGGTATTGTATCATTTTCTACGGAAAACAGAATATTACCTTCGGTTGTCAGTACAAAAAAACTGTTCGGGTTATCGGGTAATTGAAGTGAAGAAAATAATTCGGACTGAGGTATTTTAACTGTTACCAGCCCAAGATGACGGTCATTGGGCGGAGATATTTTTCTGACAAACATAAACATTAATGAAGCAGCCGATGAACTTTTATCATTTAAATCTGATTCTTCCGGAATTATCCATGCGGAATTCTTATTGCTCTGCATAAAGTTTTTATACCAATCCATGTCTTTTAGTGTGCTTTCATAACGGAAATATCCGAATCCTTCGGGGATACTTTCATTGGTCATATAAACAGAAATATCGGCTATACTGAATTTATGGTACAAAACAGCATGCTCTACTATTGGAACTATAATATTAAAATATTCATCTATCGAGGTAGGAGTAGAAGTAAATGTTCTTTTCAGGAATGCTATCAATCCGGAGTTGTAACACACATTGCTGCTAACGTTTTCTATTATTTCCACTTTGCTCATAATATTATATTTTACCTGGTCAAGGGTGGCATTACCACTGCTTATGATTTCAGATCTTATATACCGCTGTATTTGGCTATAGCTATATATACAAAGCAGTAGGGTAGGAATTAGAATAAATATGATAAAAGTAATGGTCAGCTTTTTTTTGATACTTATATCGTTAACTCTAATATGCATAGAAACCTCACAAACATGACTTTATTTTCATGTCTGATTCTATTATACATTGCGAAACCGATATTTTAAAGCAAGCTCAGGAAACATGCAAAAAAAGGACACATAATGCAAAATGATGATATTACTAATTAATACGGGCTTTATTATAATTTTTTATAAGAGCTTGTTTGTTTGCGGTAAAAAAGGAGATGTACATAATGTTACCAAATTTAATGCACAGAGAAAGAAAATATGCCCGAAGGTTACAAACCTTTAAAAATCAGCTTGAGCTTCAGAGCATGGTGTGGCCGGGCATAATCTTTCTTTTTATTTTTTGTTATATTCCGATGTATGGAATTATTATATCTTTTCAGGATTTTAGTTTGTTTTCCTTAAATTCGAGTTCGAATATTTTTTCTGCTTATATGAATTCCCCTTGGGTAGGATTCAAGCATTTCAAGGAGTTTTTTACCGACCCATATTTTTTAATTACATTAAGAAATACACTGGGCATAAATGTCTTAGGTCTGATAATAGGGTTTCCCTTTCCAGTTATTTTTGCCCTTCTTTTAAATGAAATAAGAAATTTAAAATTTAAGAAGTTTGTGCAGACAGTTACCTATCTGCCACACTTTGTTTCATGGGTTATATTTGGTGGATTAATCTATACTATGATGGCAACCGATCAAAATGGCGTTATAAATGTTTTTTTAAAGTCTATGGGGCTAATTGAAAAACCTGTGGAGTTTTTAGCCAACCCGGACTATTTTTGGGCTATTGTAGTTATTTCAAGTGTGGTAAAAGGTTTTGGATTCAATTCGATACTGTATATTGCGGCAATTGCAGGAGTGGATCAGGAGGTTTATGATGCGGCTGAAATTGATGGATGTGGCCGGTTTGCAAAGATGTGGTATATTACCATTCCTGCAATAATGGGTACAGTATCCGTTATGTTTATATTCTCCATCAGCGGTATTTTAAACACAGGATTTGATCAGATAATTGTGCTTCAAAACTCATTAAATCTTGACAGAAGTGAAACGATTGATACTTATGTTTACAAGGTAGGAATAGGACAGATGAGATATTCATACTCTGCTGCAGTTGGTCTTGCGAAATCTGTAGTAGCTACGCTGTTACTGTTTGGAGCTAATTATACCACTAAAAAATTGACTGAAAAAAGCCTTTTCTGATTTGGGGGAATTAATCATGAAAAAAGTAAACAGTACTGATTTGGTTTTCAATATTTTAAACACAATATTTATGCTATTTCTAGTTTTCATTACAGTTTTTCCATTCTGGGTTTGCCTGGTAGGCTCTTTCAGTGATAGCTATGAGTATACCCGTGGCGGGATTTTTTTCATACCAAGAGGGTTTAATTTATATAATTATAAGGTTGTATTCATGGATAAGACTGTATATAATGCCTTTTTAGTTACAATACTGAGAACAATCATCGGAACTGTTTCCAGCCTGCTTTTTACGTCACTAGTAGCATACGGAATGTCAAGAAAGAACTTAAAAGGCAGAAATTTATATATGAGTTATATGCTTGTTACCATGTTTTTTGGGGGCGGGCTTATACCATATTATGTGGTATTAAGAAAGCTTGGCCTGATAGACAATTTTCTTGTGTATATTATTCCGCTTTTATTCAGCGTATGGAACATGTTGGTGTTTATAGCGTATTTCAGGGAAATACCTGAAGTAATTCTGGAGTCAGCCAGAATAGACGGAGTTAACGAGTATGGTATATTTTTTATGTTCATAGTCCCGCTATCAAAGCCTGTTTTTGCAGCCGTAGCTCTTTTTACAGCGGTAAGTCACTGGAATTCATTTTACGATTCTTTAGTTTTTACGTCATCAAACAAGCTTCAGACCATACAGCTTTTTCTTTACAGGATAATGTCTAACTCTTCGGAAGCAGCAGGGATGGCAAGGGCTGCAGCAATGGCAGTACCTCCCGGAATCAGAAAACCAAGCTCAGAAACAATAAAACTGGCAACTATGATAGTAACAATTGCGCCAATACTTGTAAGCTATCCTTTTTTACAAAAATACTTTATTAAAGGAGTAATGATAGGTGCTGTTAAAGATTAAAATTCTTTTCTGATTCTTTAACAGGCTATACTATATTTATTAAGAAGGAGGAAAATAATATGCGCGGCATTACAAAAAAACTTAGTATGTTTCTGATTCCTATTCTGATTATGACACTTTTAACAGCATGTAAAGATGATGCCGGGGCCGATTCAGCATCCACCGTATCGTCTGATACCGAAATTAAGAAAGAAGGCCCAAGCTGGACCTGGGATACGTCCCCCGTTAAGTTAACCTGGTTTGTGGATCAGGACTGGTACAAGAAAACATGGGATACTCAGAATTGTCTGCTAGACAGGAAAATCACCGATGAAACAGGAGTAACCATAGAAATTACCAGTGGAAACGGAGATAAATTTAACGCACTTATAGCTTCGGACAGTCTGCCCGATATCGTCAGTACCTGGATTGGTTCCCCTCAGAGGCAGGTTCTCGAAAAGAATAAAATGGTTTACCCCTTTAATGAGCTGATAGAAATATATTCACCTGATTTCCAAGTACCGCAATCCATGCAGGATTGGTTCAGAAACGAGGATGGCAACTATTATGGCTATGTAAATTATTTCTATGCACCCGAAGAAGTGCAGGAAGGTAACTATTATGTTACTCATAATAATTTCAGAATCAGGAAGGACATAGCAGAACAGTTGGGTATTAAGGTATCGGATTTTGATACAAAGGAGGGAACAATACAGGCCCTTAAAAAGGTTCGGGATTCAAAAATACAGTATAACGGACTCGATATTATTCCTTTCTATCCCTGCGCGGGTACCAGGGATCTGCTTCTGGATGTACAGTACATGGCTCAGCAATTTGGTGCAGATTATGAAGATTCCGAAGGTAACTGGCTTGACTGGAGAATGCAGCCCGAGACACTTGAGGCCTTGAAGTTTTATAACAGGCTATATCATGAAGAATTAATGCCAACCGATGCAATTACTCTCAAGATTGAACAGAAAGGGGCCAAAGTGTCAAACGGCAGTGTGTTTATGATTCAAGGAAGACAAGTGGAAAACCAGTGGAATGATCTGGTATCCAGGGATGAGAATGCAGTCTATCTATTAGTAGGGCCTATCAGAGGAGATGAAGGAAAGACTCCTTATCTGACCACATCGGGACTTACCGGCTGGACCATGACTATGGTTACCAAAAATGCAAAAAATCCGGACAGGGCAGTAAGATTTCTCAACTATATGACACAACCTGAGATGATCCTGGAAACATGGTGGGGGCCTGAAGGCGTTACATGGAATATGGTTGATGGGCATGTAGTGATTAAGCCTGAAGTAGAAGAGGAATATAAGAAGGACTGGGCACAAGCCAATCTTAAATATGGTGATAAAACATTTGAATGGCTTGTTAGCTGGCTTCCAATCCAGAGAACCTATCCGATAGCTACCGAGCAGTATATGATCGATAATGAACGGTATGAGCGTGATGTTTATGGAAAATATGTTTTTGATGATAAATGCTTCTCAGACGTTATGGTTGAAGCAGGAACAGAAGAAGCAGGCATATATGAGAAATTAAATACATACTGGATTAGCCAGGTTGCAAAGATAATTGTGGCAGATCCCGGTGATGTAACCGCTATGTATCAGGAAGCTGTTGAAAAGTCAATGGAGCTTGGCTGGCAAAAATTTTATGATGCCACAAATGCCAGGTTTAAAGCTAATAAAGCCAAGCTTGGAATAGAGTTTGCCTACCCCCCAAATATACAGTAGAAACAAATATAAGTAAATATAAATATTCTATGATCCTGTAACTGGTAATATGCTTTGACTCAGACCCTAAAAATATAACTGCCCCATTATACCGATAGTGGGGCGGTATTTAGAAAAAGAGTTTTACATGATTACGATAGTGGGGGTGTTATTGTGAAGAGGAGAGTAAACAGCCTGCTGCTGATAATTACTTTTATATTTATTATGCTGTATACTGCCGGGTGTGATAATAAAAGTGAAAACATAGATTTCATTAAAGGTGCCGATATTTCGTCGTTACAGGCCATAGAGGATTATGGCGGAAAGTTTTACGACTTTAATGGTAAGGAAAAGGATGCTTTAAAAATACTGAAGGAAAATGGTGTAAATTACCTTAGACTCAGAATCTGGAATGAACCAACCCAGTCCTTTGACGATGGAGATTACTGTGATCTGGAACATACTGTACAAATGGCAAAGCGTATAAAAAAAGAAGGGTTCAAACTGCTGATAAACTTTCACTACTCTGACTGGTGGGCAGATCCAAGAAACCAAAATAAACCTAAAGCCTGGGAAAATAAGGATGTCGATGAATTATCTGAAGCCCTATATAACTACACAAAAGATTCTCTTGAAACACTGATAAAGGCTGACGCCTGTCCTGATATGGTTCAGATTGGTAATGAAATTGGAAACGGTATGCTGTGGGAAGAGGGAAGAGCAGGGAACTGGGAAAATCTTGCCAGGTTTATAAACAGTGGAATTAAAGCTATAAGAGAAATAACTCCCGAAGGTAAGGAAATAAAAATAATGATCCATATACAGGACGGGGGCTCGGTTGAATTCTGTGAAAACTTTTTCAATTCCATTCGGGCGCATGGTGTAACAGACTACGATATAATAGGATTAACTTATTACCCATATTGGAATGGTACCTTCATGGACCTTAAAAATAATATAAACAATCTGTCGGAGAAGTTCGATAAGGACGTTTTAGTAGCAGAAACAGCTTTTCCCTTTACATATGAAAATGCCGATTTCACATCTAATCTGGTAGGAAAGGAACAGGAAAATGTAACAGGATTTGAAGCCAGTGTTGAGAATCAAAAGCTGGTAACCGAGCTGGTTATGAATACTGTTGCAACAACTGACAGGGGAGTTGGGGTGTTTTACTGGGAACCTGTATGGATACCTGTAAAAGGTGTAGGAGCTGTAAAAGGCGGAGGGAATGAATGGGAAAACCAGGCTATGTTCGACTTTGACGGAAAAGTACTGGAATCACTGAAGGCATTCAGGTTCCAGCCTGGCAGCATGAAAAATGATGTTCCAATCTGTGTATACACGCATAGGGAAGTAAGTGTAAATCTGGGTTCTGCAAATGACGAGCTTAAGGAAGAGCTTCCTCAGACACTGAAAGTTTTATATTCGGACGGCACCATAAGGGATGTTCCTGTAGAGTGGGATTTATCGGGATTATCTACAAATACCAAAGGAAGATTTAACATAACCGGTAAGGTGTTATCATTTAACAGCGAATTGACAGTGAATGTTATCCAAAAGGATGTGCTCAGTAACCTTGGGTTTGAAGATGGCAATACAGTATGGGAGATAGAGGGGTCTATTGAAAGTGGAAGTATAACAAATAGTGCAGATGGAACACCCAGATCAGGCACATGGTATTTTCAGTACTGGGACAACAAAAACTTTACCATAGATTTACACCAAAGCTTTAAAGTCCAGGAAACAGGCGAATATACTTTGGGAGTCTGGTCTCAGGGTGCTGAAGGGACAGGTCTGAAGCTTGAACTCTATATAAAAGATAAAGATGGAAAAGTTTTAGGCTCCAAAACATTTACAAATGCCGGTTGGGCTGTATGGCAACACCCGCAGATCACAGGTGTTAGCCTTAACAAGGGTGATAAAATCACCATTGGTGTAAAAATTATGGGCACTCCTGATGACTGGGGGTCGATAGATGATTTTGAATTTGGTCTCTCAGACCAGGAAACCGGGTCTGATGGCAGTGATTCTGTTGGGATAACAGATGAAAAGGCAACAGGTAACGGGAATTTGATCAAAAACTTCAGCTTTGAAAAAGGGGATACTGACTGGAATATTGTAAGGAGCAGTGACGCTGGTATCATCAGGAATGATAAGGACAGTACCCCCCTTAACCGGAGAGCGGTCATTTCACTTCTGGGATGATAAAGAGTTTACAATTGATATCAATCAAAATATCACGATAGAAGAAAGTGGTAAGTATTGCCTTGGTGTATGATCGCAGGGTATTGAAGAAAGCTTATTAGCACTTCAGTTGTATATTGCTGATGAGGAAGGCAATATAATAGAATCAACCGGATTTACAAACGATGGATGGGCCAATTGGCAGCATCCCATGATAAAAAATATAACACTGAACGAAGGGGACAGGGTAATTGCAGGGGTGAAAATAACAGGTACCCCCGGTGATTGGGGAACACTGGATGATTTTGAGTTTTTTCTATCGAACTAATAAACAGTAACGTAAGCCAAAAGGGCCATCTCAAAAGCTTATTTTGAGATGGCCTGTTTTTTACTTATTGAGATTTTCATTCAGACCTTGTTACTGTGCATCTTTTGAGGCAAGGCTTTCTTGTACGAACCTTATCCTTATAATTTACATAATATATATAAACTATTCTTTTCAATCACAGGAGGGTCGGGTGTTAGTGCACTGACAATGAAACCAGATTGAAAGAATGTATTGATAAAGGAGTGCATGAATATGCAGAAATATGCCGTGCTCATGGCGGGCGGTTCGGGAACAAGGCTTTGGCCTCTTTCAAAAGAAACCAGTCCGAAACAGTTTATTCCTCTGGAAGATAACAGTTCCATGCTGGTTCAAACCATTAAAAGACTGTGCAAGGTTGTTCAACCCGAGCAATGCTTTATTATAACAAGCCGGCTTTTAACGGACATTACAAAAAAGGTAGCGGGTGAACACATTCCCGAAGAGAACATTTTCTCTGAACCCGACAGGAAAAACACTGCCGCATGTATAGCTTATACAACTCTTTTGCTTAAAAAAAGGTATAAGGAAGGGGTTCTGTGCTTTGTACCTGCAGACGGATACGTAAAAGATACCGAAAGTTATGCCGGAGCTTTACAATTGGCATTCGACACTGCTGAACGGACCAACGGTCTTGTTATTATCGGAGTGAAACCTACCTACCCTGCAGACGGATATGGCTATATACATGTTGAACCTGTAACAGGAAAGGACGTAAAAATATCAAGAGTTTTGAATTTTATAGAAAAACCCACTCTTGAAGTGGCTGAAGAGCTTATCCGTTCTGACGATTACCTGTGGAACTGCGGGATCGTGGTGGGCACAATGGATGCTATTATACGGAATGTAAAAGAACACCTTCCGGAGCATTACCAGAAGCTTTCGGACGCATTGGAACAGGCGGAAAATGAAACTTCTGTCCTTGTTGAGAATGCCTACCGCGAAATTCAAAGTATTTCCTTCGACAACGGAGTACTTGAAAAATGCGCTCAATCACTGTATGCCGTAAGGGCATCCTTTGACTGGGATGATATTGGAAGCATTGATGCCCTGGCAAAAACTTTGGAGTTCGATTCCGAAGGAAACCGGGTAAAAGGGCTACATATAGGAATCAATACAACAAACTCCGTCATTTACGGGAAAGATATCGCCATTTGCACGATTGATCTGGATAACATGATTGTGGCTGGTACAAAAGATGAAGTACTGGTTTGCCCCAGGAATAAATCCCAGAAAATAAAAAGTCTTGTAGAAAAGTTGAAACAGCAGGGCCATGAGGAACTCCTCTGAGAACCGAAACAGGCAGGGTGAAATGGGATGACCGGATCAAAGTTCTTGTTAATAAGAGAGATAGGAGCAGGATTGTGGAACGAAATACACCATGTTTTAACCCAACTGCTTATTGCTGAAATTCTGCAAAGAATTCCTGTTGTTTATTGGGGCAAAGGAAGTTTATATGCTTCTGCCGATGGATCCAACGCGTTTGAACAGTTTTTCCTGCCGATATCTGGCTTTTGCGTACAGGATCTGGCCAGAGAGGAATTTTTCTTTTGCCCAGAAGGGTGGAACAGCGGGAATGTTTTTATGCCTAATCGGTGGGGGACGGAAGAAGGCAGGCATAAAGCACCGGAACATTTGAAGCAGTGTGATGCCGACGTTTGCATCGTGGATAATTACATCGACATGGAAAAGATCATTCCTTTGATACCTGAAGGGCATTGGCTCTTCGGGCTGGAACGAAGGGATGTGTTTTACCACCTGATACGTAAATACATCTGTCTTCAAAAAGAGATCCAAACATCAATCGACACTTTCTACAATGAGAATATGAAAGGCACTCCTTTTTTGGCAGTGCATATCAGAAGCAGCGGCAAAATAAACGAGGTAAGGCACCTCCATGAGTTAAATGAGAGGTATCCCGGGGAAATAGCAAAAGTTTTAAAGGAAAATCCTGGTTTAAGAATATTTTTAATGACCAACTGTATTGAAACCCTGGAAGAGTACACAGAAAGGTATGGAGAGCTTGTAACGTATACCGATTGCAGAAGGGTTCCCAGATACGGGCATGGCGTACATTTCCAACAGTATCGGGACAACTGGCTGAAAGGCTTAGAAATAATCCGGGATACATGGCTTGCTGCAAAATGTGACTTTTTTATTGGTAACGGATATTCCAATGTATCATTAGGCATCAGCGAATTAAAGAATTGGCAAAATGACAGAATCAAGCTCTTATATTGACTGAAAGGAGCAATGGTAAATGGAAAAAAGCAAATTGATCGAAATGTATAAAACAATGCAGCTTATCCGCTTGATAGAGCAAAGGATTAATGATGAATACAAGTATGACGAAATAAAAACACCAATCCATCTGTCCATAGGACAGGAGGCTGTTGCAGCAGGTGTTTGCATCCACCTTAGAAAAGATGATTATATATTCGGCACCCATAGAAGCCATGCACAATATATCGCAAAAGGCGGGGATATCAAAAAAATGATTGCAGAGTTATACCTGAGAAAAACAGGATGTGCGCGTGGCAGAGGCGGGTCAATGCATCTTGTCGATCCCGATGTGGGTATACTCGGTTCTTCTGCTATTGTTGGGGGCAGTATCCCGCTGGGAACGGGCACGGCCCTGGCATCAAAACTTATGAATAATGACAGGGTAACTGTGGTATTTTTTGGTGATGGTGCTGTTGATGAAGGTACATTCCATGAAAGCCTGAACTTTGCTGCACTGAAAAAGCTGCCTGTGGTATATGTTTGCGAAAACAATTTTTATGCCATTAACTCACATCAGCTGTCAAGACAGGTGGGTGACAACATCTACAAATGGGCGCAGAATTATGGAATGCCGGGTTTTAGGATTGACGGAAACGATGTATTGGAAGTTTCGGATTATGCTCAGAAAGCTATATCCAGATGTAGGAGGGGCGAAGGGCCTACTTTTCTTGAATGCCTGACCTACAGGTGGAAAGGACACATCGGGACGGTGGACGACGTTGGGGACGGCTACAGACCCAGGGAAGAATATGACTATTGGGTTTCGAAATGCCCGATAAAATGGTTCTCTGAATTCCTTAAAGACACCGGAGTTCTAACAGATGAGCATATTAAAAATATAGATCAGGAAATTTACGATCTGATAGATGAAGCATTCAATTATGCACAGAATTCTCCAAAGCCCTCACCTGATGAACTGCTGAATTTTGTATATGCAGACTAGCATGGTGTTTGGAAAGAAAACAAATAAAAAAATGCAATAAGTCGGACATTGCAAACATTGATGAAATAACTAAATAAATTATACAGGGAGGATATTTCTATGCCGTGGACCACAGTTCAAGTAGAAAAACTGGATAACTTTTTTATAAAGGGCGATTCCACTGGTGACCGCGTGCTAACATACAGGGATGCACTGCATGAAGCCTTTGACCAATCAATGGAAAGGGATACGAAAGTATTTATCATGGGCGAAGGTGTGGATGATATAGCCGGCGTTTTTGGAACCACCAAAGGGTTAAAAGAAAAATATGGCTCAAACAGGGTATTTGATACTCCGATTGCTGAAAATTCGTTAACTGGGATAGCAGCCGGAGCAGCCATGGCGGGCTTAAGACCTGTATTTATTCATGCGCGGATGGATTTCTTGTTGCTTTCACTGGACCAATTGGTCAATCATGCATCCAAATGGTGTTATATGTTTGGGGGAAAGGTAAAGGTTCCTCTGGTAGTAAGGACCATCAGCGCCAGGGGATGGGGTTCGGGAGCTCAACATTCACAGTGTATCCAGGGAATGCTGATGAATGTCCCGGGTTTAAAAATTGTTGCTCCTGCTACTCCTTATGATGCAAAAGGATTAATGGTATCGGCCATTATCGATAATAATCCTGTTCTGTTTGTGGAACATCGATGGTTGCATAAAACAACAGGAAATGTCCCCAAAGAGATGTATTCCATACCAATTGGCAAAGGTGTCATCCGCCGGGAAGGTGAGGATATAACTATTGTGGCTGTGTCCTATATGCTTGTTGAGGCATTGAAGGCCGCTGAAAAACTCCAGGAATCAGGTATATCCGCAGAAATAGTGGATCTACGTACATTGAAACCCTTTGATGAAGAAATTCTGTTAGAATCGGTTGCAAAAACTGGAAGGCTTTTAATCGCCGACACAGGATGCAAAACAGGCAGTGTGGCTTCAGAGATAGCTGCCTTTGCAGCTGAAAAAGCATTCCATCTGCTAAAAAAACCTGTCAAACGGGTTTGCTGTCCCGATACCCCCACACCCACCAGTGATGTGTTGGAGAAAGCTTTTTATCCTGGTGATGAACATATTTTTAATGTAGCCATGAATCTTGTAAAAAAATGAAAGAGGGATTGTTATGGACAGAATTATTGAACAGGATTGTCTTGAATATATTGAAAAAATCGACATGACTCGGCTAAATAATAAAACCGTGTATATTACAGGGGCTAATGGATTGATTGGCACTTACTTGATATATATGCTGCATCTTGCCAATACTGTTAAAAAGACAGGTGTCAATATTGTTGCCATCAGCAAAAGCCCCCCCGGTAACCATCTACGGGACATTTTTAAGGAGCATTACACCTTTTATGCAACCGATCTGAATGCCGCGGATAGCAGTTGTTTCGAAGCAAAAGCCGATTATATCGTCCATGGAGCAACTTATGCCCAGCCAAAAAAATTCATTCAGAACTATCTGGATACTATTCATCTGAATACAACTGTAACCGAGAAATTACTGAAAAAAGCAAAACAGGACAATGCAACAATGCTGTTTCTGAGTTCCTCGGAAATTTACGGTAATCCCGATGAAAAAAATATTCCTACCGGCGAAGATTATCCGGGCCTGTGTTCCCCTGTTGATGTACGGGCAATCTACTCCGAGTCAAAGCGTATGGGTGAAACCCTGTGTTTTGCTTACAGAAACTTTGAAGCTGTTAATGTAAAAATTGCCAGAATTTCCATGACCTATGGACCGGGTATTGGCTTGAATGACGAAAGAGTTCTTGCTCATTTTCTCAGGCAGGCCCTTCATGAAAACAGAATTGTTATGCTGGATGACGGAAGCAAAATCAGAACATTTTGTTATATTGCTGACTGCGTATTAATGCTGCTTTATATAATGCTCTACGGAAAAGACTTTGTATATAATGTGGGCGGAAAAGACAATATCACCATCCGTTCTCTTGCCGAAGAAACATGTCTGCTGACCGGAAGCGCATTATCCGAGGAGATTGCGCATAAAGAAAACATGAAGGATGTCAAGGTTTCCCCGAAGATGGTGAAGCTTGATATTTCAAAAGCCCTAACAGAGTTTCCTCTTCCACCGTTCAAGCCTTTCCGGGAGGGCTTAAGCCGCACAATTGAATGGAACAGGGCAAATTTTCTATAATTTTGCACATAAAACAGCAGGTATACATAATATAAACGTGAGGAAGTATTTAACAGAAAATTGCGAGGTGAACCTTACATGGCGGGGGACAGATTCCTTTTGATTAAACCCTGGAGTTACAGATTATGGTCTGATGTGGAGCATGTTCTTGGCCAACTTTTAATAGCAGAGATTACTAACCGTATACCTGTTGTTTTCTGGCCAACCCACTGCCTGCATAACGGATTTATTCATACAAACGGTTTTGAACTGTACTTTGAACCTGTATCAGATTACAGCATCTTCAATTTAACCCAACCTGAGTATACCTTCTATCCACCTTTCTGGGATGCGGACAATCTGCTGGTGGAAGATACCTGCAAGGATACCTGGATGTATAGGAGCATCGGTGATTTTATCAGCAGTGATGCCAATGTGGTGGTGGGAGATGTATATTTTTCAATATCTGAAATTATTCCTTTTGTAAAGAAGGATAATGCAGCATATGGCATGACATCCACAGAGATTTACCGCTACCTTTATAAAAAGTATATAAGAATAAAAAGAGATATTCTTACAGAGGTACAGGGATTTTACCAATCATGGCTCAGGGATGGACACCCCCTGCTGGCAGTTCATGTGCGGAGAGAAGAAGATGACATGATTGTTGATGTAAGAAAAGACAAAGCAGACGAGCGTTATTGGCACAGGAACAGCAGAAAATATGGAGTAAAATTTCCACTGGACCAGAAAAGAAAATATAGATTCCTCGGAAAAGGGAAAATGCTGAAGGCAAATACACAATACCATTCTGAGATCAATAAACTTATCAACAGATATTCCATCAGGAAAATATTCCTTTTGACAGACAGCGAAGAAGTTATAGAGGAATACCGGAATATGTATGATGACATGATTGTGTTTACAGACTGTAAGCGGTTATCGGGAAGCGATCCGGCATACAACCTGGAAAATCCTGTCGTGAAAAGAAGGCGCGGAATAGAAGTTATTAAGGATGCATGTCTGGCAGCTCAATGCGACTTTTTTATAGGTAACGATTTCTCAAGCCTGTCCAGGGCAATATCCAGGATAAAAGACTGGCCCGAAGGAAATATCAAACTTCTTTTCCGCCGAAGGGAAAAACGCAAATACCCCATAAATGTAAAAATGATTGTATCGGGCAATAAAAAAATATTCGGTACATTTGTGGAGTTTATAAAAAAGTTTTATCTCAAAATAAAGAAAAAACTTGGTATTGGGGGTGCTGAAAATGACAACTGATCGGTTCCTGCTCATAAAAAGCTGGGGTTGTGGTTTCTGGTCAGATGTTGACCATGTGATGGGACAGCTACTGGCTGCTGAGCTGACCAACCGTATTCCTGTAGTTTATTGGGGACCAAACAGCCTGTATTCCGAATCTTTTAAAGGGAATGCCTTTGAACTATATTTTGAACCTGTATCGAATTATACAGTGGAAGAACTGGCGAGACCCGGTTATACTTATTATCCTCCCATCTGGAATGATAATAACCTAATGGTAGAGGATTTGGACAAAGTTGCCTGGGCTTATCGTAACCTGGGCGATATGATGCTTAGCAATGCCAATGTGGTGGTAAGTGACACTCACTATTTTATTCGCCCGTTGCTTCCCTTCATCCCAAAAAACCACTGGGCTTACGGAATGACCGCCCATCAGATATACCGGTGCCTGTTTGACAAGTATATAAGATTGAAACCCGATATCCAGAAAGAAATACTTGAGTTTTATGATGAATTTATGAAGGATGAAAAACCGCTGCTCGGAGTTCACATTCGTGGTGGCGACAAGGTAAAGGAAGTTGAGAACCTGTCCCACCTGAACAGTAGATATCACCAAACAATACGAAACTTTGTCAAACAGTATGATATTAAAAAAATACTGCTATTAACAGATTGTGAAGAAATTCTTATAGATTTTCAAAAGCGTTACGGTAAGCTGCTAATCTTTACAGATTGTAAAAGGGGACAGATCAGTGATACTCAAAATGCTCCCCATCTTACCAGTTATTCCGAAAAAAGGCGCAAAGGAATAGAGATCATCAAAGATACCTACCTGGCTTCGATGTGTGACTTTTTTATAGGCAATGGGTATTCAAATGTATCATACACGGTAAAACGCCTGAGGGATTGGCCCGACAACAATATTGTCCTTTTTTACAGGGATTTGAAGCATGAACTTAAGCTGGCCAGAAAACGTGTGAAAGCCGACCGGAGGAGAAGAAAATCCGAAAAAATGCGCCATTTATCAGAATATCCTGAATTATACGGAGGTGTTAATACGTATGCTGAACCGATACCTGCTAATAAAATCATTGGGTAAGAGTATTTGGGCAGATGTGGATCATGTTATGTGCCAGCTTCTTGCAGCAGAATTGACCAACCGGACTCCGATAGTGTACTGGGGTATGGAGAGCCTGTATAGTGAGTCCATTACTACAAATGCATATGAGTTGTTTTTCGAGCCGGTTTCAAATTTTACTGTTCATGAAGTTATCCGACCCGAGTATTCTTTTTATCCACCTGTATGGAATTTGGAAAATATTCTTGCAGAAGACAGTGACAGGTATAAAATGGAGCATCGGGATTTGAAAAGCCTGATGAAAAGTGAAGCAAATATAGTTGTCAGTGATATATACTATCCATTGAGCTCAATATTGGCATGGACCAACAGGGCACATTGGTCTTTTGGGAAAACTCCCTATCAGGTGTATCGGCATCTTTTTGACAAATATCTGAAGCCAAAACCTGAAGTGAAGAGGGAAATTAAAAAATACATTAATACAAATCCCAACTTCAGAGATGAAAAACCAATACTTGGGGTTCACTGCCGTTCAAACGCCATAGTGAATGAAGTGGCACAGCTTTATGATTTGAATGAATTATATAAACCCTATATCTGGCATTATATTGAACGGTATAACATAAGACATCTCTTTTTGATAACCGATTCTAAAAAAATACTGAAGCAGTATAAAAAACTGTATGACATAAATGGTATGCTTTTATATACCGATAGCAACAAAAGGCCTCTAAAGGAACGAATACCCACATATCTTCAGGATTATCCAAATAAAAGACACAAAGGTGTAGAGCTTATCAAAGATACCATTGAAGTCATAAAGGACACATACCTTGCTTCACAATGTGACTTTTTTATTGGTAATGGTTATTCAAACCTGTCGAATACGGTGATGAGGCTGAAGGATTGGCATGAAACCAATATAAAGCTGCTATATTAAAGAACTGTTTTCAAGGGAGAGGAGGGATGATTTTGAATTCCAATGAATTAAGATATATTGAATTAATCAAGAGTAAATTTCCCCAGCTGGATTTGTCAAAAATTGAATTCAATAAAACCGACGGGAGTTACAGTGATATTGCCATTGTAAATAATGAAGTGGTGTTCAAGTTTACAAAGTATGACTGGAGTGCTGTATTCTTGAGAAACGAAACTGAAGTGACAGGCTTTATCCGTAAATTTATTACCCTGCCTTTGCCTGAATCTGAGTTGATTTATCCAAACGTATCCAGACGCAATTTTATAAAAGGTTCGCCACTATACCGCAGTATTTTGCTGAAATTGGATTTCCATACCCAGGACGCAATTGCCAGGCAGATTGCGACTTTTTTGAAAGAATTGCATACCATCCCGGTGAAAAAAGCGCAACACGCAGGAATCGGGGATTCGCAAATGAACCGGACACGGGAAGACTGGCTTGCTGAACTGGATACTATGCAGAGAAAAATATCCCCCTACTGTACTGATTATGTAAAAGAGTATTTACGGCAGATTATTCAGCCTGCCACCGATAATGAGGAATTTTTTACATTCCAGCCCGTAATTATTCACGGGGAATTAACACCTAACCATATACTGTTTGATAAACCGTCCCGAAAAATTAGCGGCATAATAGGTTTTGCCAATGCGGGCTTTGGTGATCCCGCCTTTGATTTTGGAATGCTTCTGGATCATTTAGGAGAGAATTTCCTCATGCGGATGCATAAATACTATCCTATATCTCCTGAGAATCTCGACAGAGCCAGATTTTATGCTTATATCAGCACTTTCCTGTGGTTCAGCGACGTTTGTGACATGATTACAACGCGGGATTTTTCGCGTTTCGAAGTTCTGGCAAAGGACAGGGATATTTCTCCTTTGGGTTCTTTTCCCCAAGTGGTTAGGGTTAAGCCGTCAAAAAAATGATTTGTGACATCCGGGCGGGATTATGAATAAAATATTGTTACAGGAATATATATTGGGAGGTGGTCGAGTGAATTACACCTCTACAGATTTAAGCCGCCTTGCAATCAGGGGAGTTCTTTTTGACGGATACAACAAAAAGCAAGTGGATAGTCTGCTTGCAAAAATTATTGAAGACTATAACGAGATGAATAACAATATTCATGAGCTGAAATGTCAGATATCAACTTTAAACGAAACGGTACAGCATTACAGGGTCCTTGAAGAATCCCTGCAGCACTCCATCCTGGTTGCACAGCATACTGCTGAACAAATCAAGGCAAATGCATGCGACAAGGCAAAAAACATTATTGATGAAGCAGAATTAAAAGCACAAAAAATCATTGATGAAGCTACTAATGAGGCCCGTAATATTCAGACTAAATATGAACAGCTCAAAAATGAAGTATTTACCTTCAAAACAAAATCGGAAGCATTGCTCCAGGCTCAGATAGATGTTCTTAAACAACTGTTTTCCGAATAAAAGAGTATCTCCCGAAAAGGTAAGGGGGGATCAAATCCTGGATGTTTTGTATCCCCCCCCGAAAGCTATTTTTGCAGCATCTTTACATAATATTCGTACTCTCTTCGCAATCCTTCCCTTATATCTATTTTTGGTTTCCAGCCTGTTGCTGAAATTCTGGAATTATCCAAAACTCTTCGTGGAGTTCCGTCAGGTTTTGTAGTATCAAAAACAATTTCCCCCTTAAAACCTACAACATCCCGAATAGCCTCAGCAAGCTCCCGTATGCTGATTTCCTTTCCCGAACCAATATTCACAGGCTCGCTGCCATTATAGTTCTGCATCAGATAGACACATGCTTCGGCTAAGTCATCCACATATAAAAATTCGCGTAAAGGTTTGCCGGTACCCCACAATTCAACAAATGGAAGGTTTTCGGTTTTTGCTTTGTGGAATTTTATTATCATGGCTGGGATTACATGGGAGTTGTAAGCATCAAACCTGTCATTGATACCGTACAGGTTGGCGGGCATAACCGAAATATAACGGGTACCGTATTGTTTGTTAAAAGACTGGCACATTTTTATCCCTGATATTTTGGCTAAAGCGTATGCTTCATTGGTGGGTTCCAATGGACCTGTCAGCAGATATTCCTCTTTAATGGGTTGAGGACACAATTTCGGGTAAATACATGAACTCCCAAGAAACATTAGCTTCTTTACATTATTGAGAAAAGCACTGCGAATCACATTGCATTCAATCAGCATATTTTCCATTATGAAATCGGCAGGATAAGTATCATTTGCATGAATTCCCCCTACTTTTGCAGCAGCCAGAAACACATATTCGGGTTTTTCTTCTTTAAAAAACTTTTCGCATTCTGCCTGGTTTGTCAGGTCCAGTTCCTGATGTGTCCTTTTGATAATATTTTCATATTGGTTTTGTTGAAGGCATCTGACGAAGGCAGAACCAACCATTCCGGTATGTCCTGCCACATATATCCTGCTGTTTTTTTCCATGAACATCTCTCCTTAATTCAAATTTACTCCGGCGGCATGAAGATCACTTTTTACCATCAGGGCAACCAGTTCTTCAAAGGACACTCTGGGTTTCCATCCTAGTTTGTTTTTAGCCTTTGTCGGATCACCCAGCAGTAAATCCACTTCGGCCGGTCTGAAAAACTCGCTGCTGACCTTAACCAGTTCCCTGCCGGTGTCCTTATCCACACCTTTTTCATTTAAACCTTCTCCTGTCCAGAGCAGATTGATGCCCACATTCCGGAAGGCCAATTCACAGAACTCTCTTACCGTATGCGTTTCTCCTGTTGCAACTACATAGTCATCGGGTTTATCCTGTTGGAGTATCAGCCACATGGCTTCAACATAATCTCCGGCATATCCCCAATCTCTTTTTGCATCCAGATTACCTAGGTATAAGCAATCTAATTTTCCATTCAATATGTCAGCAATTCCGGTTGTGATTTTCCTGGTAACAAAGTTTTTCCCTCTTCTGGGGGACTCGTGATTAAATAGTATTCCATTACAGGCAAATAAATTGTAGGACTCCCGATAGTTTACTGTTATCCAGTATGCATACAGCTTGCTAACCGCATAGGGACTTCTCGGGTAAAAGGGAGTGTTTTCATTCTGCGGTATTTCCCTTACTTTTCCGAACAGTTCACTGGAGGAAGCCTGGTAAAATTTAACATCCGGGTTCACTTCCCGGATGCTATCTAATAACATGACAGTGCCGATAGCATTTACATCTGCTGTAAATTTCGGTATTTCAAAAGAAACTTTCACATGGCTTTGTGCTGCCAGATTATACACCTCGTTAGGTTTAATTTTGTACAGCAATCTGCTCAGGCTGTTCGCATCGGTCATATCGCCATAATGCAAAGTCACCTTTTTCGGTTCATCGATCAGGTGGCGAATTCTTTCTGTATTATCAGTACTGTTTCTTCTAATAAGCCCATGTACTTCGTATCCTTTTTCCAGTAAAAATTCAGCCAGATAAGAACCATCCTGTCCGGTGATTCCTGTGATTAACGCTTTGCTCATTCGCATACCCTCCTGTTGTGTTGTGATTCTTTTGTTTTGGCTTTCATTCCATTTCTAAGAAATACTTTGCTGTAAATCCGAGCAATGAGGAATGTTAAATCTGGTCTTGATACATTAATATGCAAACTGATTATGTAATGTTACATTTACATAATTCTAAAGGCGTTAAATAAATCGTTGATACGTTGAAAGTTGATGAATAATTAAGCAACATTCCATTAGACAAAGAATATGATGATCATAGGAAAACAGTGCGTGAACAAATAAGTAAAGCCAACAACTTCAAACTTTACCGGCCATACATTACAGCAAGGTGTAATATCAGGAAAGAAAGGATGTGACCAGATAATGCCGACAGTATCGGTTAGTATCCCCGATACAACCTTTGTATCTTCTTCACAGCCTACACAAAATTTTTCATTTTATCCGCTGATGTATGTGGGTAATGACCCGACTTTTTTGGATTGTATCGGTCTTATGAAAATTGAGCTTCCAACTCTGCCTGTTACGAGTGTGGATAGTGCAGTGCTGCAATTAGCAGTAATTGTTAAAACCGGTGCAGAACCAAGTACTATCGTTGTAAACAGAGTAACAAGCCCTTTCGATGCAAGTACCGTAACTTATAATACTCTTCCGCCTTTCGTAGCAACCTCTTCTCAAATCAGTATCGACACATCAGATCTATATACGATTGTGGAAATTGATATTACAACGTTAGTGAATCAATGGCTTAGCGGAACGGTTGACAATAATGGAATTGCATTGACTAACCCTGATGGGTCAACATTAGTTCAGTTTGGTACGAATAATATTTTATACGAACCATATTTTCCGAAATTGGTGATTACCTATTCGGATACTCCGATTCCTGCAGACAATTCATATGCGTATATCTATAACACCAGCAACCAGACCATCCTGGTAAATGGTGCCGTTCCTTTTACCAGCAATGGTGCTCTGAATGGAATAAGTCACGATATAAACACAGATTCTGTTATTATTGAATCGGCGGGTATTTATGCAGTATGGTATACAGTTACCGGACTTGAGGCCGGTCAATTTACACTGTTTAGAAACGAAACCCCTGTTCCCGGCAGCACATATGGAACCAGAGCAGATAACAATAGTATAGCTGGTTTTGTAATCATCAATGCTGCTGCAGGCGACCAGATAACACTTCGAAATTATGAAAGTGCGGATTCTGTTAATCTTGATAATACAGCAGGAGGGGCTCAAACTAACGTTAGTGCATCCATCATGCTTGTTAAAATTGGTGCTCCAATAACCCCTGAACCGGAACTGGAGGCTGTAAATAATGCACAGGATATCACTCAAATGCGTGAAGCCATTACCGATCCAGCCCTTGGCCTGAATCTTGATGTCTTTAACACGCTGAGCATAACAGCCCAGAATATAGTACTGGGAAATTTACTGTTAAATCGACCTGATCTGGGATATATAACAGTGGCCAACCTGCAGGAAGCACTTGACAATGCTGTAAACGAAGTGGTGGATCCTGAAAATATTCGTGTAAAAGCAGGAAGCGTGGGTGGTAACGGAAGCATTGCACATCCCTTCGGAAGCATTACCGATGGTATAAGTGCGGTTGTCCCTGGTGGAACAGTTCATATTGCAGCCGGCACATATGAAGTAGTAACGCAGATTAACGTGAATAAAGCCGGAATAACGCTGCTTGGAGAGCCGGGTGCAGAGATTGTTCTTAAGGCAAGCATTATTGCAATGCTGATTACAGGCAGTGATGCAACAGTTCAGGGATTAACCATAACCAGCGACATACCTTACGCCAGAGAGTTCATTCAAATAGGTGCGCCTAATGTAAAACTTATTGCAAATACCTTTTACGGGCCTGAACAGCCACCTCCAATGTCAGATTGGGTTGTGAATCGGGCTGTTGTATCCCAGGTGAATACGCAAAACGTTCTCTTGCAGAATAATACCTTTTACAGTCTGAGGACAGGAATGTATATCAACCCAGATACAACGGGTGCTATAAATAACAATTTAGTTTATAACACAAAAGGCGGATTTTTGGTGGACCGTGCTTTGACCACATTTACAGCAAACTCCTGGGGAACACCTCCCAATGAATTCGATATTGTCTTTTTGCAAGGAACTACAATGGGGCCTCCATATGATAATCTTGCGCAATTATCTTCAGACAATAATAATGCAACCATCTCGGACCAGAGATAACCGGATACAGGTTGCCCTAATTGGGGCAACCCATAACATTTATTATTAATATAAAAAATGGAAAAAGAAAATTTCCTTGCCTGATACAGGAAGATTAAGATATAATCTATATAAGTAATAGTGTTGTTCAGAGGTGGGTAGCATGCTTATAAAGCAAATTTCAATATTTATTGAGAATAAACATGGAAGGCTGGCGAAGGTTACAGATATTCTTGGCGATAATAGTATTGACATAAGAGCACTGTCATTAGCAGATACAACCGATTTTGGCGTATTGCGGCTTATTGTTAACTACCCCGATAAAGCAAGACAGATTCTTACCGACAACGGTTTTACAGTCAGCATAAATGACGTTATAGCCATAGAAGTTGAGGATAAACCGGGAGGTTTGGCAAAAACTCTTACCATACTTGAAAAAAAAGGTATCGGCATTGAATATATGTACGCATTTGTAAATTCAAAACCTAATACTGCAATGGTTATTTTCAGGGTTGAAGAACCTGAAAAGGCTCTTGAAATATTGAAAAGCGAAGATGTTCATATTAAATCACCGGATGAAGTGTATAGGGTATAATAAATTTTGATTGCTTATCATACATAATAATATATAGCGTCCTTTCCAGAGGGCATGGTATTCTATACAACTTCTCTTCATTGTATGAATTATTTAAGGGGTGATCTTATGGATAGAAAATTATATCTCTCGGACACAAATAAAATTATTGGTGGTGTTTGCGGGGGAATAGGTGAGTATTTAGGTATTGATCCCACCGTAGTACGCCTTGTTTGGGCATTGCTATCCCTCCTTTCTGCTTTCATAGGAGGAACACTGCTGTACCTGTTAGCCATGTTTATAATACCAAGAAGATAGAAGAGTCTGTAAAAATTCTTCCTGTGTTTCATAAAAATTAAATGGAGTAATAAAAAACCTTCCTTTTTTATTTCAAGGAAGGTTATATTAAGTATGCAAAATTGCGTTTTGTTACATTGATACATCCGATAATTCAATACCTTTGTTTCTTTCCTTTGCCCAGTCAATAGACCACTGGTTTTCAAAAATAAGCACAAATCGTTCATCCCTGTCTTCTGCAAGGATTGTTGACGAAGTTAGGTTCAAATCACGGGGATCTATGCCTGTGTTATTGATCCAGCGTGCAAATTTATGGGGCAGCATTGTAATTTTCAAATCTACATTATATTCATTCAAAAGCCTGTGTTCAAGAACTTCAAACTGAAGTACTCCTACAGCTCCAACGATGAACTCTTCCACGCCAATATCAAGCTGTTTGAAAACCTGGATGGTACCCTCTTCGGCAAGCTGTTTTATCCCTTTTAGAAATTGTTTTCTTTTCATTGTGTCCCTGGGCGAAACCCTTGCAAAGTGCTCTGAAGGGAAAAGAGGTATCCCTGCAAACAAAGAAGCAGGCTTAGCTGTGCTTAATGTATCGCCAATCTTAAAGATTCCGGGATCATAAAGCCCAACAATATCCCCCGGCCATGCTTCCTCAACAATTTCACGTTCCTGAGCCATTATTTGCTGTGGCTGTGCAAGCCGGATCTTTTTATTACTGTTTGAGAGATAGACCTCCATTCCTTTTGAAAATTTACCCGAGCAAATTCTCAGGAATGCAATTCTGTCCCTGTGATTAGGGTTCATATTAGCTTGAATTTTAAATATGAACCCATAAAAGTCTTCCATGTCAGGTTCAATTATTGCATCTGTGAAAACACGTCCTCCTGGTGCAGGTGCCATGCTCAGGAATTCTTCCAGGAATGGAGATACACCAAAATTAGTCATGGCACTGCCAAAGAATATTGGCGTAAGCTTGCCTTCCAATACTTCTTTCAGGCTGAAATCATCTCCTGCGACATTTAGCAGCTCTATATCTTCCACCAGATTCGAATAGTATGGTTCTCCAAGCAAGTCACGGAAAACCGGATCATCAACAGAACCAACAGTTGATTCCACTACTGACTGACCGTGATTTCCACCTGTGAATAATTCAATTTGCTTCAGTTTCCTATTATAAACACCTTTAAAGTCGCCATCAATACCAATTGGCCAGTTCATTGGATAAGAGCGAATACCTAATACGTCTTCTATTTCCTGCATTAAATCAAATGGATTTTTAATTGCCCGATCCAGTTTATTTATAAATGTAAATATAGGTATCCCGCGCATTTTACAAACATGAAACAATTTAATTGTTTGAGCTTCAACTCCCTTTGCACCGTCGATAAGCATAACTGCACTATCGGCAGCAACCAATGTCCTGTAGGTATCTTCACTGAAGTCCTGATGTCCGGGGGTATCCAGAATATTTATACAATGATTGTTATACTCAAACTGCATAACGCTTGATGTTACTGATATACCGCGCTGTTTCTCAATTTCCATCCAATCGGATAGTGCGTGTTTTTTAGCCTTCCGTGCTTTTACAGAACCTGCCATATTAATGGCGCCACCATACAATAGAAGTTTTTCGGTCATTGTTGTTTTACCGGCATCGGGGTGGGATATTATTGCAAAAGTTCTGCGCCTTAGTACCTGTTGCTGAATTTCCTTTTTTAAGTCTGCCATCCGATGTTGTACTTCCTTTCCAATTAGTCTGTGTATCTTTTCAGATAGTCTACATATTTCATATCAGAATTGAGAATATGGCTGAAGAGCCATCTTGCTAAAAAGTCTAATGCTTCGGATATTACGCTGATTTGCTGACTGTCAATATCCTGCATTGCAAGTTTGTCTATTCTCTTAACAAAGTACAGGTGCTCCATACGATGTTCTTCCAAATCGGGATAACCGCTATCCCGCATTCTTTTCTCTTCATAGTTAAAATGATAATCTGTATAGTCTTTCAGCTCATTAATGGTTTCCAGTATGTAGTCATAATAGTCTAGAGAATCTCCGGCATAAAGCATATCTTCGAGTTTGGCACCTATCTCTATCAATTTTTTATGTTGTTCGTCAATTCTCTCAATACCGGTCTTGTAGTTTTCACTCCATTTAAACATTTTCCTACCCCCTTCAGGTCATTTGGCAAATTATTACATAGTTCAATAATAAACCATTATGTGGAGAGGATTAAGTAAAAATTTAGGGTTTATACCTTTACATGTTACAGACAAAATATTGCTTAGTCAAGATACTGATTTAATAATAATTTGGAAATGTTGTGGTAATGTTAATATGTTATTTCAATTTATAATAAAGATATGCTATAATTGCTGTAATTTAAGTATTTGAGTATATTCCTGGAGGGGTTATTATGGATATGATTCAAAGTGCGATAAAGGCAAAGAAGGTATCAGTTGCTTTGGCATCAACTACAACAGAACAGAAAAACACCGCTTTGAAATTAATAGCCGATTACCTTAAAAACAACAAAGAAGATATAATCCGGGCAAATGAGGAAGATATACAAAGGAGTATAAAAGAGAATTTGCCCGAGGTTCTTCTTAAACGCTTAAAGTTCGACAGTAAAAAAATACAAGATGGGATAGATGGCATTAACAGTCTTATCAATCTTCCCGATCCTGTTGGGCAAAAGCTTATGGCAACACAGCTGGACGAAGGTCTGAACCTGTATAAAATAAGTTGTCCGATTGGAGTAATAGGTATAATCTTCGAATCCAGACCCGATGCTCTTGTTCAAATTTCCACCCTGTGCCTTAAAAGTGGGAACTCTGTATTGTTAAAAGGCGGAAGAGAAGCTATTCAAACCAACAGAATATTAACCGAGCTTATTAAAAAGGCTACAAGTGAGGCTGGTATT
>JAAYNA010000155.1 GCA_012521105.1 Clostridiaceae bacterium
ATGTCGGAAACTTCAATGAGATCAAAGCCGAAAAAGAACCCATGCACAACAAGCCCTATTCTATGAGGCTTCGCATACCTCCTCTTGCAACCATTGTTCTAAAGCCGAGGTTAAAGAAATAGAACATCAAATAGAACAGGGGACGGTTCTCTGTTCTAAAGGGACATAAAACGGGGGACGGCTCTTCCGTGCCGTACGACACGGAAGAACCGTCCCCCCGTTTTTAATATTGCAATTACTTCCAACCGGCTGGAATATCATCGTAGTTGGACAGGTTAGTACAGTTCAAAAAGCATGAAGAATAATATCTCACATTTGTACGCCGCCATAAAGCCGGAGCTGGGCCTGTTAAACTGTTGCAATCAGCAAAACAGTAACCGAAGTCTGTTGCAATAATATTGTTGGCAAACAATCCTTCGGGGATTTCCTTTAGGCTTACGCAGCCATTGAAACAATAATCGAAGTCTTTTGCATCAATATTATTAGCAAATAACCCTTCGGGGATTTCCTTTAGGCTTACGCAGCCATTGAAACAATAATCGAAGTCTTTTGCATCAATATTATTAGCAAATAACCCTTCGGGGATTTCCGTTAAGTTCTTACAACCTTCAAAACAACGAGCGAAGTCAGTTGCTTTAATATTATTGGCAAACAGCCCTTCCGGAATTTCTGTCAAATTGACGCAATTCCAAAAGCATCCGGAGAAGTCCTCTGCATTTATATTATTACTAAATAATCCTTCAGGTATTTTAGTTAAGCTTTCGCAGCCGTTAAAACAACAACTGAATTGATCTACTTTAATATTATTGGCAAACAGCCCTTCCGGAATTTCAGTTATGCTCTTGCAATTTTCAAAGCATCTTGCAAAATTTATAGCCTTAATATTATTGGCAAACAGTCCTTCCGGGATTTCCGTTAAGCCCACGCAATTACTGAAACAGTAGTCAAAGCGATAAGCATTAATATTATTGGCAAACAATCCTTCGGGGATTTCCGTTAAGTTTACGCAACCTGAAAAACATTCCTCAAATTGCCTTGCATTAATATTATTAGCGAACAGCCCTTCGGGGATTTCTGTTAGACTCACGCAATTACTAAAGCAGTTGTCAAAGATTTCTGCGTTAATGTTATTGGCGAACAGTCCTTCGGGGATTTCCGTTAAACTCTTGCAATTTTCAAAACAACTCGTAAAGTATTGAGCCTTAATATTATTTTTAAACAATCCCTCGGGAATTTTCGTTAAGTTCTCGCAACCTTTAAAACAGGAACGAAAATCCTTTAAGTTAGTGTTATTGGCAAACAATCCTTCCGGAATTTCTGTTAAGCCTGTACAATAAGCAAAACATTCACTGACACCATCTATATCAATATTGTTTTTAAACAGTCCTTCCGGTATTTTGGTTAAGCTCTCGCAACTGTAAAAACAGTTACTAAAATGTCCAGCTCCAATATTATTATCAAGAAGCGATTCCGGTATTTCTGTTAAGCTGGAGCAATAAGCAAAACAGAAGCCGAAGCCTATTGCATTAGTATTGTTAGCAAACAACCCTTCGGGGATTTGGGTCAAGCTCTTGCAGTCATAAAAACAGTAATTGAATTCTGTTGCATTAATGTTATTAGCAAACAACCCTTCGGGGATTTGGGTCAAGCTCTTGCAGTCATAAAAACAGTAACTGAAGTGAATTGCGTTAATGTTATTGGCAAACAGCCCTTCGGGAATCCGCTCCAAGTTAATGCAACCACAGAATAAAAATTCAAAGTCGGTTTTCCCAATATCCGGGATGGGTGTAATTACTTCAATCAGTGCCATATCACCCCTAAAGCTAAGCGGCATATTATCAAAGGAAAGTACTTTTATAGTATAAATACCCGTTTCTTCATATTTATGACTGCCTGTGGAAATATCGGTTATATTGCTTGTAGTACCATCACCCCAGTCAACAACGATATTATAGTTATTGACCTTTGGAGAAAACTCGCATGGAAATTTGTACACTTTTCCTTCTTCAGTAGTTTTGATCTTGAACACAAAGACTCCTTCATCAGTTTCTGTAGGGGTTGGTGTAATTTCTTCTGTCGAAGTCGGTGTTATCACTTGCGTCGGAGTGGGTGTTACCTCTTCCGTCGAAGTCGGTGTTATCGCCTCTGTCGGGGTCGCTGTGCCTTCATCCGTCGGAGTCGGTGTCGGGTTCATGCTTTCAACCGGAAATTTGGTTATTTTCTTAAGTATGTACCTCTTTAACAGTGTTACATCCAATGAATTCAATTCACCGTCACCGTCAAGATCAGCAGCCGTTATGTCGTCGATCGTCATTTTTTTGAGCACTACCCTCTTCATTATAGTTAAATCCAGTGAGTCAATTGAGCCATCTGAATTTAAATCACCATATAATGGAGTGGCACAAACAGACATGGCGCTAAAACCAATTGTAATAACAATTAGTAATAGCCAAAATACATTCTTCCTCATTAAAATTCCCTCCCACTTTTTTATATTATACTCAACTAATGAGTACATTTTATAACAAACAAAGTCTTCATTTTATCCCTCTCTAGCAATCCAGCAATAGAACTAATGATTATGATTATACTCTTTATGTAAAACAGTGTAAAGTCTAAATATGTCAATATGACGTGGTAAGGTTCTTAAGATAAAACCGGGGACTGTTCTCCGGTTAGAACAGTCCCCGGTTTGATTTGATTATTTCTTATTTCCAATCGCGCGGAATCCTGTCGTAATTGGACAATTTAGAACAGCCTTTGAAGCAATCTTCATGATAAGTTATATTTGAACGATACCACAAAGCCGGTTTCGCTTATCTCTAACTCAAAACACCTTCAATAGTATCTGCTGTGGTTTCAGTCTAAGTTAGGATCGCAGTTTGCGTTAGTGTGAAATTTTGGGAGTCGGACTTGGCAATTTTGTCGGTGTAAATGTATGCTCCCATATAATCCATGGTGTTGGCGTAGTTTTACCTTTAGGAGTTGGTGTTGGTATTCGTGTAGGTGAAGGTGTAAGTGTAGATTTAGGTGTTGGTGTTGGTGTAGGTGTAGAAGGTCTGGTTATCGGTGGTGTTGGTTCAGGCGTTTTTATTATGGTTGGTACACAGTTGTCTGTTGAACCGGGTGCATGATCCGCACTTTCCACCGGAAACTTACTTATTTTCTTTAGTAAGTACCTCTTTAACAGCGATAAATCCGTTGAGGTCACTTCACCGTCACCGTCCAAGTCAGCGGCTGTTATGTTGTCAATAGTAAGTTTTTTGAGCAGTACCCTTTTTATTATAGTTAGATCGGTTGAGTCAATTGATCCGTCTTCGTTTATATCTCCATATAGCAAATTAGCGCCTGTAAATATCATGCTAAAACCAATGGCTAGGATACTTAGTAACAACGGTAATAATTTTTCTTCAATTTATATACCCCCCTTATATATATTTATATATATTTTATACCATAAGCTTTTTTAAAATCAAGACTTTATGTTTACTCTTCATAAGCAGTCAAACAGCCAAATCCATTACTTTAATTATATCTCTTGTACTAAATACTGTAAAGTTTTATTATAAAAGCATTATTTATAGGACGATTCCCTATTTCTATAGACCGGAACAGAGAACCACCCCCTGTTTGACAATATATTACCTCGGTGAAATGCTTTACTTCCCGTTAATTAGCTTGTCTTGCCAAAGCCCGGTATATTATAATAGTAAATATTAAATGAATTGATAATTTTCGATGTCAATTTCATTTTACATATAAAGTAACGTCGAAAGGAATGAGTTCGAATATGAAAAAGCCCTTCGTAACTTTAGAGCAGCTGGGGGAAATTGTAAAGAAATATCCGACTCCTTTTCACCTCTACGATGAAAAAGGAATAAGGGAAAACGCAAGAAGGTTAAAAGAAGCCTTCTCATGGAACAAAGGCTTTAAAGAATATTTTGCAGTTAAGGCAACACCCAATCCGACAATATTACAGATTTTAAAAGAGGAAGGCTGCGGTGTGGACTGTTCTTCCTATACTGAACTTTTGATGGCGGAAAAAGTCGGGTTCCATGGCGATGAAATAATGTTTTCCTCTAATGTAACACCGAAAGAAGACTTTGAACTTGCAAGAAAAGTGAATTCTTTGATAAACCTTGACGATATCAGCCATATTGATTTCTTGGAAAAGGTCGCAGGTCTCCCAGAAACTATATGCTGCCGCTATAATCCCGGTGGTGCCTTTACCATTGACAATGCCATAATGGACACCCCCGGCGAAGCAAAATACGGTTTTACGCGGGAACAGTTAACGGAAGGCTTTAAAAAGCTTATGGATAAAGGAGTCAAGCATTTTGGGCTGCATGCATTTCTGGCAAGCAACACCATTGCCAATGAATATTATCCCGCACTGGCAAAGCTTCTTTTCAAGACAGCTGTTGAATTAAAGAACGAGACCGGCGCACATATTACATTTATTAACCTCTCCGGCGGTATCGGTATCCCTTACCGTCCTGAAGAGAAGCCCGCCGATATTTACGCTGTCGGCGAGGGAGTTCGGAAGGCCTATGAAGAAATTCTTGTTCCTGCAGGAATGGACGATGTTTCTATATATACCGAGCTGGGAAGGTTTATGCTGGGGCCCTACGGTTGCCTGGTTGCAACGGCAATTCACGAAAAGAAAATACATAAAAATTACATCGGTCTGGATGCATGTGCTGCAAATCTCATGCGTCCTGCAATGTATGGGGCATACCATCACATTACGGTTATGGGAAAAGAAAATGCGCCTCATGACCACATGTATGATGTTACCGGCGGGTTATGCGAAAACAACGATAAATTTGCAATTGACCGCATGCTGCCAAAAATTGATATCGGCGACTTAATTGTGATACATGACACCGGTGCCCACGGATTTGCAATGGGCTACAACTACAACGGAAAGCTCCGTTCCGCAGAGGTTTTATTAAAAACCGACGGAACCACACAGCTTATACGGCGTGCGGAAACACCCGAAGACTACTTCGCAACGTTAAATTTCTAAATGATTCAAGGGAAAATCAAGGGGACGGTTCTTCCGTTTCACTAATTGCGACAGGAAAGAACCGTCCCTTCTTGTATTCTAAGCATTGTTACTTCAGATACTTATTAACATCCTCTATACTCTTGTAATCCAATATTTCACCAATAATTATATCCAAAGTAGCTGCATCCAGTTTCTCAATTTTGTCCCGGATATCTTGTGGAAGGATTCCAAATTTTTTGTTAATAACCTTATTGCGGTTTTGGCAAGGGCTCTGGTTTCTCCTTCTTGTATGCCTTGTTGTATACCTTGTAACTTTCCCTCTTCTCTATAAATTTCCGCTAAAGTCATCACAACTTAACTCCCTTCCGGATAAGTTTTCTCAACATTTCTGATAATCTCATCAACATCTTTTTTGTCAGCCTTCGGCCTGCATTCATTATATATCTCATAAAGGTCTCAAAATACTCTATACCTGTTTGATGATCTGCTGCCACTTCGGTATTCGAAAAAACTTCTTTAAAAAATTTATAATGGGGATTCTGTATCTTCATATTAATCACCTATCTATCATTATTTTATCATTTAACCTTGTATTTCAACATACATTTTTTTACGAAGATAAATTGGTATAAAGCAAAAAGCCGTCCCTTGTTTTATAATGTTTTACAATCAGTAATAATTGTGATAAAATGCAATCTAAATAAAAATAATTTACAATAGTAGGAAGGTGCAACTCGAGAAATGACTAAATTTTTGGAAGGTCTAATGAAAAGCTTTAAATCTATTTCTTTTATATTTTCTTTTATATTTGCACTCTTACTGTGCCTTAGTTTAACTTCATGCAATATTGATACTTCAGACAATGATAAATCACCCCAAGATGTTTATATTGACCCTGTTTCTTCGGACAGTATTTTATTGGTGGATAGGTTTTCGCAAAAGTTGGTTTCGTATAATACAAAAAAATATACTGTTGAAAAAAGAATGAATGCTTTAAATCATATGATCTATGAATTTTCTCCACTAGCCCGCTACATGACTTCAGGTCATAGTATTAATTTTGGCTTTGAAATAATCAGCATTGATTCAGTCGTTCATACAGTATACTCCATGAAACCGAATGAAGGAATTTTCCCCTTGGCTTATTAC
>JAAYNA010000156.1 GCA_012521105.1 Clostridiaceae bacterium
ATAAGTTGGCAGGATATGATGACGCCTTTAAAAAATGTGGTTTGAAAGCTGATATCAGGTATAAATATATACTGGAGAACCGAGATTCCTCTGAAGATGCTATAGATGCTATTCTTAAAATGAAGGATAGACCCACAGCTTTTTTTGGAATTTGTGACTCCTACGCAATGGAATTCATAAACAAAGCTCATAACGCAGGTTTGAGAGTACCCGACGATATTGCAGTTGTGGGTATGGATGATCTGGACATAGCACAGTACTTTAAACCTGCATTAACAACGGTGAGAACTCCCTTTAAGGAAATGGGAGTGCTGGCGGTGGATTACCTTCTTCAATTATTAACCGAGGATTTAGTCTGTATAAAAACCACCGTTAAACATAGTTTGCACATCCGTGAATCTACATAAAATTTTGGCTCAATTGCCATGATAAATATAATAATAAAAATGGAGGTAGTATTTATGGAAATTCGTTACAGTACACATCCACAGGATGCAAAATACTATACAACAGATGAACTGAGGGAAGAATTCCTGATTCCTCAGGTGTTTATTCCCGGTGAAATTAATCTTGTTTACAGTCATGTTGACAGAATGATTGCAGGCGGAGCCACTCCCCTTGACAAACCTTTACAGCTTGAAGCCGGCAAGGAAATTGGTGCTGATTACTTTTTAGCCCGCAGAGAGATGGGAATTATTAATATCGGCGGCAAGGGAAAAGTTAAGCTTGATGGTGAAGTATACGAGCTTGAAAGCCGTGATGGGTTATATGTAGGTATGGGTATTAAGGAAGTCATTTTTGAAAGTGAAGATCCGAATAATCCTGCAAAATTCTATATCAACAGTGCTCCGGCACATACTTCATATCCTACCGTTAAAATTGAAATCAGCAAGGCTAATCCCAGACATCTTGGTTCATTGGAAAAGTCTAATGAGCGTACCATTTATCAATATGTTCATCCGGCAGTATGCAAAAGCTGTCAGTTAGTTATGGGATTAACCATACTTGATCCTAACAATGTCTGGAATACAATGCCCACCCATACTCATGAACGCAGAATGGAAGTATATCTGTATTTTGGTATGGATGAAAACGACAGAGTTTTCCATTTCATGGGAGAGCCAAATGAAACCCGTCATATTGTAGTGAAAAACGAACAGGCAGTTATTTCTCCAAGCTGGTCTATTCACTCTGGAGTAGGAACAGGCAGTTATACCTTCATTTGGGGAATGGCCGGTGAAAACCAGAATTTTGACGACATGGACCATGTATCAATGGATGATCTAAGATAATTTACTGCTCAATTAAAATGGGTATGAACGGAGGAAGGATTTATGATTCTGGATAAATTTAAACTTGATGGTAAGGTTGCAATTGTAACCGGTGCCAGTACCGGTTTGGGCCAGGGTATGGCATTTGCTCTTGCTGAAGCTGGTGCCAGCATAGTTGGGGTAGACTATGTGGAGATGCCTGAAACACAGAAGAAAATTGAGGAAAAGGGCGGAAAATTCCTGGGTATTGTAGCAGACCTTTTATCAACTGATCCGATTGATGATATTATTAAAAAGACTGTTGAAGCATTTGGTAAGGTTGATATTCTGGTAAACAATGCCGGAATAATAAGAAGATGTGACGCTATAGATTTTTCCGTTAAAGATTGGGACGACGTAATGAATATTAACGTCAAGACTGTGTTCTTTTTCAGCCAGGCTGCTGCAAGGCAGTTTATCAAGCAGGGTACGGGCGGAAAAATTATAAACGTGGCATCAATGCTATCCTTCCAGGGTGGTATTCGTGTTCCATCCTATACTGCAAGTAAGAGTGGTGTAATGGGTATTACAAGAGCTATGGCCAACGAGTGGGCTAAGCATAATATAAATGTTAACGCGATTGCTCCGGGATATATGGCTACAAACAATACCGCGCCGCTTCGTGCCGATGAAAAGAGATCTAAAGAAATTCTCGACAGAATTCCTGCAGGCCGTTGGGGTACACCTGAAGACTTGGGTGGAGCCGCTGTATTTCTTGCATCTTCTGCATCGGATTATGTAAATGGATATACAATTGCAGTAGATGGTGGCTGGCTCGCAAGATAAAATCGGATAGGCAATAATTTAATTAAGACCTCTGTGAAAACAGGGGTCTTTATTATTTGTGTACTTATAAACCCAAATTCAACATATATTTAAAATTAATTAAATATCAACAGGTCAGCAAGTAAATATATATGATGCAACTTTTTTACTTTATTATCATCAATATCAAAAAAAATATTGTTATCTTTCTAAAATTTGTTAAAATGACATTAATACCTATTACCTTTTCAACTAGTGGAATAAAGTAGTATTTCCGAAAAGATTATTTATTAAAGGAGAGAATTCTATGGGTTTTAGGAATTTCATAAAAAGTCAGTTTATTGAGGTTATCGAATGGACAGATTCAAGTATGGATACAATTGTTTACCGCTTTCCTGTTGCGAATAAGGAAATAAAGATGGGAGCCATGCTTAATGTCAGGGAATCTCAGGTAGCAATATTTGTGAATCAGGGTGAATTGGCCGATGTTTTTGGACCCGGGCTATATGAATTATCAACAAACAACCTGCCCATCCTGTGTAAGCTTAAAGCGTGGAAGTATGGGTTTAATTCACCCTTCAAAGCCGAGGTTTATTTTGTAAATACAAAACAATTTCTCGATCAGAAATGGGGTACTCAATCTCCGGTGCCTATGATGGATCCCATGTTCGGACAAATTGAGGTCAGAGCTCGTGGTACATACTCATTCAAGGTATCAGACCCTGCTACATTCATGCGGGAAGTCTTCGGAACAAAGGATAGCCTTAAAACCAGTGAAATAGTGTCCCAACTTCGTTCATACATTATTCAGTATATCAAGGATACCATGGCGGAATCAAAACTCTCATTTTTTGATTTGCAGGCAAACCTGGTTGAATTTTCAGATAAGGTAAAAGAAAATTTGTCTATAAAACTGACACCGCTTGGATTAGAAATGATGAGCCTGGCAATAGAGGATTTTTCTATGCCCGATGAATTAATGCAGGCTTATCGTGAAGGTTCAAAGTACAACTTAATAGGTGGATTCGACAGGCATGTTAAGAATGAAACTTTGAAAGCTTTAAATACTGCAGCAGCAAATGAAGGGGGAATGGCGGGTATTGGTGCTACCCTTGGTGCAGGGGTTTTGTTTGGAAATATGATGAATAAGGGTTTTTCCCAACCTTCCCAACCCGCGACCAGTGAAAAAGTTCTGTGCCCTAATTGCAGAGCTGAAATAAAGGTGGATTCAAAATTCTGCTCTAATTGTGGCAAACCTGTTGGAATGGATACCACCACTTGTGTTAAATGTAATGCTGAAATTCCAAAGGAGTCTAAGTTTTGCATGAACTGTGGTGCTCCTCAGATTAAAGAAAAAATCTGCACAGAATGTGGTGCTAAATTATCTGTTAAAGCCAAATTCTGCGGTGAATGCGGAACACCTGTATAAGTTTTTTTGCGAAGGTAGGAAAACCGCTGTTACTAAAAGCGGCGCAAAATTTGCGCAAGTGCATAGTGAACTAGCCTTATTTAATAAACAGAATAGTATAACGGTTTTGTCATTAAACATATTTTGGGGGTTTTAAAATGAATGAAGTAACACAGCAATTTCCGTGCCCCGGATGTGGTGGAGATATGGTTTTCGATGTAGAAAAACAGTGCCTTTCCTGTCCTTATTGCGGAAACACCATTGAAATTACCAAAGATGATTATTCTGTAATAAAAGAGTACCCGATTGAAACCGCAATGGAAACGGTATCCAGAGACTGGGGCGGCAAAACAACTATCATCCGTTGTGACAGTTGTGGAGCAGAAACGGTTATTGATGCTAATCAATTAACTACGGAATGTGTTTTTTGTGGTTCAATACATATTAGACCAGAATCAAATGAAGATGTAATTAAACCCGAAACGATAATTCCTTTTAAAATTGATAAACAAGCGGCAATAGACAAGTTCAGGCAATGGCTTAAAAAGCGTTACTTTTCACCCAATAACCTTAAGATAATGGCAAAGGAAGAGAAAATACAGGGTGTATATATTCCGTTCTGGACATATGATGCAGACACCTATTCCTTTTACACGGCTGAAAAAGGAATGTATTATTATGTCACTGAAAATGTTTATGTAAAGAACAGCCAAGGCAAAGGGCGCTATGAAAAAAGAAGGGTCAGAAAGACCCGATGGTATTCTACATCGGGTACATACCGCCATTATTTCAATGATGTTTTAGTTTGCGCTTCAAACCAGGAAGGCAGAAATCTGATTAAAAGGCTAGAACCTTTCTATCTGAAGGAGCTGGTTCCATATAAAAGTGAGTATTTATCGGGTTTTTGTGCTGAAAAATATAGCATCGGGCTGGAACAGGGTTTCAACGAAGCAAAGTCAACAATCAGATCTCAATTACACAGCCTGATAAGAAATCAAATTGCTGCCGATGAAGTAAGAAACTTAAGAATAAATACTTCATACTCGGATGTAAAGTTTAAACATATTCTGCTGCCCATATGGATATCGGCATATAAATATGGCGATAAAATATACAAATTTTTAGTTAATGGTCAGACCGGAGAGGTAAAAGGTAAGGCGCCTGTCAGTGCTGTGAAAGTAATTGCACTTATAATTGCCATATTAATTTTAATTGCAGTTTATTTCTTCTACATTAACAAATAGGCATTAGTGGAGTTGATTGTGAGTAACATATCTTTGTTTAATGCTCCTTGTAAACCTACCTGCACAGCCTGGATTAAGCAGGTTTTGCTTTAGTGTTGTTTTAGTACATAGCTTAAGGAGCATTTAATAAATGCTTTAGATGCGCGGCACACAAAACGCATAAAGAAGCGCTTCAGCGTAGGTGTTTCTATGCGTTTTTTAATTTACTCGGTCAGATAAAAAGGTTCAAGCATTTTAGAGGTTTACATAAATCCCTTATAGTTAATAAAAAATGAAAAAGTTGACAGATAGCATGTCTTGTTTTATGCTTATTAGTAGCTAAAATGATTTAGCATTAATGGTAATTTCAAAAATCTTTACATCACCAAATAGAAAAAGTGAGCATTTTGTCTTTGGTAACGACTTCATTTTTCAACATAAGACAAAGTGGTAAAACGTTTTACATCGAAACTATCTGCTAATTTTTCAATACCAAGTTAAGATATAACCTAACCTATGAACAGAGAATAAAATATACAATTTAAGAATGCTGGCATGTGCTGTCAGAATTCTATATCAATAATCACAGAGAAGGGATGAAGTATCATGAGTAAGGATTTATTTCACAATCAGGCACTTTGGACCCATGCACTGTATTTTGATCCAATTAATCAGGCAAAGGTTCCGGGAGGTAGCCACAGGCTTCACTTCAAAGAGTTTAAAAACGTTCCTGGTGCACAAACCCTGGAAAACGGTGACATTGAAATAACATATTATGCACCCGGTGCAAAAACAGTTCAATTAAAAGGGTTGGGCGGTTCTATGGCAGGCACATATGACCTGGAACCTGTTCAGGATATGCCTGGATACTGGAAGACCACTATTACCGATGTTGGCCCGGGTTTTCATTATCACAGCTATCTTATAGATGGCGTTGAAACTTTACATCCACAGCTTCCAATTGGATATGGTTGTTCACAGGCGATGAATTTCATTGAAGTACCCGACCCGAATTTTACAGACTATTTGCTTAAAGATGTGCCTCATGGAACCATCCACATGGAAATTTATAAATCCGCTGTTACAGGAAGATATCGGAATTGCTGGGTGTACACACCACCTAATTATGAAAAGACAGATAAGAGATATCCGGTATTTTACCTTCAGCATGGTGGTGGCGAGAATGAAACAGGCTGGATTTGGCAGGGTAAAATCAATTATATTATGGACAACCTTATTGCAGAGAACAGATGCGAAGAAATGATTATTGTTATGAACTGCGGGTACAATTTTCAAAATATTAAAGATGATGTATTCATATTAAAAGATATTGATGAAGTGATTTGCAGCGATTGTGTTCCTATGATTGACAAGAAATACAGAACTTTGTCAGATCGTGATCATAGAGCCATGGCGGGTTTGTCATTTGGTTCCATTCATGCAAGAATGACTGTGTTGGGGCATCTTGATGTATTTTCTGCATTAGGTATTTTTAGCGGTGGATTCAGCTATAAAAGCCAAGGTACTTTAGGTGTAGATGCACTAGGGATTTATGATTATTCCGATACCTTTGCATCGGCTGATATATTCAATGAAAAAGTGCATCTGCTTTTTGTAGGCATGGGCGAGGATGAAGCAGAAATGGTTAGAGATGCAAAACCAAAAGCACAAAAAATGGCATCGGAAGGTTACAATATCATAGTTAACACTTATCCGGGGCATCATGAATGGGATGTATGGAGAAAGTGTGCCTGTGATATGTTACCGCTATTATTCAAATGGTAGGTTTTTAATCCCATGTTTTTAACAAATTTGGTGGTGCAGCTTTTGCTTCACACTGTACATACATTATCAGTTAAGTGCTTCCCGGGTAGGGAAAAGCACTAAAGTGAGGTTTGTATGCAGAAATTATTTAGTCCAGCCTATTGTTTGCTGTCCTTTGTTAATCTGATAGTCGCATTCGGATACAGCATGATTGCAACGATAGTATCACCCTATGCATTAACTCTGGGAGCAGGTTTAACATTAGCAGGAACGGTATCAGGAATTTTCTCATTATCAGCATTGATAATCAGACCATTCAGCGGAATGGCAATGGATTTAATGAATAAACGCCACATATGTATTTTCTCAACAATGCTGATTTGTGTTTCATTTGTGGGATATGCCTTTGCACCAAACATGGCTGTAATGCTTGTTTTCCGAATACTACACGGATTTGCCTTCGGAATAAACAGCACAGCCAATATGGCTTTGATAAGTGAGTACATACCAAAGGAACGTCTGGGAGAGGGTCTTGGCTATTTTGGCATGGGACAGATTATTGCACATGCTTGTGGACCCGCTATTGGAATTACAATAAGGGATCATTATGGATATCAGGCGCTTTTTTTAAGTGTATTCCTTTTGACAATGTTGGCTGCAGGACTGCTTTTAGTTTGGAAAAATGCAACAGAATTTAAGAATATTAAGGGAAACAGACCTGCTTTTAGTTTTAAAAACCTGGTAGTGAAGGAATGCATTGTTTATGCATTGACTGCAGGGTTATTTTCATTGGGAAATGGTATTGTTAGTTCATTTCTTGTTCTATTTGGAGAGCAAAGAGGAATTTCGAATATTGCATTGTTTTTCGCTATGAATTCAATTGCTCTTTTTCTAATGCGGCTATTGATAGGCAGAGTTGTTGACAGGACAGGTCTTTTATTAATTGTAAACCTATCCTTGGCCTTTACTGCTATGTCCATGCTTCTTATTGGATCCTCCTCCGGTATTTTAACTATTTTGGTTGCCGCTCTTCTGAAAGCAGTAGGACAAGGCAGCGGGCAGATTGCATTGCAGTCTGCATGTATTAAAAAAGTGGATGCCAGCAGAGTGGGAGTTGCAACAAGCACTTATTATATCGGTGCTGATATTGGTCAAGGTTTCGGCCCCATTCTTGGGGGAAAAATTTCAGCATTATTTGGTTATCAAACCATGTTTTTTTACATAGGAGTTTTAATGATTGCAGGTGCAGCACTTTTTAGCGTTTATCAAATACGAAAGGGTAGAGTAAAAGCTGGAACTCCAACAGTATGACTTTATAAGTTCTGTTAATTAATCATTTTATTGAATTAAAGGAGTGAACACTATGGCATATAAATTCAGTGATAACGAAGCTCTTCATTCTGATGCTTTATTTTTTGATGCTGTAAACTTAAAAATGATGCCTTTTACAGATAGGGAAGGTAATACTGGCCCAAGGCATTACCTGGAACCCCCTGGTGTAAAAATTGAGGATAATGGTGACGTTACTTTCTGCTTTTACGCACCAAATGCAAAGAGTGTTTCTGTAGCCGGATTTAAGGGGTTGGCAATGACAGATAAAAGACATGAGATGACCAAAGATAAGGATGGTTACTGGCGCGTAACAGTCAGTGGAATTCCGGCGGGTTTTCATTATCATGAATATTTTGTCGATGGTACATGTGTACTAAACCCTCAGGCTCCAATTGGGTATGGTGCTCATAAGGCTATTAACTTTTTTAATATTCCAGAAGACGATTTCTATATACTTAAAGATGTTCCCCACGGCACACTGCGCATTGAACACTTCTTTTCATCGGTTACAGGCAGATACAGAGATTGTTGGGTATATACACCACCAGGGTACGATGAGGAAACCGATAGAAAGTATCCGGTACTGTATCTGCAGCATGGCGGTGGTGAGAACGAAACCGGATGGGTCTGGCAGGGAAAAGTGAATTATATTTTGGACAATCTGATAGCAGAAAACAAATGCCAGCCTATGATAATTGTTATGAATTGCCTTTACTGTGTGAACCATAGCAAGGAAGAGGAATTTATACCCGGAGATTTTGATTCAATGCTTATGAAAGATTGTATACCCTTTATTGAAAAAAAGTTCAGAGTTGCAGAGGGGAATGAAAACAGGGCAATGGCAGGTCTTTCAATGGGTAGTTACCAGACTACCATGACAACAATGAGAAATCTTGGATATTTTCCGTACATTGGTATATTCAGTGGGACAATTGAAAGACGATGGTACTGCGATTTTAATTATTACAAAAACTTTGAGGATGCTAAAGCCTTTAACGAAAAAGTGAAGCTGTTTTTCTTCGGATATGGAGAGCAGGAGGAAAGAATAGTAAAAGGACTGGAAAAAGATTTAAAGTATTTTGACGAAGCAGGAATTAATTATCAGCTTTATACATGCCCGGGATACCACGAGTGGACGGTTTGGAGAAAATGCCTCAGGGAATTTGTTCAACGCATATTCAAATGATTGAACGAATAAAACAGCGCAATAAAAGGCATGGCGTATTGCAGCCATGCCTTTTTGCATGATTGTAAAATGCCTAAAACAAGCTGCTATATACCTATAACAAGTAAAACAGCATTTACTGAATGGGAAATATATAGTAAATAAATTGACACGAAAAAAAATGTGTGTTTATATATGAGTGTAAAAAGCACTTCGTAATTTTGACATCACAATCTGTACAATCAATATAATACTACCTGGAAATCATAGTTGAGTTATTGCCAGAAAATTCTGAAATGACAAATGTGTTCATAAAAATAATATGGAGAATCCATAAAGCTAAAGCAACATGAAGTAATGGAATTGAGTAAATGCATAACTGCTGAAAAAGCAACCAACAGGTGTTAATTAAGCTATGATTATTCACTTTTAAAGTTTTGGTGTAAAAATCATTCTGTGTCCAGCGATAACTGAAATTGAATAAAAAATATATACAAAAAGTATATGAGAGGTGAGGTATTATGAACAGGATATGTCTGTAGTAAAACGTTTTATCATCATTTTAAAATCATATTTTTAGAGGAGGGGTATCAGTGTACAAGAAAAAAATTTTAAAATCAAGTTTATCGTTTTTATTAACTGCTTTTCTTTTTGTAGGGTTACTTGCTTATGTCCCGGTATTTGCTTCAAATGAACTGTATAAGTTCACATTCACCCCAGCAGAAAAACTTACGCAGGAATCTTTATTTTCATCAGCATCAGCATCTGAAGTTGAATGGATTAGCGGCAGCGGTATTGGTTTTAGTGATGATTTTGTTCTTCAGGGAAAACATATTGAGGGGGAAAGCTACGCAAATGCAGACAATGCCATTCGCCTCAATTTACCTGAACCACTACGTGCAGGCGCAACTTATGATATTCAGGTATCTTATTATATTCCTTCTGAGCTGAACCCAAACACAACCTGGTTTTTTGGTCTCGGCATTGTATTAAACGGTGATTACTCCAATACTGAATATAATCTTCCGTCAAATGCCTGGTCCTCGGGTTTTGGACAGAAGGACAGCTGGAGAACGCTCAGCGTTAGTACGCCTGTGATGACTGAAGACATTACAAGCATTGATTTTCGTTTTTGGGAGACAATAATACCAACCATCCTGATGTTTGGTATATTGACAATATCGTAATTACACGTCCGGAATGGGATCTTACCCTGCCTTCATTGGCAGAAGCTTATAAAGACAGTTTTCTGCTTGGTAACATAATATCCCCTAATCAAATGGATGCCAATACTACTGCAATGTATAAGCATCAGTATAATGTTGTTACAGCAGAAAACCATATGAAGCCCATGTACCTCAGTAGTGGAAAAGGTCAATATGACTTTTCAGGCGCCGAACCTATTGTTGAATGGGCTGAGGAGAATGGGATTCTACTTCATGGGCATACATTGGTGTGGCATTCTCAATCTGCCAGTTGGCTGACCAATAACCCTGACAATACTCCGGTTACTCGTGAAGAAGCCCGCGAAAATATGAAGGAATTCATTGATAATGTTGCAGGTTACTATGCCGGAAAAGTTATTTCCTGGGATGTTGTTAATGAAGCTTTCGATGGTGGTTCTCTTCCCTTCGATAATTGGAGAGATGTATTAAGAAAGAGCTCTCCATGGTACAGGGCATATGCCAATGGTGCTGACCCAACAAAGGGTGAAAGCGGAGCAGACTATATTTATGACGCATTTGTTTTTGCCCGTCTGGCAGACCCGAACGCAGTTCTTGAATACAACGATTATAATGAAACAGAAGACTGGAAACGGGAAGCAATGGCTCAGATGGCTGAAGAACTGAACGAAAAGTGGAAGACCGATCCCCGAAATACCGATCCCAGCCGCAAACTCATTGAAGGACTTGGTATGCAGTCCCATCATTTCACAGAGCACCCAGATGTATCCGAAATAGAAGCATCCATTCAACGTTTTATTAAGGCTGGAGTCAGGATCACTGTATCCGAACTGGATGTTCCCGTAGGCCATTATAATGGACCCACTTCTCCAACCCTTACATACGAACAGCAGGTAGAACAGGCTATCTACTATGCTCGTTTGTTTGAATATTACAAGGCTTATGATGCCCATATTACACGTGTAACTTTCTGGGGTCACTCAGATAACAGAAGCTGGCGCGGCGAGTACAGTCCACAGTTGTTTGACCGTACATTTGCTCCAAAAGAAGCGTTCTATGCAGTTCTTGACCCAAGCGGCTACCTTATGGAAAAAGGTCTTACACCTCGTTCACTGTATGACTTGACAATTTCCGCCGATACCAGTGAAATTGTTGCTGGTGAACCAGCAAGCATTCTTGTTAATGCTGTTTCTAAGGATATTCAAAACTATAATGTTGTTGCTTACCTGGAAAAGGATGGCATAAAATACAGCGATGAGTTCCAGCTTACAAATGGTACTGGAAGGGTTGAGATATCCGAGGCTCCAGAGGCCGGCGAGTACAGGATTATTGTCAATGCCTATGACAATGATACACTTTTCGCTTCAAAGGCTGTTAAGCTATTGATTACCGAAAAACAGCATGACTATGCCGAATTACCCTTCATACTAAGAAATGAAAACTTTGCATTCCATGAACGCACCGATGCACTGATTATTGACGCAGGAAAAGAAGTAGATGGTTCTTCTTTGAATATTTCCGATTGGAGCGCTCATGTTCTGGCCACTAGAATAGTGGATCCGAGCTATGTATGGTATGATGGCCCCCGCGAGATAATCGATATTTATACAAGCAAAGTAAATGATGTAGGTTATCCGTCCGATACAGGAAGATACATTGTAATAGATTTTCCTGACGTAGGGTGGGGTGATGGTGGCTACACCAATGATGAAGGATATACATTTGATTCCCAGTATACAATTACCTTCAGCGGTACTCATATTGACTTTGTGGACGGTTCTAAGTTAATACCTGAAGCGTTTGTTCAGACTGGTGTTGTTAGTCCAGTCCTTGATAAGTTTAAATATGCAAATCATGACGGATTGGATTATAGCTATTTTTACAGCGAGAATGACGAAACACCGCTTCCACTGATTGTTTTCTTCCATGGCGGCGGCCAGGGCAATGATATTTATACACCTATACGATTCAGCAACGGCGGTACAGTATGGGCGAACCCGGAAAATCAGGCAAAATACCCATGCCATGTTCTGGCACCACGTAATGCGTCAGACGATGCTTCCATACGGAAAGTTAAAGAAGTTATTGATCAAATGATTGCTGATGGTAAGGTTGACCCAAATAGGATCTATGTAACCGGGTTCTCTATGGGCGGAGGATCTACATGGACATTCCTTAGAAATTTCCCTGAAATACCGGCAGCTGCTGCGCCAATATGCCCTGCCGGCGGACCAAATAATGTGGAAAATGCATTGAAGGTTGCTTATTTACCGCTTTGGACCTTTGTTGACCAAGATGATTTCCTTTACTTCTTGGTTGTTAATAACAATAATACTTACAGCCAATATTGGAATGACTCCTTATTATCTATTTTGCCAGAAAACAGGCTGGATAATCCTCCTTATAACGGCTGGGTATTTGATCCTCACTGCTCATGGCTTCCCGTATACAATGAATATATTGACCCGGATCACCCGGAACGCGGAATGCTAATAGACTGGTTCTTCACAAAAAGCAAAATCAGAGGTATTGAAGATGTCGCAGTTGACACAGTTCCCGGGGTTGCACCCGTGCTGCCGGAAACAGTGACTGTATCTGTTAATTATAACGATATCGGCATTGTACAGGAGCAAAAAGCAGTTGTATGGGATGATATAAACCCACAAAGCTATGCCACCCATGGCGTATTTACAGTACAAGGCTCGATAGAAGGCTGCGTTGAAAAGGCAACAGCCCGTGTGATTGTTGCAAATACTATCGAGAATTCGGTGGTGCTGAAAGGGGCAACTGAAATACAGCCTGGTAGTGAGTTTACTGTAGAAGTGGATATGGAAAATGTGGCTGATGATGTTTATGCAGAAGACATCACTATTACTTACGACTCTGACCTGTTTACTCTTTTGGATGTGGAAGCAGCCGAAGGCGTTGAGATAATAATTCCTGACGAAGAAACCGAATTGGTTCCTGGAATTGTACGTGTTATTGCCTTCAGTAAAGAAGCTCTTACTGGGAATGCTTCCTTGTTAAAGTTAAAGTTCCAAGCCTCTGATGCTATTGGGCAAACAGGTGAAATCTCCGTTTCGTCAGCAGAGTTGGGTGTTGCACCAGAAGGAACAGTAATTCAGGCATTTGGCGGTACGCTGCCGGTATCCATTCCAGGTATTCCTGTAACCGCAGTAAGCCTTGATAAAACAACATTATCCTTTGATGCAATAGGTAAGAGCGAAAAACTGACAGCAACGGTTGAGCCTGATGATGCAACCAACAAGAACGTAACCTGGTCTTCAAGCAATCCAAGTGTTGCTACAGTAGATAATGGTATTGTCACTGCGGTTGGTGAAGGAACAGCGGTTATAACTGTCACCACTGAAGATGGCGGTAAGACTGCTACCTGTACCGTTACTGTCAGAATTGAAACAACTATTCCTGTTGAAGGTGTAAGTCTTGATACAACCACCCTGTATATGACAAAAACAGGACAGAGTGCAAAGATAACAGCAACGGTTGTACCAGCCAATGCAACGAATAAGAACGTAACCTGGTCTTCAAGCAATACCGACGTAGCAACTGTGGACAATGGTATTGTTACCGCAGTTGGAAACGGAGAGGCAATTATCACAGTTACCACCGAAGATGGAGGTAAGACGGCAACTTGTACTGTAACCGTGTTAATTGGAGATTTGAACGGTAATGGTGGTGTAGACATTGGAGATTTGGCAATAGCAGCATACTACTATAATACCGACAGTTCCAGTGAAAACTGGTCACAGGCACAAATAGCTGATGTGAATAATGACGGTACAGTTGATATTTTAGACCTTGCAATCATTGCAAGAAGCATTCTGAACTAAACATAACATTTATTGATATGGGCAGATTTTAAACTCTGCCCATATCATTATCAAACAATATCAGTTAAAAATATACTATCTTTATTTATGGATATAAACCATGTTGCATAATAACTTAATATTTTAAGATAGAAATATAAGCAGGTTATTATGGACAAGTTCTTATATATCAGGGGTGAAAATTATGCATAAAATGAGTAAAAAAATAAATATATTCCTGATGCTCGTTCTTATACTGACGCTTGTCACTCCTTCTTTTGCCGGAACGGGCATTACTAATATAGAGGTCTTTGTAACAGAATCAGACGGGCAGATAACGTTACAGTGGAATGACCCGGATTACGGGGATTTTTCCCGGATGAAAATTACCGGCGCAGCAAAAACAGTTTATGTGGATAAGGGGGTCCAACAAGCGATTTTTACTAATTTGGTAAATGGAATAGAGTATTCCTTTAGGTTATCTGCTATAAGTAATAGTGGCGTGATTCTGGGCGAAACAGTTGTTTTTGGTATTCCCAGAGATGAGACTCCCCCGGAACGGGTATCAAATGCATACGGGATACCAGATGACGGATGTATTTTTTTATACTGGAATGATCCGGCTGATAAGGATTTAGACAGAATTAGAATAGAAGTTTCAGACAGAGTTATTGAAGTGGATAAGGGAGTGGAGCAGTTATTAATCGATGGTCTTGATAATGGAATTGAGTACCGTTTTGTAATTACTGCAGTGGACACTTCCGGGAACGAGTCTGACGGTGTAGTGATTACATCAATTCCTGAGGAAGGGGTAAGAATACATCTGAGTGGACCTGAACAAGTGCAAAGCGAACAGACATTTTCAGTCACTATGGATGTGTCTTCTTCCCGAAACGATATATATGCAGTTCAAGCCAGTTTACAGTACGATGCCGATTATTTTCAGTACATAGGGTATGAAGAACCCGAGAACGGTATTAGCGTTATACGTATTGATGAAAGCACTGAAGGATGCATAACTGTGTATGTTGCCAGAACTGATAACACACCCATAACAGGACAGGGAAACCGTATCATTACGCTAGAATTTAAAGCTGGAAATGTAGTAGGAAATTACACAGGGTTATTTAACATTGAAAACGCTTTGGCAGGAACAGCACCTCCCGGCGATCAAATACCTGTTGCGTCCAATTCCATCAACATAACAATAGCATCGGTTATTCTTCCTGAAGTGTCAGATGTTAAAGTTCTTTCAGGAGACACTAAAATCACACTGTCATGGACTGATCCACCGGGTGGCGAATATGACCGTATTCTGATAATTGTAGATGGAACAAAATCCTATACCGTGGAAAAAGGGCAGCAGACTATCACTATTCCAGATCTCATCAATGGAGAGGTTTATCAGTTTGTTTTGAAAACTATGGATTCTGAAGGAAATACATCCCAGGGAGTTACTGTGTATGGAAGCCCTGAAGCGGGAGATCAAATTCCTCCTTCAGAAGTAACCAATATTACCGTTAAAGCTGGCAATTGTTTTCTAAAACTAAATTGGAATGATCCAGAAGATGCTGATTTCAAAAAAGTAATAATAACGGTAAACAACAGTGACGTTTATGAAGTTGATAAAGGTGTTCAGCAGCTCGCTATCAGTGGATTGGTTAACGGGCAGGTGGTAGCAATTAAAATACAGACGGTGGATGAAACAGGGAACACATCCGCTGGAATAAGTATAACCGGAATTCCTGGTATATTGGGGGATGTGAATTACGATGGAGTAATTAATGTTGGAGACTTAGCTATTGCCGCATATAATTACCTTGTTCGGGAAGGGGATCTAAAATGGGAACAGGCAAGACACTGCGATGTTACCGGGAATAACGAAGAACCCGATGGTATAGTAGATATTCTGGATATAACATTCATTGCCAAAAAGATGCTGGAACAACAATAGTAGAACGAAAGAAAAGGGGGATTTCTTCATGAAGCGTTTTATTTTATATGTACTTATGACTGCCCTGACTTCCCTAACGGTGTTTAGCCCAACCATATGTTTTGCGGCAGAGTCTGTGTTTTCAATATCTGCGGCAGGTAATACCGATACAGGAAGCTCGTATATAAATGTATCCCTTGATGGGATAAACATAAACGACCTTTATGCTTATGAGGCTGTGTTATCCTTTGACAGCGAAAAGCTTGAGTTAGTAAAGGCGGTATCGGGAATAAAGGGTTTTTCTGTTTCTCCAAAGATAGAAGGGAATAAGGCATACATTGCTTTTACAAAGGTAGGGAATGTGGATGGTGAGAACGGAAATATGAAACTCAACACCATCACTTTCCGGGGGAAAGAATCGGGAAAAGCTAAAATCAAGCTGGAATCGGTTAAAACAGTGGATTCAAAATTATCATCGCAAACATTTACTCCTGGCAAAGAGATTTCTGTAGCAGTTCGAAGAATTAGTCTGGTGCAGCAACCGGTTGTGGATAACATCACAGGTGTGGCAACCTCGATATTATCGATGACACAAATCCAAGACTTGTTATCCGAAACAGAGGCCGATTCATTAGGTATAAAGACTATTGAAGTAGAAATGCTGCAAGCCGATGGCGCCAAAGAATATGTTCAAAGATTTCCTGTACAGGCTTTATCTGCTCCGACGCTGGAAACTTATTTTATAATAAGAACCCCTTTAGGGATAATTCGTGTTCCTGGAAACATGCTTAAAAAAGAAATGGTGAATAATGCGGAATATGTTTCGATAAGAATAGGTATCACCAACACCGATGCTTTCAGTGAACAACTGAAAAAGCAGATTGGGAACAGGCCTGTCGTCACACTTAAGATTGACCTGGATGGAAAGGTGATCGCGTGGAACAATCCCAATGCTACTATACGTGTAACTATGCCATACAGCCCGACTGTAGAGGAAGCTGCAAACCCGGAACATATTGTTGTATTGCGTTTTGATGCAGAGGGAAATGTAAACCCAGTTGAAACAGGTGTATATAATAATCAGCAGGAAACTGTGAACTTTGTGACCAACTATATGGGGACTTTTGCTGTATCTTTTGTGAAAAAGACCTTTGATGACATTAAAGATCACTGGTCACAAAAGTATGTGGAAGTTATGGCATCACGCGGTATTATCAAAGGGTTACCTAACAATATATTTGGGTACCAATACGATATAACTCGTGCCGAATACGTCACACTACTGGTAAGAATGCTGGGTATATCGACCTCGGTAGAAACTAATTTTGATGATGTCATGTTTGAGGATTATTTTTATCATACAGTTGGAATAGCAAAAAAAATTGGCATTGCTGAAAATGACCAAAACCTTTTCAGACCAAGAGATCACATTACTAGAGAAGAAATGATGGTGTTTACAGCTTCGGCATTGAAATATGTAATGCCAGAAACAGAGCTAATAAATTATGATGTACTGAATGATTTTACAGATGTAAGCCTTGTGTCCCCTGAAGCTTTGGAAAGTGCTGCTATTCTTGTGCAGGAAAAAATCATTGTTGGAGCAGGAGGAAAGCTGTTACCTAAGGAAAAAATGACACGGGCAGAAGCAGCAACTGTTTTATATAGGCTATTTGAAAAAATATGGAGTGAGTAGTTTATTATATAAACTACACCAGATACAAAAGCAAGGGTTTTCTGAAGAAAATCCTTGCTTTTATATTTTTATCTATGTAATCATTCCAGAAGATCATTTTCAGGCGCCATTGATTGAGGATCATACCATAATGCTCTCTAAAAACATTTCATCACATTCCAGATTTTTTAGTATTTCATTTACTATATTTTTAAATGAACTAAAATCCGCGATCCTCTGCAGATGGTAAATGTATTTCTTTTTTACAAACCCGGGGTCAATTTCGCTACCGAAGATAACAAAGTTATATATTAAATACAGAAACCCGCTGTAATGAACTATCAAAAGTTTTACAGCGGGTTTAATACAAAAATTGTGATGTTCTTTTTTCATTATACAAACCAATTAAAGTTATCTTGCACTTAGCATTGATTGCTTTTGTAAGCAACCACTTCAAAGAAGGTAACGGCGACGTTGTAGTGATATGTAAACATATCGTAGTATGGACATGAGTGCTTGCGACTACTCTTTAACGCTGCCGATATTAACAGTTACAAAATACTTTTGTAGGAAAGG
>JAAYNA010000157.1 GCA_012521105.1 Clostridiaceae bacterium
ATTTGTATTTGTTTACTTAGCTGTTTCTGATAAAAGCTTCTACCTCCTCCCGTGTCGGAAGTGATTCCTGAGCTCCTTCTTTTGTAACTGTCAGTGCGGAAGCATATGTTGCAAACTTTATTGCTTCCTTGATGGTTTTCCCTTCATAAACAGCCACACAGAATGCTCCTATAAAAGTATCACCGGCAGCAGTTGTATCTTTTCTTTCTACAGGAACAGCATCTGTTATGAAACTTGTGTCCTTGTTTACAAAGATACTGCCACGTTCACCAATAGTGGTTATAACGTTCACTGCGCCTTTTTCCAGCAGTTTCTGTGAACTTGTCAACAAATCATCATGGTTCGTAATCTTACTGCCTGTAAGAATGGACAATTCTATTTCGTTGGGTATTACTGCGTAAACATCCTTGAGATAATCGTTTATGGTTACATTGGCCGGTGCGGGATTTAATACGAGTTTTATTCCTTTTTCGCTGCAAAGATCAATGACGTATTTTACTGTTTCGACAGGAATCTCAAGCTGCATTATGCATATATCGCCTGCTTCAAACAGACCAGAATTGTTTTTTATATCCTGAACACTGAGATTTCCATTTGCCCCCTGGTTGACAACTATATTGTTTTCTCCGCTTCTGCTTACATTGATATATGCCGTACCTGTAGGAAAAGCATCATCGAAAAGGATTCCTCCTGTGTTCACATTATTGTCTTTCAAGTTTCTTACCAGTGAATTTCCATATTCATCTTTTCCGACTTTTCCTATCATGTGTACATTTCCGCCCAGTCTTGCCGCTGCAATTGCCTGATTTGCACCTTTGCCTCCGTGGAAAAAAACTACTTCATCTGCCAGAATTGTTTCACCTACTGCAGGTATATACGGAACCTTTATCACTATGTCCATGTTCATACTGCCAACAACTATAATCTTTCCCAAACCTATCCCCCCCCCTTTTGCTACCAAGACTTTTTATATCTAAATAGCTTTTGTACTTTGTCTTATAACAAGCTCTGGCTTAAACTTAACAATTTTCTTTCTAATTTTCTTGCCTTCTATAAGCTTTACAAGCATTTTTATGGCTTCTTTTCCCATATCATAGGAAGGCTGTCTCACTGTGGTCAAAGGCGGTTCAATCACATGTGAAATCTGTATATCGTCAAACCCTACAACTGATACATCTTCGGGTATGTTATAACCGCTTTCTTTAACAGCTTTGCATACTCCAAGGGCCATGATGTCGTTGCAAACGAAGAAAGTTCTTACGCCCTTTGCCAGCAATTCCTTCGCCGTTTCATAACCGCTTTCCATTTTATAAGTTCCTTCAGCCACTATTTCATTGTCAACTTCCATTCCATATTCGTTCAATGCCTTTTCATATCCTTGAAGTCTTTCAACCGCACTTTTCAAAAAGAGCGGTCCGGTTATACAAGCTATTCTGCTATATCCCAGTTCAAGGAGATGTTTTGTTGCTATATAACCGCCCAGCAAGTTATCTATGAAAATTCCAACTACGTGCTTGTCGTCTATCTGTCTGTCCATAAGGATGGTTGGAATACCTGTTTTTATAAGTTCTACAATGTGGTTCTGATTAGGAATGGAACTGCTTGTAAAAATAATTCCATCAACATATTTTTCTTTCAGTGCATTTATATATTTATTCTCTTTGTCTAAGTCATCGTCTGTGTTACAGAGAAAAACATTATACCCGAACAAGTTGGCCTGGTCTTCCACACCCCTTGCAATATCAGCGAAGAAGGGGTTTGTAATATCGGGAATTATAAGTCCTACTGTTTTGGTTTTCTTTGTAACTAACCCTCTTGCCAGTGCATTGGGCTGATAGCCAAGTTCCTTTACAAGCTTAAGGATTCTTTTCCGGGTCTCCTCTCCTACACCTTCGCTTTTGTTGTTTATTACTCTTGACACTGTTGCGATGGAAACATTCGCTTTTTCCGCAATATCCCTTATGGTAACTTTCAAATTTATTCCTCCCTTTCGGAATGAGGATTTGCGTGGTACGTAAGCGGTTTACTAAAACGTTTACGTATGAAATAATATATATTATTTCATACTTTGTCAACACTTTTTTTGTGGAATTTGAATGAAAATCTGAAAAACCGTTGTAATTATGTATAAATGCGCGAAGGAAATCTTTGCATTATTGAGCTGTTTGTACATACAAAAAATCACCTCCGCATAGCAATAAAGGTTATACTCAGGTGTTTAAGGGAGAAACCAGGAATGTTTATTCGAAGGCTTAAAAGCGATATTTGAGCAAATATAAGGTGTGCCTCGAAGGATATGGTTTGGTAATGCAAGTACTATGGTTGGTAAGATATTGAAAGGCGGAGGGCGAATCCTGATTGAGGGAAGCTTCCCAGGAAACGGGAGTGTCAAGGAAGCGTACTATTTTATTTGGGTTGGCAAAAGCGGCAAATTAAACTTTTGCGCTAATATATTGTATAAAGGAGCTAATACGGTTGCTACTTCACCGCATTTCTTTATATTATCAAGAATATCACTAATTTTTATTTTATTTTTTAACTTGGTCTCAGGTTGTGAATAATATTCCATTATAATTTTTGTTAATTCTTTAACATCTTGTTGAATTTCATTCACTTTAGACAATTGTTCAAGAGCATCAGCTATCTGAGGATCATGCTGCCGTACAGCATTAATTTCAGTGGCTATACTGCCTATACCAGCCCCGAGCATACTTGTTCCTGAATAAAAATTACCTATATTCCCGATATAATAGTTCACCGAGATGGTACTACCCTTAGGCTCCCACATTAAATGCTGATTGTTTTCTATTTGGGTTAATGACATGAAATCCTTGCCTTCTCCCTCCTTGCAAACAAGAGAGGATGGCTTTTTTTTTGAGTTTTTTTTTGCTTTAAAAGCTCCTGCCTATATTCATCACTGATCGAGAACAAAGGATAAACCATATCTTTTGTGACTTCTATTTCACCACATTCCCAACAGTCTACATAACGCGGTAAAACATCATTGTTATTACAAATATCCACCTGCCTAAAACAAAACGGACATACAATTCTCCATGAAAGCTTCAGCTTCTCATCATTTACCAGAAACATTAATCTGTCAAATATTTGATTTATTTCAATATCTAAGTCTTTCTGAATAGCCGTAGGAGAAAAATACTCAATAGGTTTCAAAGCACATTCTTCAATCCAATTATCTATTTTCCATTTACTCATTTACCTGCATCCCCTGCCTATATTATTCTAACAAAAGAAGCTTGCTCCTTATATAATTAATACACTCTTCAGTACTCGGTGTGACAAAATAAATCGTATTAGTTCTTAAGCCTATTTTAATAGTATAATAATTTACAACACCATCTTCTGCAAGTGGGAATTTTACGAAGCCGCCCTGATGTTGTAAATAAGGCTGTAATACTGTGTACAGAGGCTGGTTCCTAAGCTCATCATTTGCTGCCATTCCCAATCTATTCATTCCAGCTAAGACAATTGCAGAAAAGGGTATCGACAGATAATCTCCTATTTCATTATAAAGACAATTCCTTGAATTTTGTAAGGCTTCTTCCACCTTAGTTAAATCTCCTGAAATAAAATATTCATCTATAGACATAAGTATGTTTCCAATGGCATTAGCTTGTTCTTCATTTAATTCTGATAATATCTCTTCCGGTATTGAAACAGTTTCTACAAGATTACCATTTAAAACATCGGCTAATCGCTCTATCTTATTCCCAAAAGGAGCAATAACATTTTTCCTCTCTAAGGGCTGAATTGCGTGTTTTAAAACTCCCCCAAGATAACTTTCAATTTTCTTGGCTGCTTTATCATTGCTTCTGATCTCTATAAACCCCTTTTCTTCATCTACGATAATATTTGCAACCGAAATTATGTTTTCGCTTTGAAGAGTAAGGCCAGTAAATTTTCTTCTAAATCCGCTTTTAAAGACTAATCTTAATAGATATTTTTTATCATTATCAGATAATGATATACCACCTATTATTTGAGGTGAAGTTGACAAATTTGATTCATTAATATCCTTATTTTTTTGCAATAATGGATTAAACCCTATTCTATCTGTAATAATTTCCAATACTGTTTTTTCACCATTAATATATTCAAATTTATACCAGCATAAAGATGTCTTTCCAGCGAATAGATAAGGCTTTCCATATGGAATAACAACGTCCCAATACCTATCGTCGTTCTTGCATTTATTATGGATTTCTGTAGCGAGATCAATAATATTTAATTTACCATTATTTATACCCATTTCACTTGCAATGTCCTCTAATATTGACTTTTGTAAATTAGTAAGATCAAAAGGATATATAAGATCTTGATAATCAGGCATTGTACCACACCTTTTTGCTAATTAACAATGTTTCCTTATATATTATTATTCTACATAAAATGTTAAATTCCTTCTAAATTTTTGAAAAAATAACTCAGAAAATTATAAGTATCCAGTCTTTTTTTAACAATACTGTGAAGACATATATCATATCATCATTTTGCATCTCATTGTGATCAATAAACATTTTTACAGCTTGTGCATTATCATTCAGCAGGTTTTTTTACCTTAACAGGGTTTTTATGAATACATCTAATAACTGTCAAAAGATATTCATCACTTTCAACAGGTTCACTTTTATACTGTCCTGGAATAAATGTCCTGTGAATTTATAAGCGTGTAGTAGAGTTAATATAACCTTTAATTTGATGTAAATATTACTATTGGTTTTTTCCGGGTTTTAACGCATCAGGACGGTTACCCCTATGTTTTCGGTTAATAACATTAATAACCGCGCCTATTAATATAATGTGCATGGCCCAGTAAAGCCATATAATAAGAAGAATTATTCCTGCTATTCCTCCGTATATTGAAGCAAATTTAAAGAAGCGTCCCATAAAAAATGAGAATGCTGAAGATAAAATAAGCCACAGAATTGTTGCAACGGCGGCACCGGGAAAAACATCTCCTGTTTTAAGCTTCATACGCGGAATGGTTTTATAAAGAATGATAAAAACAATGAGCAAAACCAGAACCGAAAATTCATACCGAAGATAATCCCATATCCTTACAAAAAATTCAGGCGAGCCCAGGTATTCAAATATTATTTCTCCGAGGTAGCGTCCAAAAAGAAGAAGTATCATTGACAGGATTATTAAAAGTATAAAGGCAGCAGTAAGAAGTAGAGAAAGTCCAAGCCTTTTTAAAAGAGTTCCTTCATCGGTACCATAAACTGTATTTATGCTTACAATCAGAGACTGAACGCCTTTTGTAAAAGGCCACAGCGAAGCTACCACACCACCAATTGATATGAAAAGGCTTTTATTTGCCTGTGCACTTTCCAGAACCTGCAGTGTCAGCATATATGTTGATGAAGGCAGGAAACTGGATAAAGCCTGCATAAAAAGTGTATCGTCAAGGTGTGTAGCCCTTATCAGGGTTAGTATAAAGGCAACAAAAGGAAAAAAAGCAAGGATAACATAAAAGGATGTCTGAGCAGCTAAAAAAGGAATCTTTGTATCGGTGTAAAGGCGATAGACACCTTTACCAAAATTATAAAGTCTTTTAAACAGCGCTTTCATTAAATAAATCTCCCCGAAAAAATGTCTGTATGTATATTCTATAAAAGTTAGCACCAAATTAGGTACTTCGGGAAATATCGTCTTCAATACTTGATAAGCGCCATTTAAGTCTGCATTATAAGCGCTATTGCTTTAAATAACCCTTTATAAACCTTTCCGATTTATTATAATCTCTTATATAGGCATTTCTAAAAATAATGTGCTGTTTGTATACTATCTGCCAGGTATAACTTTCCTATTTTAGAGTAGCAGCATACTCTCCAATTTTTTTGTCCATAGAGGAAATATGCCTGGTCAGCCAATCAACAATCATCTTGTTGGCTTTAACTAACAATACAAGATTTCCGCCCGATTCATTGTAATCGGTACGCAACTTTTTAAGCTCTTCCACAAAATGGGCATGAGCTTTCTTCTGAGCGTCAAGTTCCGGGTATTTTATACTCTCCATATATTCTTCTTCATCTTTAAAATGGGTCTTTGTGTATTCATCAAGGAAGTCAAACATTTGAAGTATGTACTCTTTTCCCTCTCCCCTCTGGCCGGCTTCAAATAATTGGCCTGCCTTCTCAAACCAAATTTTGTGCTGTTCATCGATAAAGTCCACGCCAACTGACAGATTTGGTGTCCACTTAATAGCCATAATAACCCCCCCTGGTAAATATTTTATTAACGAGGCCAAAGACTTCCCTAATTGAGTAATGGCTAACCGGCTTCGTTTTATTAAATTATATACCCATTTCCAGATATTTTCTACCACAACTTAAGAAATCAGATAGTTTCTACCGTCCCCTTAACAATCACAGGAGGATTTCTTTACCATACCTAAGTTTTGCCTTTATTGTACAGGGATTAATTAACAAAACGCATCCGCTTTAGCTGCCTCTGCAAGCCGGTCAAAATCGGGCAGTTTAGCCCTTATGGAAAAATCATCCAAAAAACTTTATAAAAAGGGTTGTCTTTTTGTGCATCTTGTGATAATATAAAATATGTTTTTAACAATTTATTCATTATACAGAGCAGTGTAATACTTGTCAATCTCAATAATTTTAAGGTAATCAGGTATTTTTTTCTTCAGAATTAAATTATTGGTCTGCCTACAGGATGACACGAATACAAATTTTTGCCGGTACAGCTTAAGTTTATAACAGCCGAGTTTATACCTGAAGAAAAAGGCCTGCTGCTTGAAATTATTCAAATGCCATATATTTTAAAATTCCAGTATAATTTGGCAAATCATATGCAGACACTCGGCAAATAGTTTTATAACGAGAATTAAACTGCACAATTATGTTAAAAACTAAGGGCAGGATTTGTATTGCCGGTTGTTTGCAGACCAGAATCCAAATGCTTGGAACCCTGCCTTATACCGATAAGATAGCCTCAAAAAGGTAATGTATCTTTATTTCAGGCATTAAAAAAACAGCACAAAACAGGCACCAGCAGTATCGTTTAAAAAGGAGTGAGTTTTCTTAATGAAGTTTTTAAACCCAAAAAGATGGTATTATACTTTGGGGCGTGAAAAGCTTTTTGAATTGCTTATACTTGCAGTTTTTTTACTGTTCTTTTATGTACCGTTGCTTCACCTGTTTATGCTTGCATTCGCAAACAAATACCAGGTACCTGCTGTTATCCCGCAGGAGTTTGGTCTTAAATGGTGGAAGTATGTTTTTGAGCAGAAAAGCCTGGTAAGCTCAATATCGTTGTCCTTTATAATAGCTTTTATAACCACTTTATTATCCATGATAATATGCCTGCCCGCAGCTTTCGTTCTTGCCCGTTTTAACTTCAGAGGCCGAAAGCTTATTATGCTGTCATTTTTGATTGGGAATGCCTTCCCGCGTATTGGTCTTTACACCTCAATCGGAATTGTTTATTACAAGTTTAACCTTATGGGTACTTTTATAGGTGTCCTTCTTATACATATGCTGGGTTCAATGATGCTGATGATTTGGCTGTCTGTATCAGCCTTCAGAAGTGTTCCCCGGGAGCAGGAAGATGCTGCAAGGGATGCCGGTGCAGGTCCAATCCGTACATTTTTTAACATTACCCTGCCCATCGCATGGCCTGGTATCGCTGTCGCGGCAATGTTTACATTTATTGCTTCCTTAGGCGAGAATCAGGGAACTTTGCTTGTAGGTCTGCCAAAGTACAGAACAATGCCGGTAGAAATGTATGGTGTGATACTTGATTATCCCGCAACTGCAGGAGCAGTATTCGCGCTTATTCTCATCATTCCTAACCTGATTCTGCTTTTATTGATGAGAAAATATGTCGGGCCTGAAACGTTGGCCAGAGGTTATAAGATGAATTAGTTTAAGGGGGATTTATTTATGGGTGAAAAAATTAAGCTGGAAATTCGAAATATGACGAAATTATATAAAAATAATGACGGCGTAAGAAATATTAATTTAAAAGTAAAGGAAGGTGAACTGATTACCCTTTTGGGGCCTTCCGGGTGTGGTAAAACAACAATACTAAGAACCATAGGAGGTTTTCTTAAATGTGATTCAGGCTCCATACTAATAGACCGAAAGCCCATTGAACACCTGCCTCCTGAAAAAAGGCCTACTTCCATTGTATTTCAAAACTATAATCTCTGGCCGCATATGACGGTTTATGAAAACATGGCTTTTGGGCTAAAGCTGCGCAAAATACCAAAGGCTGAGCGTCATCGCCAGATAATGGAGATGCTTGATCTTGTAAAAATGACGGGCATGGAGAAAAAATATCCTAACCAGATGTCAGGAGGGCAGCAGCAGCGGATTGCAATAGCCCGGTCATTATTGCTGAAGCCCGAAGTACTTCTCCTGGACGAACCGTTCTCGGCCCTTGATGCAAAAATTCGTTCGCAAATGCGCGAAGAATTAAGAAAATTTCAGATCGATCTTAATATCACCGTTGTTTTTGTTACCCACGATCAGGAAGAAGCCATGGCTTTATCCGATCGCATTGTGGTAATGAACAAGGGGACTTTTGAACAGATAGGAACACCTGCTGATGTATATAATAATCCGGTTAACAAATATGTGGCAGGTTTTATTGGGGATATGAATTTTATTGAATTAGCCGATAAAACTATTGCTGTGCGCCCCGAGAATGTTTTAATTCACAGGGGAACCCGGGGCGGAATAAAGGGCAAGATACGTGCAACCATGGTTTTGGGCCATTACTCCGAAGTTACAGTTGACACCAAACATGGAATTATTAAAGCATTTGTATCATGTGAAAACTCAAATATCTTTCACCCGGGTGAAAGTGTATCCCTTTCATTTACAAAATTTCACGAATACGACAAAAAGGATTTAGCTTCCTGATACAACCTTTTTATATAACTGCATAATCCACACTTTATTTATAAAGTATTAAAAATAGAAGCTCTTAATGTTTGGCATACAAGGGTTTAATTTTACCTGCTCAACAGGCCGGCGCGTTAAATTTATCTCAGAGATTATTAAGTCCTGTTAATCATTGCCTGCTTAATTTCATGTGCGCATCAGCACTGGTGAAAAATTCAAAATAAACTATCAGGGAGGTATCAATATGAAAAGAAATAAACTTATTGTTTTGGCACTAATACTTACACTTTCAGCTGTCATGCTTTGCAGCTGCTCTGAAGCCGGTTCTTCCGGAGCCGATGCAGATAAACCAAAAGTCACATTATGGGCAACAGGCTCAGACAATATACGAGCCTTATTTGAAAAAGCTATCGAAGTATATAACTCAAAACCTGAATCAAAAAGTATTGTTGAACTGCAGTTCATCATGCAGGGTTCAGGTGATCAGGGTTTAAGTGACAGGCTTGCAGCAGCCAAGCTTGCCGGCCGGAAAGACACAGATTTTGATTTAATAGCAGAAAACGGTTCAAGCCTTGCAGGATATATAGACAAAGCGGGCGATGACCTTTTTGTCCCCTTAGATTTCAGTAAAATACCTAACTATGAAAATGTTTTAATAAAGTCGGGGTTCTATACAGAATGTGTTGTACCCTACAGAGGCACCACTGTTGTTATGGCATATGACTCTGAACGTGTACCCGATCCGCCAAAAACTTTTGAGGAACTGGATGAATGGATAAAAGCTAATCCCGGCAGATTTGCTTACAATTCGCCCGGCACAGGAGGGGCGGGAGGCGCTTTTGTTAACTGGGCCCTTTACAGGAATCTGCCATTGGAGGCATATACCTCTACCGATGAAAAATGGGTAACAGAATGGGAGTCGGGCTGGAACTGGCTGAAAGAGATCCATCCATACCTTTATCAATCGGGTGGCAAAACAGTTTATCCCAATAAAAACCAGGGCGCTCTGGATCTTCTAATCAATAAAGAAGTGGATCTGATTCCTGCCTGGGCAGATCAGGTGCTCACTAACCTGGCAAACGGAATACTGCCCGAAACAGTTAAGATCTACCAGCTGGAGCCTGCCCTGAGCGGAACAGACGTAGTTTTTGCCGTTCCGAACCTGGGAGGAAACCCGGAAGATACATATGACTTTATCAACTTTATGATATCACCTGAAGGCCAGAAAATATGCCTTGAAACAATCTTTGCCATTCCGGTAATAGATGTTTCACTGATCGATTCAGATGCTAAAGATATGGTTGCTGACCTTGATGTTTCTAAGTTCACTGTTATATCTAACGGCAGATTAGGCAGTATCAGAAATGAGTATTGGGATAATAACATAGCCACATTGCCGTAATACCGTTCAGCATCATATGAAAGAGGTTAACAGGCGAGGTCATTAGCCGCCGGCCTTTTAAGTTATATATATATATATATTTTACCCATTCCCCGCCTGGGTTTTTTTCAGCTAAGTCTTTGGAGGTAACGGGTAATAAGGCTGTTACAAATACTATAAATATAAGAGGAGAATTTTCGATGGAAAAAAGAACATGGAAAACTAATCTTTTTATAGCAGCAATGATCGCACCGTCATTAATTCTTACAATGGGAATAATTATTTATCCAATAATAAATACCATTGTTACAAGCTTCAGAAGCTCTGACGGAAGCGGTTTTTCCTTAGAATACTATAAATTTATATTTACCGACAAGATAGCTGTTAACAATATTACTTACACAATGGGAATAGTGATAGTTACAGTTATGGGATCCATTGTTATATCATACCTGCTTGCTTTATATTTACGCTTTACAGACAGCAAAATCAGTAAATTTATCGGCACAATGTACCTTCTTCCAAGGTTTATACCACAGCTTGTAGCAGTTTATGCAATGATAACGGTTATAAGGGATACAGGTCTGTTAAACCGTATATCAAGGTTATTCGGAAAAGATTTCAGGCCCGGTCTTATGTATAATGCAAAGGGAATAACTTTGATGAACCTTTGGTTTAATATCCCGTTTGCCACAATGATAATAGTTGCATCATTATCGGCCATTCCTGACTCTGTAATTGAAAGTGCAAGAGATGTGGGTGCAAAAAAGCTTAACGTCTTTTTCAAAATGATTCTGCCGCTTTCATTCAAGGACGTTATGATTGCTATGACCTTTGTGTTTATGAGTAATGTGAGCGCATTCACAACCCCATACGTTATAGGTGGTAACAACCCAATTATGCTGGGTGTGTACCTTAGAAAGCAATTCTCTGAGTATGCAAACTACGAGCTTGCTGCAGCGTTGTCGGTGGTTATGTTCCTTTTCTCATCTGTCTCGGCAGTTATTTATATTTATACAAACCTAAAAGAAAAGGAATGGGAAAAAGTTTAATCCGAAGTAAATGAACCATCACCCTGCTTTGCAATCTTGCGGGTTTGGTCTTCTGTTATTAATGCGTCAATTATTTCGTCCAGTTCACCATCAAGCACCTGTTCAAGCTTATATAAGGTCAGCCCTATGCGATGATCGGTAACTCTGCCCTGAGGATAGTTATAGGTACGGATTCGTTCGCTTCTATCCCCCGTTCCTACCTGGATTCTCCTGTTTTCTGCGATGGCAGAATCCAGCTTTGACTGTGCCAATTCGTACAGCTTTGCTTTTAACACTCTCATTGCCTTGTCCCTATTTTTGTGCTGTGACCTTTGATCCTGGCAGGTTACAACAATACCCGTCGGGAAGTGTGTAATACGTATTGCCGAGGATGTTTTGTTTACATGCTGGCCGCCGGCCCCCGATGCCCGGTAGGTATCTACTTTAATATCTGCAGGAGTAATCTCAACCTCAGGCACATCGTCCACTTCGGGCAACACCGCAACAGTAACTGTGGAGGTATGAATCCGCCCTCCCGATTCGGTTGTGGGAACGCGCTGCACCCGGTGCACTCCGCTTTCGTATTTTAACCTGCTGTATGCACCCCTACCTTCTATTGAAAACACAACTTCCTTGAAACCGCCCAGTTCTGTTTCATTCGCATCAATAATGTCATAAGACCAGTTATTCCTTTCTGCATATCTTGTAAACATGCGGAAAAGAACACCCGAAAACAGGGCAGCTTCCTCTCCTCCCGCACCGCCTCGGATTTCAATGATAACATTCTTTTCATCATTGGGATCTTTGGGCATCATTAAAATCTTAAGCTCATGGGTGGTCTTTTCAATCCCTGCCTCTGCCTCTTCTATTTCTGCCATAATCATCTCGCGAAGCTCTTTATCAGGCTTTTCGTCAAGCATTTCCCTGGCATCCTGCAGCGCCTTTTTATATTTTTTATATTCCCGGAATTTTTCCACAATTTCAGAAAGCTCGGAATGCTCTTTCATAAGCTTCGCATACTGCTCCTGGTCGGATATAATGGCAGGATCGGCTATTTTTATATTAATTTCTTCAAATCTGTTTTCTATCGCATCAAGTTTATCAAACATAACTACCTTACCTCTCAGAAAAATGTTTGTTAACTAATGAATTATAGCATAACAGCGTTATTTGTATCAAGCAGTCAAAACCCTTGGTTAGCGTCTATTTCCGGCATTGCACAATATCTTTTTCTTTCTGATGTTGCTTTAGTTACTGTCAAGGCTTTACAGATATTGTACAATGCAGGGAAACTTTTAGCCGAATGCATGCTTACTCTTCAAAAAGCTGTCTTATTTCCTCCCTGGTTAACTTGTGAAGCATGGTTTCACCCGGTTTTATAACCATATCTATCAGTTCTCTCTTCTTTTTCTGCAAAAGAAGTATTTTTTCTTCTATTGTATTTTGGGTTATCAGTTTGAAAACATGCACAACTTTGTCCTGACCAATGCGGTAGGCACGGTCGGTTGCCTGTTCTTCCACTGCAGGGTTCCACCACGGATCATAATGTATCACCATATCTGCCCCGGTAAGAGTTAATCCCGTTCCCCCTGCTTTTAAGGACAGTAAAAACACATCTCCTTCGCCATTGTTAAACCTCGATACCATTGAGGCCCTTTCAGCAGCAGGCGTTTTTCCTGATAAATAGAAATAGCTTAAACCCTTCTTTTTTAAATCTTCTTCTATAATATCCAGCATTGTTGTAAATTGTGAAAACAAAAGTATCCTGTGCCCCGAGGCAAGATTTTCTTCAAGCAGTTCACCAAGAAGCTCCAGCTTACCGCTGCCCCCTTCATAATCGTCAAGAAATGATGCCGGATGGCAGCAGATTTGTCTAAGCCTTGTAAGCGCGGCAAGTATTTGTATCTGGCTTCTTTCAAAGCCCAGTTCGTCTATATTTGCCTCTATTTCATTTCTTGCCTGGGCCAGAACAGCAAGGTAAATATCCCTTTGCGCCTTTGTGAGTTCGCAGGTGACCACCGTTTCTATTTTATCGGGCAGTTCCTTTAATACGTCCTTTTTCATTCTTCTTAGAATAAATGGACGAATATGACGGCTTAAGTCTTCACTTACCTTTTTATTTCCATCATTGACTATGGGCTTTATGAATCTTTCCTGAAATTTCTGCTGTGTATAAAGGTAGGCAGGCATAATAAAGTCAAATATCGACCACAATTCCATCAGCGAGTTTTCCATTGGCGTACCCGTTAAAGCAAAACGATTCTGTGCAGGAATTTTCCTTATAGCCTTAGCCGACTGGGTATAATGATTCTTCACATGTTGAGCCTCGTCAATAATGCAGAATGAAAAGCTATGCTTCTGGTAAGCTTCAATATCCCGCCTTATAAGGGGATAAGATGTAATCACTAAATCGTATTCACCAATCTTATCCAGAAGTGGCTTCCTTTGAGCCTGGGTTCCTGTTACTGCAATTACTTTAAGTTCAGGGGCAAATTTTTCAGCTTCAAGCACCCAGTTATAAACAAGTGATGTGGGGACAATTACCAGTGCCGGTGCTTTCCGGTTTTCCTTTTCAGATAAAATTAGCGCAAGCACCTGCAACGTTTTACCAAGGCCCATATCATCTGCGAGTATTCCGCCAAGTCCACTTTCCGACAAAGCCTTGAGCCACTGAAAACCGGCTTTTTGATAATCCCTTAAAATATTTCTCAAGGATTTTGGTACCTCATAAACCCTGTTTTTTATTTCATAAATACTTTTAACGTATTTATCAAAATCCTGGGTTTTTTCTATAACCCTGTTATCTGCTTCATTAAAAAAGTTATCAAGATAGAATGCCCTGTATTTGGGCAGATAAAATTTCCCGCCATCTAAATCCTTCGGATTGATATCCATCTGATCGGCAATATGCAATAGCTCGTCCAAATCCGGATGTTGAGCCAGCGGAAGTATTCCACCGTCTTTAAGCCGGTAGAATTTTTTCCTTCTTCTAAGGGATTGTAAAATTCCCCTCAGTTCGTCAGGATCTATGCCGCCGGTATCAAAGGTCACTTCAAGCAAATCGTCCACCAAAGATACCCTTCCCGAAATACGAATCTCCCGTTTAACGGTTATTTTCTTAAAATCCTCGGAATAATACACGCCGGCCATTTCCTGAAGCCTGGGAAGCAGCTCAAAAGCAAACAGGTAAATTTTTTCCTTGTCAAGAAGAATATACTGGCCGGTTTCAACGATGAAACCTGCCTCCTGTAAAAAGTTAAGTATGGGCTGTTCGGTTTCGATATCCCTGAGTATAAAAGTATTCTTTGGTATTAATGAACTGCTGCCCGATACGGGATTAATCCTGTACTTGCCATAATGAAATACCACCCTTGCACAAATACCGCTTCTGTATTGATCAAGGTATACCTCCGCCTTCAACGGCTCCTGCACTATTTGTTCCTTTAACACAGGGGTTACCAGAACATCCCCGGTCTTTTTCATTATTGGCACAACCTCAGAAATAAAACGGTTCTGGTATTCAGACGGTACAAGAAATTCATTTGTACCGGCCACTCTGAACCCTTCCCTGACTATTGACAGGTATTCTTTCTGTGCATCGGGCACTTTATAAATTTTACCGTTCAGATAATAGAAGGACGAACCCGGAACAAGCTCTACAGGAATATTGTTCTGGCCCATTTTAACATTAAGCCACTCATCAAACTGCCTGATTTCGAACACCACCGGTACCGGTTCCTGTACAACAGGTACAGTATCAACGTCACTATAAAAGATAGAAGCATTAATGCTTTCCCCGATCATAATATCCAGAAACTTTTCAAGTTTGGAAGGTGTAAGCGTAATCTGCCTGCCTTTAATAAGGCTGGTGTGGTTGTGGCTGTTAAGATAATTCAGTTCCAGGTCGGTCAAATAAATATCCTTTAAAATGTCCATAACCAACTGGTCCCGGCCTGAAAAATATTGCTTTCTACTGTCAAGCGTAAGTTCATTTCCAAAACGCAGCTTTTTTTGATTAATCCATGCATCTAAAAACTCTTCGGTACTTTTCACAACATAAGCACGTGTAACCCCTGCTTTAAGCTCCAGCCAGGCTCGTATGCCATTATGGAGTCTTGATATATAAAGCGTTGGATGTAAATGAATCTGTTCGCTGCTTACTGCAGATAATTTTCTGCCCTCAAACTCCATTTTTTTAAAAACAGCATTAACAGCCTCATAACTGTTTTTGTATTTCATATGTTCATTGCCTGAAACCTGGCATAATTCAAAAAGAACGGCAGCAATATGCTTACATGGCTTCCCGTATTCCTGATAATATGGGCATGAACAATTATGAGCATAAATATCCTTATCAGAGTTCAGAAATATTTTAACATGGTAATCATATGTACCACGTACCCTTGCAGTAATACAATCTCTTATCTCATCAAAAAATACATTTTCCACAAATTTATTATAAAAGTACATTCGTCCCCTGTGATATATCCTGGGATCGCCAATATAATTACTGATTTCCCTTTCATTTAGCCTTGTATAATTCATGAAAACCTCGCTGTAATATTAATAGTGTTTTTTCCTGAAAAATGAAGCAACCTAATCATTTAAAGTAGATCATATTATTATACCATATGAGTAGCCTGCTGTCTTCCTAACTGCTGTATTAAATTCCTGTTTAAATTTTGTTGTAACACACTTAAAAGCGTGCAGCTAACTTCAGCATATGGGCCGTAAACAGCAAAGAACCTGCATCCAGTTATATGTTTGCAGGTTCTTTTATAACAGATAAGCTTATTTAGTTTTTACGGAATGAAATATTCTTATGTAATCTTTAAATTGCGAAACCATATTTAAATTTATCAGATCAGCATAAGTATTATATTCCGTATATTTAATGCAGCAACAACCGTACCTACCAGAATCATCATTACCTTTGGTGTTATTTTCTTTACAAGAAATGCAGCAAAGGGAGCAGCTAACACACCGCCAACCGCAAGGCCAAGGATTATCTTCCAATATTCACTTAACCCGATAATGGTTACGAATGTTAAAGCCTGTGCAACTGTCACAAAGAATTCCGAAGCATTCACCGAACCAATTACATATCTTGGTGTATTACCGTCTGCAACAAGAGTTGTTGTAACAACCGGCCCCCATCCGCCACCGCCTATTGCATCCAGAAAGCCTCCTATTACACCAAGAATATAAAGTTTTATGCCTTCCAGTTTTTTAGCTATTTTCTCAGAGTGTTTGCCAAAAGCCTTATAAATAATCCTTATACCCATGGCAATCAGATATACATTTATAATTGGCTTAATAATTGTTGTGTCAATGTTTGTCAATATAAATGCGCCTAGAATTCCCCCTACTACACCCGGGATAACCAGTGATGAAAATAATTTTTTATCTATGTTTTTTAGCTTATAGTGGGAAATACCCGAAACAAATGTGGTAAAAACCTCTGCTGTATGTACCGATGCGCTGGCAGCGGCCGGTGGTACGCCAATACTTAGTAAAAGACTTGTTGAACTTACACCATACGCCATTCCAATGCACCCATCAACCATTTGCGCAAGAAACCCTGCAATCATGAATAAAAAAAATGTTGTATCCATTTCTATTATCCTTATTGTCTATAGTTTAGATAGACAAAGTATACAATAATTTATGGCATATTGCAAGGTATTTCATTGAAATAAATTGCAGCAATACATAAAAAAATAAGTTTAAATTATACAGAGCCTGAATGTTCTAAAATTACGGATAAATAAAATGTTTCTATTTTATGATTTTATTATGTATAATTAAATGCAATTAAAAATAAAGGGTATTATGGAGGAAAACCACATGGATACCATCGGAATAATTGGGGCAATGGATATTGAAACAGAATTAATATTGAATAAAATGACCGGGGTAAATGAAAAGCAATATGCAGGTTTTACCTTTTATACGGGAAAGTATAAAGACCTGGATATAGTTCTGACTTCCTGCGGCGTAGGTAAGGTAAATGCAGCAAGCTGTACCCAATTGCTTATTGACAGATTTAATGTAACAAAAATTATCAACACCGGCATTGCCGGAAGTATGAATGAAAAAGTGAAATTATGTGATATTGTTATTTCGGATAATGTTACATATCATGATGTAAGACAGTAGCAGATGAGGACATGCTTTCCCTACAAAGAGTTTTTTACTGCAAGTGAACAATTGAAGAGTTTAGCGGTTAAAGCCTGTAAAAGAACAGAGCTTCAAGGCTTTAACTATCATATTGGCAGAATTGTGACCGGTGAGGCCTTTGTCAGTGATGATGGTTTAAAGAAAGAAATCATAAATACAGTCCTTATTGTGTAGAGATGGAGGGAGCAGCCATAGGCCATGTAGCAGATATAAACGGAATACCTTTTATAGTAATTAGAAGTATATCCGATAATGCAGATGATAATGCTGCATTATATTACGATGAATTTGAAAGCATAGCGGCGAATAACTCTGCCATGCTGGTACTGAATATGCTTGAACTTTTAAATTCCGAAACTGCTTAAACAAATTGAGACAGAGTTAAATTCTCCAGTTTTTCAGACACAATATCGCGAATTTCCTTAAAGACTTGAAGGAGTTTCTCATTTTTTTCAATGGGGGTGTGCTCGAAATAATAAAGGCTGGCAGAACCTACCGAAGCCAACGGTCCGTCAATAAGCCTTATGATCTCGGCAAGGGTAATTTCATCGGGGCTTTTTGCCAGTTCATATCCACCCCGTGACCCCCTTATGCTTCTTACATAACCCGCACCTTTTAACTGCAGGAATATTTGCTCCAGATATTTCTTTGGTATATTGTTTCTTTCAGATACCTCCATTATTTTTAAAAGTTCATTCTTTCCATAACACCTTGCAAGATCTATCAAAGCCAAAAGCGCGTATTCACTTTTTCTTGATAACCGCACTCAAATTCCTCCTGTATTACTATATCTTACAGTCTAATATGTTTTCTAACCATGCGAACACATTCTTCTATATCATTAATATTATTTATATGCATTTTTACAGGGATATCGGTGGTTTTTTCTTCACCCACCCAAATTACCGTAATTTTCTCGGGTGGTATTCCGGTACATATTACATCGTAATCATCGGCTGTAAGCTCCCTTGCAGAAATAATAAATATCATACCCGCATCAAGCATTATATGTGCAACCTCGGTTAACCTGCGAATATGCTCCTGCCTGCTCGGTGGCAGTATCTTGTGATCTATCAGATCGGCATCCACCCCGTACAAAACACTTCCCATACCAAGGTAATACACAAGCCTTCCGTCGTTAAACAACTGTTTTTCAAGGGCTCTGCCCAGCTCTTTTCTGGGGCTTTGTCTCTCTCCGGTAATAAGTATTAAAGCAGCGCCGTGTTTATATTTCTTAGCCCGTGCCTCCGCACTGATTTCGCTTCCAATCCATTTGTAATTGCGCATCAGAACCTTATCACGGACCCAGCTGGTTTGATCCTCCAGTTCACTGATAACTATTCCGCCACCTGATATTTCATAATCATCCACAATAACAAAACGGCTTGTTTTTGCAATATCACCCGTTAAGTCAAAGGCAATATGCCTGTCTAAGGTTAAAATGCACTCGGCCACCTCATTACGATCAACCTGTTCCTTCTTCTTGCTGACCAGGTTTGACGCATCAATCACACTTCGGATTTCTTCAAGCTGCATACCTACCTTTGCAGTGCCAAGCTTTAAATAATAGATTTTATTCTTAACCAGAGGGTTTTTTCCCAGCCAGAACAAATTAACCAGCATCCGGCCGGTGGTCTTTGGTTTAGGCTCATTTTCAAGGCACATCATTTCCCCACGTTTTACATAAATCTGTTCAGTTACTGTAAAACCTGCAGCCCAGCCTGCTCCAATAGTTGTTGCCGGTTCCCTGTTAAAGGCTTCTATTGTTTTTATCCGTGTTCGCTTACCCGAAGGATAGAATATTACTTCATCACCAACAGATATTTTTCCAGTTTCGATGGTTCCGGCTATAATTCTTCTGTTGTCGCCACCTTTGGTAAATTTATATACATCCTGGACAGGCATGCGGAAAGGCTTGTCTTCAGGAAGCTGTTCGCTCTTGAAGGAATCTAAAACCTCCAGAACGTTCATTCCTTTATACCAGGGCATCCTGTCCGAATGATTGGCAACATTATCCCCCTCAATTGCGCTGATTGGAATAAAGCATAAAGGCTCTACATCCACTTTCCTTAAAAAACGCCTGTATTGCCTTTCAATACGCTTAAACGGCTTTTCACTGTATTCTATTAAATCCATTTTGTTAACAAGCACGCACACTTGCTTAATACCCAGCATCGACAGCATATAACCATGGCGCCGGGAATTTTCCTGAATTCCTTCGCTTGCATCTATTACTAACAGAGCAGCCTCAGCACGGGCTGCACCGGTAATCATATTCTTTAAAAACTCAATATGCCCCGGCGCATCAATTATAATATAGTTTCTAAGCTCTGTCTGGAAGAAACAGCGTGCTGTATCAATAGTTATGCCCTGGGCCTGTTCATCTTTTAATGCATCCAGAAGAAAAGCATATTCAAAAGGTTTTGAATTACGCCTGCAGGTTTCTTTTACCTGCTCTAATTTTCCTTCCGGTAATGAATTGGTATCGGCCAGAAGTCTTCCTATGACTGTGCTTTTCCCATGGTCCACATGTCCCACAATTACTATATTCATATCCTGCTTATGAACTAAATCTCGTTTATCTAAGAGGATCTCGCTATTTGTCATGTTAAAAACCCCTGTCTATATTCTATTTTCTTAAGTTCACCATTTAGAAGTCTCTTGCCTGAAAGGTAAGCAAGGAATACACCGTCTTTACATGTATCCGCCTTTTCTTAGTTCCTCAAGCCCACCACCATCTTCCTTGTCCTGGGCCCTTCCCGAGCGTTCGGCAATATTCGCAAACTTCCCGGTTTTTAGCTCCTGTATAATTCCGTCCACATCCTTTGCATCGGATTCAACCGGGAAGGTGCAGGGCCAGCATCCAAGAGAGCGGTACCTTTTCCCCTCTCCCCGGTCGTAATACAAAGAAACGGTGGGGATATTTTCCCGCTTTATATACTCCCATATATCAAGTTCGGTCCAATCCAGCAGCGGATGTATGCGAAGATGTGTTCCAGGCGCAAAATCGGTTTTAAACTGTCCCCAAAATTCAGGGGGCTGATCCCCTATGTCCCAGTCACTATTTCTGTCCCTGGGTGAAAAGTATCTTTCCTTTGAGCGGCTTCCTTCCTCATCTGCCCGCACCCCAACAATAACACCGGTGTATGGCTCGGTGTTATTGTCTATTTCATAAACTTTTTTTGTATGATTCAGCCTGTACCTTGGCCATTTTCCGTTCAATGTATTCTTTAACGCTTCAGTTTTCAAAAGCCTGCAGCATTCAAGGTGGGTTGCATTTCCATCGGGAAATGTAATTTTACTGTCCAATGCTTCCTTGTTTTCCCCGTAAATCATGTCCAGCCCCCACTCAAGAGCAAGCCTGTCCCTGTATTCTATCATCTCGGGTATTTTATAATGAGTATCAATATGAACAAGCGGAAAAGGTACATGACCAAAGAAGGCCTTTCTTGCCAGCCACAATAAAACCGTGCTGTCCTTGCCTATTGACCAGAGCATACACAAATTTTTGAAATTTGCATAGGCTTCCCTAAGAATATGTATCGACTTATTTTCCAGCTTATCAAGGTGGTTCATTCAATCACCCCTCTGTATCCTTTGAATAAAACTTATGTATATTAGATCAGTTTATTAGCAGGATGGTTAATAATATAAAACCCTTTTTCATTCAGGTTATTCACCCGGTTATATGTCATCTCGCTATCATCCATTTGCCGGAAAATCCCTCCTGCTTCTTCAACAATACACTGCATAGCAGCCGTATCCCATTCCATTGTATAGCCAAAACGGTAATACACCTCTGCCTCTCCCCTGGCAATCAGACACCCCTTTATTGCACTTCCCACACTCAGAGTATTTTTTATACCATTTCTCTGTATTAATTGCAGAAGCTTGTCTGATTTATGGGATCTGCTCATCATAAGGCGTATGTCCTTAGTTCTGGAAGAAACATGAATTCTCTCAATATGCCCGTCCTTTTCATAAAAGGCACCTTTCCCCTTTACGGCAAAATACAATTCACCGGTTACGGGTATACCAATAACGCCCAGAACAGGCTTTCCCTGATAGCTTAATGCAATATTCACGGTAAACTCGCCATTTTTCTTAATAAATTCTTTTGTTCCATCCAAGGGATCTATAATAAAACACCAGTCGTTTTTAAGCCTTTCGGGATCATTTTTTGATTCTTCTGACAGTATAGCACATTCGGGGTACCTGCTCTTTAGATTTTTAACAATATAGTCATTTGCTTTTCTGTCGGCTTCGGTAATTGGCGAAAAGTCATCCTTGTAATCAACAGAAAAATCCTTTTCATATATCTCAAGAATAATCCGTCCTGCTTCTTTAGTTATTTCCTTTGCGGTTTCAATAACATCATCCAAATCCCGAAAATCCATTTTACCCCTCTGCTTTTCATATGCAAACTCAAACAGCTATTTGCATGTAATTAGTATATCCAATATTATCACTATTTTTTTAAGACAATATTAATTTCTTTTCGTTTTCCTACTATTATAGTATACATTATTGTAATATGAAAGTTAAACTGAAATAAACTAAAGAATGCAAGTTTATATTAAGACAGGGGTATTTTCTCGTATGTGTTTTTCGTATAACCCTTAATAACCCTGTATAAATGGCGAACCGGATATTTCAAGGCTTTGCTTTCGTAAACAACCATATCCTTATATTCTTCGGGAAACTTCAGGCAGTAGTTACAACCTGTGGAAGAGATTTTACACGGCAAAGATATAACCTCAAACACATATCCTCTCTTCTCAAAATGCCTGCTCATTTTAATGGTATAGTTTCCGGAATCATATACAGCCAAACAATCCACTTATACCTGCCCCCATATCCTAATCTTTTATTATACTATGAAAAGACATTAAAGCTGGTTACCTGCCATTATTTTCCCGAAAATAAAAAGGACGATGCTGCTCATCGTCCAATTCTGGTACGCCCGACACGATTCGAACGTGCGACCTGCGGTTTAGGAAACCGATGCTCTATCCTGCTGAGCTACGGGCGCATATAATATTTACCTCAGAAAATAATTTTACTATAGCTTATCGGCACTGTCAAGGAGCCTTAGCAATAAAGGTGATTTACCCTGTGTGAAGTAAGAACTTCATTAATTTTTCCTGTATTCATATTTTCCAAATTTCTATTGTGTGCTGTTGTAACTCCCATCTATTTCACGAACCTCACCTTAGTAATCTAATTCGGCCTGGAAATCAACTAACCCGGTTTATGGAAAATAAAAATTAGTTTAACTATATTATTATACTTTGAAGATACACAAGAGCTATACAAACTACCATAGGGGTGGTATTACTATTTTCAAAGTTTATATCAGCTTTTGCATTTTGGTTATTATATGCTTTTTTTAATTATATCAGCAGTATTCCAATCATTTCCATCCACGATATATTTCTTATAATTTATTGATAAATATCTTTAAAATACAACTAAGTTGCACATGTTCTTCCAAAGGCTGTATTTGCTTTATCCATTTACTTATTATTTGATCTGCATTTTTATAGCTTCTACAACCTTTTCATCCACGTTCAGTCTATTAGCGACGTCAAAACAACTCAAATCATTATTTATTAATAAATCAATAATTTTTAAGACTTTTTTAAACGTTATTCGTCCTATTGAAGAATTCTCCAATAATTCTTGTATATTATTGCTATCAACCAAGAAAGCCATACGATTTATATATTGATTAGGAATAGACTGAATTTTTGTTACTTTATTTTTCGTTGAAGAGTTAATTATTCCTTCGCGTTCAAATCTTTTAATGTATAATGTTTGACCTAACGCAGTTTCATATTTATTAATAATTACACTGCCTGATTTGCCACTTGGTACGACTGTTCCGGATAGAAATCGGATTTTACCTATAGGTGAACCTTCCCAGTTATTATGCTGAACTTTATTCTGGTTAGTAATATGCTTTGAGGTTCCTATCATATTATCGGACAACAGAATTTCTGTGATATTAACAAGACAATTATAATCTTGGATTAGTTTCCATTCAACTGGTATCCAAGTCGTACCATAGAGCATACCTAATAATCCGCCAGTCATAGATGCAATTGTATCAGTATCTGCATTAGGCAGATTTGCTGCAATCTTTATTCCAAGTGTAGGATTATTTGCGTATTTTGAAGCTAAGTAAAGAGAAGATAGGATTGCAACATCTCCGGCGCCATTGGATTTATCAAAACATTCAAGATACTTAAGTACATCCTCATCATTTACAAGCAATCCTTTATTCAATGAACCAGATATATATTCAAGTTTCTCTACCATATCAGAAACAGTATCAGACCAAACCTGAAGGTAATCAAACCCAGAATACTTTTCTGCTAAAGTGAGCCACTGCATAGGAAGTATATCTAAAGTACTCCAATCTTTTACTCCATCAATTACAGTTCTGGCAAGTTCTCCATATTCTAAAACTGTTTCCTTATTCTTTAAATAATAGAGTGCATATGCATAACATGAAGCACCTAAAATCGCTCTAGGATGCCCATGTGTATATAAACTATCTTTTATTACATCAATTATAAGCATATTGACACTACGCTCATGAATTACATGAGGCAAAATGCGCATAGCTGCACCATTACCACCTGCCGTAAAATACTTACTATTTCCTTTTGACTCCCAAGGTAGCACGTTTTTCTTAAGTAACCTCGCAGCCTCTTTTAGAGCACTGCCGCCACCGCGTTCATATTTCAGCCAAAATGGTATTTCTTTAAATGCTAAAGTTGATTCCCAATTACCTGCTATGATACTTCGTGCAACTGCCAAAATCATCTGGGTATCATCACTGTACTCGCCTGGTAATATTTTCTCATAATGAGGCCAATACCGCCCACCGGAACGACGAGTCCATTCAATGAACCGGTTATAGACCTTAGTATTTTTTTTGGTGTTGCTTGCTCCTGGTTCATTTGGCCAGCCTAAAGCATCGCCGATTGCAGATGCCAACATAGCACCTGTGCACTTTTCTGCAATGCTCGGTGTGATAGCCATAATTACTCCTCCCCTCAAAATTCAATATAAAATCTCTTTTGGCCTTCTTCCGGTTCTGACGATTTTACTCCAATTTGTGTTTAATACATCAGGCGCAATAAATATTTGCTTATCAAAGATATAATATGTAGTTAATATGGCTGATACTCTTGCTGCAACATTATCATTTACTACAGCTATTCCAGTTATGTAGTTTCTGGGTATACTATCCTTAATTAAAACTTCTGCTTGATCATCTGTTGGACAACATCTCAGCATGCATGAGTTTCTGTACCTCCCAAGTACAGTCGGTGAAGAATATAGTGTGAACAGCTTATCTAAATCACTAAAAAGATACTTCCCACGTTCTTTACCGGCATTACAGGCGCAAAATTTAGCATCTCTATTATCTAATATTCTTAGGTCTATGTAAAGTACAACCCAATCTCTAAATATTTGATCAGTATCTCGTTGTTGTGCTTTACTTAGAAACCATGAATTAGGGTATTCAATAGAACAACATACGTATTCAAGCTCACCATCATATCTATTGATATCTGTTACAGTTTTAACATCGGAACGAATAGAATCACTTGCCAGTATTCCTTCGTTGGATGAAAGTATATGTGTTAACATTTTTAACTTTGTAAAATGACAAAGCCGTGTCACACCACGCTCTTTAAAGAAATCATGCGCAGTCATAATAAATCCTCCCCGTTTTCCTTATCATAATGCTTAGAGTCTTCTGGAAATAGTCGAGATAAGTTCCCATGATACGACATAAATAAACCGTACTTCGATCTAGTAACAGCAACATATAACAATTTCAACTCATCTGCAAGAGCATTCTCTTCTGACATCGCATTTTCTATTGCTTCTTTATCCGGAAAAATTTCCTCACATAAAAAAGGTATGAATACGTTTTCAAACTCCATTCCTTTGACAGCATGGAAAGTAGATAAATATACACCTTTTACGTTACTAAATCCAGCTCGATATTTATTGATAATTGTTGGAATTATACCATTTCGCTTTAGAATATTTTCGAGCTCATTAACTATGGCACGATTACGGCATATAACTACATTAGATGAAAAGGTTGCGTTTTTCTTTATTTGTCTAATAAGCCATGTAAGTTCTTTCTTCTTACTATCGAAATGGATAAGAACAGGCTTTGGACCTTTGGCTATAAATTCTGTAGGAACAACCATATCATTATCTTTCTTCCAGTATTCACTGTAGGTTATATTTTTTGCAAAATCTATAATAGTAGAAGGATTTCTGTAATTCTTATCAAATCTCAATATTTTGTTATCTGTAATATTTATACCGGAATCTCTCCATGAAAGCCGACTACCATATATTTGTTGTGCTACATCTCCAAAAAACGAAAATGAACCGTTTTTATTAACAGCAGTAATCAAAGATTTAATCATCATAGGGGAGAAATCTTGTCCTTCATCAACAATAATATGATCATACAATCTCGGCCTATTATCAGATTTCAATTCTTTATATACATAAAGGGCAATGTCATCCCAGTCATAGGGAGAAGGTCTAATCCTTAGGTATTCTTCGTAAACTATAAAAAACCATTTACGATTTTCACGTTTGATGTAAGCTGAAGCACGTCCTATACGTTCTGCTCTTAAGTAGTCATCAAGGGTTTCAATTCCGAATCTCTCCATAAAAGTAATTTCATCAATGAAAACAGAAACTGGTCTTTTGTAAGTAGATTCATCAGGGTATCTTTTTTTAGTGACTTCAAGAGCCCGACTGATGTAATATTCCTTTTGTTTGGGTTTTAGAATATCATTCCGAACAGATATTTTACCCAAACTCTTAAGATATCCTGTTGCAAATTTGTGATATGTTTCAATACGAAGATTACGCAACGGGGTACTAATAATTGCCCTCATATACTGTATAAGTGCCTTGTTAAAAGTAACAACTAGTACATTAGGTCGCATAGGTAAATTCGCTAATCCTATTGCACGTAGTAAAGCCATTGTTGTTTTCCCACTACCTGCTGTTCCTAAAACAACAATATGCCCTGTAGCATCAAGGGCCAGTACTTCTTTTTGTTTACCTTTAGGATCAATATCACCTAGCATTGTTGTACTCCCTTAAACAGCATACTTCTTAAAGCTCTCCGCTTCTTCTAAATAATATTTCAAAGACTTCCTCATCGCACTCTGATGGATATCTGTTTTTGTATAAAAACACCGTCAAATCCATATCAAGTTAGTTCTTGATGTCACCATGGTTCGACAAATAGGCTATCAGTTCTTTGATTTGCTTTCAAGCATATGTCATTTTGCTTCCTTATCTTTAAAAAACGCATGCTCATCACACACATTAATCAAATTATCGTATAAGGCATTATATTTTATAAGTTATTCAAAAGCTCCTCAGAGTAAATATTATCCACATACAATTCGGGCAGTATTTTAATCAACTCATCAGAATGACCGTTAATGAAATCCGCCACCACTTCACTGGTAAACATACCTGATTCTGTTGTTGCAAGATTTTACAATTTTATTGCCTTATAGTTCATATAATTCCAATTTTTATTATATCAGACAAAATAAATATCTTCAACATTGTTATACTCTGGTTATATTTATATTTTATCAATTAACAGTTAAAATTTATTTCTTGTATTTTACAAATTATTTACATTTTACGTTTTAACTCATTACCTTGCTTATTTATGCTAAAATGTTTCTGAACTGTTGTCCGACTTACTGTGTTTTTGGCTGCCTTTGCAGTAGCAAACGAAAAAGTTTCACATAGGATAGTACAAGGAGTGCTATATAATGGAAAAGATGACCGTATGTTATAGAAATGTTTTTAAAAGCCTGTTATTAATAATTGCATTATTTATTATCCTTACCCTCCCTGTTTTTTCGCATGCACAGGAAATAACCGAACAAATCTTTATTACATTAAAAATTAACGGCACACCAATATTTTCAGACACAAACCCCTATATTAAACAAAACAGAACCTATGTACCCGTTCGTTTCGTTGCAGAAGCCTTTAATATGGCAGTTGATTGGATTCAGGATGAAAAAAAGACCGTTTTAACCGATGACGAGCATACAATTGAAATGTGGATAGACAGTAATAAACTCATTGTAAATGACCAGGAAATATTAATGGATGTCAATGTTGAAGGCTTTAACGGAAGAACAATGGTACCTGTCCGTTATTTAGCTGAAATAAAAGGTTTTGAAGTTAAATGGGACGATTATACCTATTCGGTTGAAATGAATAAAGAAGGTGTTGCAATACCCGCATCAAACATATTAAACAGATCTTATACCGATGAAGACATAGTATGGCTTGCCAGAATTACGCATGTTGAAGGAAGAAATTTAAGCCTCAGTGGTAAGCTTGCAATAGCAAATGTGGTACTAAACAGAACAAAAGACCCTAACTTTCCCGATACTATATATAATGTCATATTCGACAGCAGATACACAAAACAGTTTCCACCGGCGCATAAACCGGGGTTTAAGGAACTGAAACCCGATAAATCCTCTGTTATTGCTGCAAAAATGGCCTTAGAAGGGATTAACAATATCGACAAATGCCTCTACTTTAACAACCGCCCGTTCAGTAACAAGTCGAATGATTTGTATAAAATAATAGACGGTGAATACTTTTACTACTGAAAACAATTGCAGCCTAAAGCTTATAAAACTAAATCATAAGCTTACAGGCTGCAGTACTGTTAACAGGATATAACCTTCTTTTCTGCAGTGCGCCATTCTTTTTCATAACCGCCTTCTTTTTTTACTTTTTTAGCATAAGGCTCTATGTCTTTCCACTCCATTTTTGTTTCTGCCCATTCAATTAATATGTCGTCGTTATTCAGGGCAAATTCCTTTTCTGCATGATAAAGCCTGGGTTTAACCGAACTTGCGTGGTATGTAAGTTTTTCGGCCGAATTGTTCTCAAAATAACCTGCCCTATGCTCAGCAATAACTTCAGCGGGAATATCATACATCGTACCATCAGGCATTTGAACTCTCAAATACTTTTTCACAGCATTACCTCCTTTTCAGTTGCATGATTGTTAAATTTTTAACTATATATATTTTATCATATATAATATAGAATTTCTACCTCTTTTTAATTTTTGGTAGTCACATATTAACATTAAAAATCAAGAAATAATTGAATATTTTACATGACTGTTTTATAATGTTATAGTAAGTATTCCCTTAATTGCTATGAATGTCCACTCGCAGCACTTAATCATATTACTAAAAACTTTTTATCATACAATAAGTTTATTTTAGCATTAAACGTATACTCTTTAGGTATGAAAATAATCTTTATGAAAGCGCTTACTTTTACTGGCAGGCTCTAATAAATGTCTCTACAAAAATTGTACTGTAACATACTAAATACGAACATCGGTTGGTTACACATGTTTTGCAAAATCATTACAAATTTTTTATATAAAAGGAGGCTTTTTTATGGTAAAGCGTAAGTGGTTAGTATTTCTTTTATCTTTTCTGATTGTATTCCCCACCACAACAGTGCCGGCTATTGCAGAAGAGGCAGATCCAGACTTTATTAGCATTAAAAGCAATTGGAAGGGCAGCGTTTTCGGTGATGTGGGTGGTCAGGACAAAATTACTTTCGAGAACTTTGAAATCACCGAAACGAGTGTCGGAACTGCGAAACTACGCAGTTCAAACAACCGCGGTAAAATTGCAAGTTCCTCTGAAGGCATTGCCTTTTATTACCAGGAGATACCTTCCGACACAGACTTTGAGTTAACAGCCACTGCCACAGTTGAATCCTTCGACATAAATAATCAGGTATCCTTCGGTATCATGCTTCGAGACAAGATTCTAATTAATGAATCCAACAAAGATACCCTTGGAAACTATATTGCAGTAGGACCAATAGATACGGCAAAAGTTCCTGCAAAATACACTTTTTCAAGAAATACTGAAGGCCAGTCAAAGCAGGGAGACATCACAAACGAATTTGTCCCCGCACCAGGAAATACATATAAATTAAGTCTTAAAAAGACGGGAGACATCTATGTATTAACATTTGGAAGCGAAGAACCTGTAATAATAGACAATTTTACCTTTGAGGGAGATACCCTTTATGCTGGGCTATATACATCAAGGAACACAAGCGTTGTATTCAGTGACATAACATTTTCAATAACAGAAATAAAAGAAATATTAGATTTATCGGTTGATTCTTCTAAAATGAAAACTTCATATCTTCCTGGCGAGGCTCTTAACTTGGAAGGCCTTATAGTAACAGTATCTTATTCGGATGACACTACAGAAACTTTGTCAGATGATGATTACGTAATAACAGGTTTTGACAGCGGTACACCAGGCACAAATACTATCAGCATCAATTTCGGCGGTATATCAAAAACCATTGATTTGGAGATCCTTCCGCTAACATGTACGGACATAAAAGTTCAATATTTACCGGCCAAAACCGATTATTATATAGGCGACACTTTTAATGCCGAAGGCTTAACAGTGTTAGTCGAGTATAATGATGGTTACAGGGTTGTAGAACTTACAGAAGATAAATATACATTATTAATTTCAGGTAAACAGGCATCCGGGTATGTCTTCGATAAAGCCGGTACAGGTAAAGTTGAGGTAATATCAAATGAAGAGCCTTCTGTTAAAACCGAGTTTGAAGTAAATGTTTCAGATGCGTCCATTGAAAAGATTGAGATTGCACGTGAACCTGAGAAAACAGTTTATTTCATTGGCGACGAATTAGATTTAGGAGGTCTCATAGTTTATGCCCACTACAGCGATGGCACGAAGGTGCGCCTCGACAAAAACGAATACACAGTATCAAACCTTGACACATCAATTGCAGGAGAAAAAGAAATTACCATAACTCATAAGGTAAAAACAGCACTTCTTGAAGTACTGGTAAAGGAAAGGTCCTTAACGGGACTGGAAATTTCCAGGTACCCGAAAACAACATACTATGTTGGTGAGAATTTCAGCGCTGAAGGTCTTGAAGTATCGAAGGTGTACGACAACGGTGACAGAGAAGCCTTTACAAACTATATAATTGATACGTCAGCATTCGACAGCAGTACACCAGGTGTATACGATCTTATGATCTCTGCCGGGGGTTTTGAGCCAGTAACCCTTAAGGTAACAGTAAGAGAGCCGGTTGAATACGAATGGAAGGTCACACGCTTTGGCCAGTCCACATCAGAATCCAAAAACTTTGTTAATTTCCCTGATGACCGAACCGTTGAAATCGTTGCCCTTGAAGGCGGTGGGAAAATTGCAACCGACCATGACGGTATCACTTTCTATTACACCGAGATTGACGCAGAAAAGGATAACTTTGTCCTTTCAGCCAATATAAAAGTTAAGGAATACGCAAAGAGCCCTCACGACGGGCAAGAATCCTTTGGTATCATGGCCCGTGACGCAATAGGCACATTTGGTGATTCAAGCGTGTTTGCATCAAACATTGCAGCAATAGGCGGATTTAGTGGCGGAACAAAGAATCCGAACGGTACCCAGCTATTCATCCGTACCGGGGTCACATCTGCCGATGGTTCCGGAAGCCAGGGTGTTAAGCGGATCATGATTTCAGAAGAAAAACCTGAATTAAAAAATACCCATCCCGAAGCCGAATACAGGCTTACACTTGCTAAAACCAACAGCGGCTATGTTGGAAAGCTGAATGACGGCGAAGAAGTAATCTTCTTTGAACCCGATATCTTAAATATACAGGATTCAAAAATTTATGTAGGCTTCTATGCTGCACGCCTTGCAACAATAGATGTAAGTAATATAGAATTTGCAGTATCCAGTGCAAAAACAGATGCACCACGGGTTATTCCACCGGAAGAGCCTGTTACCCCGGCTATTGAAATTTTATCCCTCGACAAAACTTCCAAAGAAGAATACAACGTCCTTGTAAAGGCAAATGTGAATGGTAGTTTAACAGTAAAACAGGGTGCGAAAATCCTGGTTCAGGATGTGGAGGTAAACTCTGAAGAAGAGTTTTCAGTTACTGCAAACCTTGAAAAAAACAGTGAAAACCCGTTCACATTAATCTTTCTGCCCGATGATACACAGAAGCTTGCGTCCTATGACAAAATAATTAAAAATTTCAGCGTCACAATGAAAACATATAACGAAGGCCGAAACATTTACGTGTCTCCACATGGAACGCCCGATGGCGATGGCACAAGAATCAATCCTCTCGACCTTGACACAGCAGTTGCCTTTGTTAAGGAAGGTCAGAAAATAATTCTATTAAGCGGTGTTTACAGAAGAGATTCTGCTCTGATTATCCCCAGGTATAACGACGGAACTTCTGAAAACAGAAAGTATATGATAGCAGCACCATATACAAGACCGGTCATAGACTTCGATAAAAAGGGCGAAGGCGTTGTTTTAAGCGGTAACTACTGGTATATCAGAGGCATTGACTTTGCAAGATCTGCCCCAAATCACAAAGGCTTTACCATTGGCGGAAGCCACAACATTGTAGAAGGCTGCAGGTTCTATGAGAATGGGGATACCGGGCTTCAAATAAGCAGAACAGATACATCAACCAATTTATCTGAATGGCCGTCATTCAACAGAATTATAAACTGTGAATCCTTCGACAACCGTGACCCGTCCGAAAACAATGCTGACGGCTTTGCAGCAAAACTTACCTCCGGTATTGGTAATGAATTCATAGGCTGTGTTGCTCACCATAATATTGACGATGGCTGGGACCTTTATACAAAAGCAGGTACTGGCGAAATAGGCCCTGTTGTTATCGACAGCTGCATAGCCTATGAGAACGGAACCCTTACAGATGGAACAGTTGGAAAGGGCGATAAAAACGGATTTAAGCTCGGAGGGGAAGGAATTGCCGTGCCGCATGTGATAAGAAACAGCATAGCCTTTAATAACGGTGCCGCAGGTTTCACCAGCAACAGCAACCCCAATGTCATAGCAATAAACAATATTGCTTATAATAACGCAAAAGGAAACCTGGTGTTTACAACTTACAGCGGTATGGAGACAAACTTCGTTCTTGACGGGTTTATTTCATACAACACAGAAGGTGCTCCAGAGGATGTTATAACAGGAGATCTGACATCCGATAAAAACTACCTGTTTAATGGTACAAAGTCTTTAAACAAATCTGAAAACGAGCTGTCGGAAGATGCCTTTATTGAAATACTTTTTAAACTTTTAACAGTAATAAAAGGCGTAAAATAATAAAGCTTGCGTAAACTGCTGGTTTTCAAATATATTCCTTAACCGCCTCATATCTTTCAATAGATTTTGAGGCATTTTTTTATTTACATAATAGTGTCCAAATTTGTTTTCCGCCATATTATATAGTACAAGTTCCGAATAAGGTGGTGATAAATATGCCGGATGAAAGATATCAGGCACAGCTTCCGATAGACAGATTTTTCAGACAACAGTTAATACCGGGTAGACCCCCAAGGCGATTCGGTCCAATTTTTGGCCCACCTGGCATGCAGGACGTTCCCCCATTTGGACCTCCGGTAGGTACACCCAGGCAACAGGGACCTCCGCAGGGACCCCCGCCTTCATTTGTTCCCTCCAGAAGGGATGATGGCATATCCATTCGCGCCGTAGATCCCGGCTCAATCCGGCCATGCATATTCCGTTTTGTATATATATGGCTTGAAAATGGCAGACAGTTCTGGGCATGGCTCGTATTCGTAGGGCCTCGCTCGGTAGCGGGATGGCGCTGGACTGGATTTAACTGGGTATATTTCGGAACTGATCTGGAGAACATCAGCAGTTTCGTATGTTTCTAAGTGTTTGCTTATGACTTCACAGGCAGTTGGTTGCAAGCACATTACCCTCCAGAATAATTAAGAACAAGGGCTCTAATATGAATCGGAGCTCTTGTTTTTTACTTCTTGACATCAGGTAATGCATTCACCATTACATAGCCGAAAGAACAGCTTCAATATTTTCTTCGAAAAACTCGTACCAGACTGCATCTTTTGTCTCAGATTGTTTTATCATGAAAGAATCAAAGGATTCTTTTTCAACTGGTTCATCATCAATTAAGTATGAAATGACTAAATCAGTTTCGCCCTGACTTGATTGGCTATATCCCAATACATCGGTTTTAACGGTATTTGAATCAAAATTTAGTTTTGCAACTCCACTGTCTGCTGCGCCGCTTGAATATATAAATGTTCCGTCTTCTTTTAACTCCATCAAACCCCTGTACACGAAAAGGTACCCATAAACTGTACCATCCATATAATGCAACACTTCATAAAACTGGGGGTAACCATTTACCGAAAGTTCAAGAACAACTTCAGGTAAGTTATCATTATCCATATCAAGCAATGTAAAATGTGTTATTTCAAATATAGCTTCATAAATCTCCTTGTTTACCAAAGAATCGTTTAACAATAAACTCTTATTGTTATCTGTACTGAAAAATTCAGTATCATTCTGTAAAACGGCTTTATATGCTTCCAATGCTAGCTCGTGGGGCTCTGTTAATTCACTGCTGTTCAAGCCTGCACCCTGGCTCACGCATCCAGTAATTGAAATACTTGTTAAAAGTACTAGAAATATAGTTTTAAACTTCGTATTTATCTTAATCACTCCAGTGATACAAAAATTTTCTTTGGCAAACAGTAAGTACATCGATTGGCTTTGCATTGTAAATTACCATATTATACTAGGGTGTTCAACCCTGTTTGCAACATTATTAAAGGTACTTATTTTTTAATGTGTTTACTGTGCCATCATCCACTTTTTTTGCTCCGTACCGCACACTATTATACATCTCTTTCAGCATCGAGTGGTCTTCTTTTTCGCCGTCGTATCTACGGGCATGCTCCACAACCTCGGAAGGGGTATCTGAAAGCTTAAACTTAAGTCCTTTCCTTATATGGTCAATAACGAATTTGGTATAGATAAACCTTATCCGGCTTTCATTATCCTTCATATCCCGCCATTTTGGATAACGTTTAAACAGCTTCCTAAATATCGACGGCCTTTTTGGGATTTCTGTTTTTAAAAGTGATTCCTCGCGGTCAAAATACCCATGTTCGGTTGAACTCCACTTCTGGAACCTGCTAAAAAAAGAGGATAACAGACCATACAAAGCCTGATAAATTCTTTTATAATTCTTTACTATATATCGGATAAACAGAAAAATTATTACAGCAAATATTATAAAAGTAATGATGTTTAAAATAATATTAACAATAGGATTTTGCTCTTCAGCAGGCGGGATCTGTCCCATACCCTGCGGCCCGCCTCCTCCATTACCCTCGGCGGGCTGGTAAAGCGAGCCTAAAAACTCAAGTATTTTTAATATAACCTGTGATATCGACTGGGCAATAAAAATAAAAGCATTGAGAAGCGTACGCCAGAACGATAAAAGAATGGTACCTGTAAGGATTATGATAACAATAATCCTGTTGCCCCTGTTGACAGTGCCGGGTATAGTGCTGAGACTACTCTTTTCACGGGTTTCATTTATCAGAAAACGCCTGTTTGCCAGTGGAATTCCAATTAAACAGTAAGTAATCGAAACCCACATAGCCATAGTAAAATAAGGCTTTAAAACCTCTATGTTGCCTATAAGAAACAGTGATATTAAATGAATAACAAGGCCGCCTGAATAGAAAAAAAGCCTGCTTGTACTTTCACCCGTTCCTGCCCTTATACCCCAAATATAGAAGAAAACTGTTCCAACTATAACAACTATATATTCTTCCATGGAACCCGATAAAAATGCGAACCCGCAAATTAACACTACAATAATAACGTAGGCAACCCCTGCTAAGGCAGCAACTAAATTTTTTAATTTCTTCAGAACTGAAGTTAAAACAAGCCCAAAAAGCAGGTGCAAAGGAAGCGTTACCGAGAAAACAACCGCTGTTTTATAAGGCAATAAAATACCTGCTAAAATTAAAACTACAGGAAAACACATTAAATATTCCAATATACACCATAACCATCTTAATAAAACCTGTTTTTTCATATTCGCACCCTTATAAAAAAATCAATACTTATGCCTTATACCTGCATATCCTGCCGGTGGAGTTAATTGCAGCACAGCCGGGTTTTCTACTTTGCTTTAAATTTTCAGTATCTCCACTGCATTTCCCTTTGCTCTTAACCTGCGTATTTTCTCTTCGGTTTCATCGTCTACATAGGCAGTAATAAAAAGATAATCGGTATTACCCGGGCTTCTGTCCAGTTCCCTGTCAAGCAATGTATGAAAGGTAACACTTCTTAGAATAGCTAAACGGGCAAGGCTTTCCAGAATTCTTGTCAATTGGTTCTTTCCGCTTGCAGGCTCTATTCTGATCGGTTCTTTTTCCATATCCTTTAAAAAGCCATTCGACGCAAAGCCCGCCTCAATAACATTTTTATAAGCATATTCAAAAATGGTGGCTGCAACCGATATGCCATATTCCACTCTTTCAGGCTCATCGGTTACCGTCCATTGGTCGGGCTTTGTATCCACGTTTAAAATTATCATAAGCCTGTGCTGTGCAGTTGGGTCATACTGGTTTACCTGGAGGGTTCCAAAACGGGCAGAAGCCTTCCAGTTTATATTTTTCATAGGATCAGAGGTATTGTATTCTCTGATCCCTGCATGAATAAAGGGATCTTCAAGTATCCAGCGCCTCACAACCCTGTCGCCCTGCCAGCTGTGGGACGGAAAATTCATCTCTGAAAGTGTTAGTGTTCTTGGAAAAACATAAAGCTTTGCATCTGTCGTTTCATCCTTAGCTGCTGATATACTGCCGGTTATTGAACGGGCAGTCAATGCTGCCGATTTCAGATGGTAAAAACCTCTTTTTGTGCATTTCACATTATGAGTTCGGATTATTCTTGTATATGGCAGCATGGAGAAAACACTGATATGAAATTCATCCTGTAAAATGTTCAAGTCCTCCTGCAGCCCAAACCGAAGGCCGCTGTCAATCCTCGATTCCACCTTCAGCCACGGCACAGGCAACAGTTTCCTGTTACTGATTGTCTCAATCAGATGAATGCTTTGGCCAAAGTTGGCGTGCAAGGTGTCAAAGCTTCTTTCAATGCTGATTTTTGAAAGACCATATTTCATAATTGCGTAGGATTCAATTAAGAGTATAACAATAGCCGCAAGAATCAGCTTGTAAACCCACATTTTCTAAACACCTGCCTGCTCTTTCAGTCTGTCTTCGGAAGGAACAGGAACCCTTTGCAAAATCTGCTCCAGAATGGAATGAGTTGCCGGCTTTAGGGTGTCGCTTCCCGAATGCCTTGCTATCATTCTATGGGCCAGAACGGGAATTGCCATTTTCTTCACATCATCGGGAGTCACATAATCCCTTCCATTTATTGCGGCAAGGGCCTGGCTTGTTTTGAGCAGTGCCTGGCTTCCGCGCGGGCTTACCCCAAGCAAAACATCATGGTGCTTTCTTGTTGCCTCTACAATCTGAATAATATATGAATAAATGTCTTCACTGACAAAAGTATTTTTAAAAATATCCTTCAAACCTTCAAAGTCTTCCTTGCCTGCAACCGGCAAAACAGACGCAAGCGGATTCTCAAAACGGAATCTTTTTAAAATCTCAATGCCTTCACGGGTTTCGGGATATCCCATGTATAATTTCATAAGAAAGCGGTCAAGCTGGGCTTCAGGCAATGGAAATGTGCCAAGAGTTTCAACCGGGTTTTGTGTTGCTATTACCATAAAAGGCGGGTTAAGTATATAGGTCCTACCATCTATCGAAACCTGTCTTTCCTCCATACACTCTAAAAGACTTGACTGTGTTCTTGGTGTTGCCCTGTTAATTTCATCTGCTAAAAGAATATTGGTAAAGACAGGCCCTTTTCTGAAAACAAAATCACCCTGTTTCTGGTTGTAAAAGTGAATTCCTGTAATATCTGACGGCAGCAAATCCGGTGTGAACTGAACCCTGTTAAACTCCAAATCCAGAGACTTGCTAAGGGTTTTCGCAAGCAATGTCTTTCCTGTACCGGGCACATCCTCCAGCAAAACATGCCCCGAGCAAATAAGGCAGATAAAAAGCCGTTCAATAATCTCCTTTTTTCCTACAATTACTTTTTCGATGCTTTCAATCAGCTTATCGGCAAGCGCTTTTAACTGTTGATTATTCATACCATATACCTTCCTGTTTTCCTGATACTTATTTGGCAGCCTCAATAATGTTAACTCCCAGGTCTATAACCCTTTCCTCGCCAAGGAAATCCAAAAGAACACGGGCTCTGCCCTTTCTTTTGTTCACTTTGAGAATTCTCCCCTGCAGAGAAGTCAACGGACCGCTTATAATAGTAATCTTGTCACCTTCCATGAAGATGTCAGATTCCTGAATTGTGTCTTCTTCATCGAAAAGATGGCTGAAAACCTCTATTTCGCGTTTCGGAATCTGAACAGGCTCCCTGTCGGTGCACAGCAATTTATAAAGCCCGGGAACACGCCATAGCTGCTTATAGTTATGCTCGTCAAGAACTCCGTGGATAAAGATATACCCGGGAAATAAATTTCGTATTCTTCGGTACCATTTGCCGTTTTTTCTTTCCTTTATTATCTTTTTTGGGATCATTACAGCAGGACTTCCACCAAAACGGTAGTCCAGGCGTTCTTTTACTCTGTTCTCTTCACCGGTTTTAACGAAAAGTGCATACCATGCTGAATTTTTATCCATTCAAACACCCTTTTCCCTGCTTCGGTACCTGCATCACTCTTCCCTGGAAGCAAGAGAAGCATCCCCTTGCTTCTGTTTCAGTAAATCTCTGATTTCTGTTAAAAGCTCTTCCTCTTTCGAAATTTTCGGAGGCTCTTCTTTCTTTTCTTCCTCCTTTTTTTCTTCCTCTTTTATTATGGACTCAGCCTTGGCTTTTATAGATGTAATAAGCTTTACGAAAATGAATACCGAAACCGAGATAATTAAAAAGTCGATTATATTTTGTAGAAACTGACCATATAAAATGGCAAGCTCGGGAATTTCCTCCCCTTCTGCAGGCCGTATTATCAGCTTTAGATGTTTCATGTTTATTTTCCCTAATAAAACACCCAGCGCTGGAGTTATTATATCATTTACCA
>JAAYNA010000158.1 GCA_012521105.1 Clostridiaceae bacterium
CTTAATCCATTGTTCTCCATGATCATTATGATGATTGTCTTTTCATATATGTTTGGCAGAGGGATAAAAAACTTCCCTGTTTACCTGATCAGTGGTAATATCTTGTTTGCTTTTATGCGTGACTCAAGCACTCTAGCCATGAATTCTATTATTGGAAATGCAGCACTTCTTAAAAAGGTTTACGTTCCAAAGTACATTTTTACACTATCAAAAGTTACAAGTTCTCTCGTAAACCTGCTGTTTTCCCTTGGAGCCCTGCTTATTGTCATGGTGATCACCAAGGTTCCAATTACATGGTACTGTCTGCTGATAGTAATCCCGATCATTGAGTTGTATATTTTCTGTGTTGGTCTGGGTCTATTCTTAGCACAAGCAAATGTGTTCTTCCGGGATATTGGGAATATTTGGGGTGTAGTAACACTGGCCTGGATGTATCTCACGCCTATCTTTTACAGTATTGATAATCTATCGCCAGTTCTTCGTTATTGGATTCCAAAAGTAAATCCAATGTATATCTATATTACCCAATTCAGGGATTTTGTGTTAACGGGAGGGTGGACATGGACTGTCCTGATTTGGCGAGGGCTTTTTATAAGTCTGCTGATGCTGGCCATTGGACTATGGTCATTTGCCAGAAACAAGGATAAGTTCATCCTGTATATTTAGGCTATGGAAAAGGTTAATGATATCTGCATTCAGGTCAAAGAAGCCTCCGTGCGCTTTAATATTGCTTCCGAAAAGGTGAATAACCTTAAGGAATATGCGATAAAACTGTTTAAAAGAGAGTTAATGTTTAAGGAGTTTTATGCGCTGAAGGATGTAAGCCTAACAGTACGCAAGGGTGAGTCCTGGGCTCTTGTAGGTCCCAACGGTGCCGGGAAATCAACTCTGTTAAAGCTGATATGCAGAATATTATCTCCGTATAAAGGCAGCGTTTGGGTAAAGGGAAGCATCGCTCCGATGATAGAACTGGGTGCAGGTTTCGATCCAAACTTGACCGCTGGGGAGAATATCTTTATCAATGGTGCAATTCTCGGGCACAGTAAGCAATTTATGAAGGAGCACTTTGATGAAATAGTAGAATTTGCAGAAGTGTCTAATTTTCTAGGTATGCCAATTAAAAACTATTCGTCCGGTATGCGCGCCAGGCTTGGCTTTGCAATAGCAACAGTAGTTAAGCCAGACATCCTGGTGGTTGACGAGGTTTTGGCAGTAGGTGATTCAGCATTCCAGAATAAATGCATGAATCGTATGAAAGAAATGCTCTCAGGAGGAACGACCCTGCTGTTTGTTTCCCATTCCAACGATACTGTACGGAAGATGTGTAAAAATGCCATCTGGCTGGATCATGGCCAGGTGAAAATGACGGGCACAGCCAATGAGGTTTGCGATGCTTATGAAAAGAGCCAAAAAAGCAAATAGTGAAGAATCGCTTAAAGAATTACCATTGATTACTGTAATAACACTTAGTTATAAAAGTGTTTATCTCTACGATGCTATAAATTCGGTCCTCTCTCAGAACTATCCTTTTATTCAGTATATCATTTCGGATGACGGGACAGAGGGCTTTAATAAGGAAAGCCTTTTACACTATATTGATGAAAACAATAAAGGAAACATTTGCGAAGTGCTTGTACTTCACA